>DATIER010000028.1:0-17669 GCA_035455605.1 Gaiellaceae bacterium
AGGCCGGCCTCCTTGAGCAGCTCGGCGGTGAGCATCGAGGCGGACGGGTCCTTCTCGGACGGCTTCAGGACGAAGCAGTTGCCGCACGCGATCGCCGGCGCCCACATCCACATGGGCACCATCGCCGGGAAGTTGAACGGCGTGATCCCGCCGACGACGCCGAGCGGCTGGCGGATCGAGTAGACGTCGATCCCGGTCGAGGCCTGCTCCGAGTAGCCGCCCTTCAGCAGCTCCGGGATGCCGCAGCAGAACTCGATCACCTCGAGCCCGCGCGCGACCTCCCCCTTCGCGTCGGAGAGCACCTTGCCGTGCTCGAGCGTCAGCAGCTTCGCGAGGTCGTCGGAGTGGTCGTGGACGAGCTCGCGGATGCGGAAGAACAGGTCGGTGCGGCGCGAGAGCGACATCGTCCGCCAGGACGCGAACGCGCGCTTCGCGGCCTGCACCGCCGCGTCGACCTCCTGGACCGTCGCGAAGTCGACCTCCCCGCTCTGCTCGCCGGTCGCGGGGTTGTACACCGGGCCGCTGCGACTCGACGTGCCCTCGACGCGCTGCCCGTCGATCCAGTGCGAGATCCGCGTGACCTCGCCCGAGCGCTCCTCCGTGAACTGATCCGCTACCTCGGTCATCTCCCGCCTCCTTCGAGTCAGGGCCAGACTAGCGGCCTACGATGGGGCCCGAGATGAGACTGACCGAGACGGTTGCGCTGGTCACCGGTGCGAGCCGCGGCGGCGGCAAGGGGATCGCGCTCGTGCTCGGCGAGGAGGGCGCCACCGTCTACGTCAGCGGCCGCTCCGTCCGCGGCGAGCCGACGACGCTCGGCCGCCCCGGCACGATCGACGACACCGCCGACGAGGTCACCGCCCGCGGCGGCACCGGGATCGCCGTCCGCTGCGACCACACCGACGACGCGCAGGTGGACGCGCTGTTCGAGCGGATCCGGTGCGAGCACGGCCGCCTCGACCTGCTCGTCAACAACGCCTGGAGCGGCTACGAGCTGCCGCTCTACTTCGAGACCCCGTTCTGGGAGATGGAGTGGCGCCACTGGGACCTGATGTTCCAGGGAGGCCTGCGCGCCGCGGCCTACGCGTCGATGCTCGCAGCGCCGACGATGATCGAGGCGGGACGCGGGCTGATCGTGAACATGACGTGGGTGCTCGACCGCCCGCACGGGGTCACGTTCTACGAGGTGGTCAAGAACGCGACGAACAAGCTGACCGAGCAGATGGCGGACGACCTTCGCCCGCACGGCGTCGCGTGCGTCGCGGTCTCGCCCGGCTGGATGCGGCTCGAGCGGATGGACCTGACCCCGGAGGCGGCGGCGAAGGCGGAGTCGCCCGAGTTCCCGGGGCGCGGGATCGCCGCGCTCGCGGCAGATCCGAACGTACTCGAGAAGTCCGGCGGCCTCTTCACGACGCCGGCGCTCGCGCGCGAGTACGGCTTCACCGACGTCGACGGCAAGCAGCAGTCGGCGTTCTGGGACGAGCACTGGGCGCAGCCGCGCTAGGATCGCGTCGTGGCAGTCGAAGCGGGACTAGACGCCAGGCGGATCCGGGAGCTCGACAAGCAGCACGTCCTGCACTCCTGGTCGGTGCAGAACCAGATCAGCCCGCTCGTCGTCGCGGGCGGCGAGGGCCGCCACTTCTGGGACGCCGACGGCAACCGCTACCTCGACTTCGCCTCGCAGCTCGTCAACGTCTCGCTCGGCTACCAGCACCCGAAGGTCGTCGCTGCGATTGTGGAGCAGGCGCAGAAGCTCACCACCATTGGACCTCCAATGGCGCACGAGACGCGCTCCGAGCTCGCCCGCCTGCTCGCCGAGGTGACGCCCGGCGACCTGACGATGTCGTTCTTCACCAACGGCGGCGCCGAGGCGAACGAGAACGCGATCAAGCTCGCGCGCTGGTACACGGGGCGGCACAAGATCATCGCGCGCTACCGCTCCTACCACGGCGCGACCGGCGGCGCGATCACGCTCACCGGCGACCCACGCCGCTGGGCAGCGGAGCCCGGCATCCCCGGCGTCGTGCGGATGCTCGACCCGTACACCTACCGCTGCCCGGCCGGGCATCCGGACCCGTGCCCCGTCTGCTCGGGCGCGCCGCACCTCGAGGAGATCCTCCAGTACGAGGGCGCGCACACGGTCGCGGCCGTGATCATGGAGACGATCGTCGGGACGAACGGGATCATCGTCCCGCCCGACGGCTACCTGCAGTCGATCCGAGAGGTCTGCGACCGGCACGGGATCCTGCTGATCTGCGACGAGGTGATGGCGGGCTTCGGCCGCACCGGGAAGTGGTTCGGCGTCGACCACTGGGACGTCGTGCCCGACATCATGACCGTCGCCAAGGGGATCAACTCCGGCTACGTCCCCCTCGGCGCCATGATCATCAACCAGAAGCTCGCCGACTGGGTGCAGGACAAGTACTTCGCGGGCGGGCTGACCTACTCCGGCCACGTGCTCGCCTGCGCGTCGGCGATCGCCTCGATCGAGGCCTTCCAGGAGGAGGGCATCGTCGAGAACTCCGCCGCCATGGGCGAGGTGCTCGGCCAGCGCCTGCACGAGCTGATGGAGCGCCACCCGTCGATCGGCGAGGTCCGCGGCAAGGGCCTCTTCTGGGGCATCGAACTGGTCGAGGACCGTGACACGCGCGGGCCGATCGTCCCGTTCAACGCCTCCGGGGAGGCGTTCGCGCCGATGGCGAAGCTGGCCAAGGCGGCGATGGAGCGCGGCGTCTACCTGATGACGCACTGGAACGTGATCATCTGCGCGCCGCCGCTGACGATCACGCGCGAGGAGCTCGACGAGGGCCTGGGCGTCCTCGACGAGGTCCTGTCGCTCGTCGACGGCTGAGCTACCCTGTCCCTCTCCGCCGCCGAGGGGGGACGCATCCGCACGATCCGCATCGAAGCGCCGACGACCGGCGCCGCCGAGCATCTCGTCCGCGACCTGATGCCGTTCGCGCGTACCGACCTGGTGCCGCTCGAGGGTGAGCGCTGGGAGATTCGCGTCGAGGAGAGCACCGAGGAGGAGCTCGACGCGGTGCTCCTGGCGGTCGCACGCTGGGCTGCCGTGTGCGAGCTCGACCATCGCCACGTGCTCGTCGACGGCGAGCCGGTCGAGCTGCCACCGACTACTCCTCCAGCGTGAGCGGGAGGCTCGTCGCGACGACGCGCCGGCCGCCGGCCTCGTAGACGACGTCGACGCTGTCGTTCTGCCGGTACGTCCCGGCAACGCCGAAGATCAGCGAGGCCCAGCGCCAGAAGCCGAGCCGCCCCTCACGAGCGAGGAGCCGGTCGAAGACGAGCACGTGGCCTTCTCGCCGGTAGTCGCGCCCGGGCTGCTGCAGGACGCCGTTGACGAACACCTCGAAGCTCTCGCCGATCCCGGCCGGAAGTTGCACGCGCGTGCGCTCCATCCCCCTCATAGAATGCCCTTCGCCTGTGCGCCGGTCTGCCTTCGTCCTCGTCGTCGTGCTCGCGCTCACGCTCGCCGGTGCGGCCGTGGCGGGCAACGGCGGCGTCGCGCCGCCCGCACCGGCCTCGCCGACCGCGGGCCACATCCGCGACGTCTACTGGCTGATCCTGGCGGTGACCGGTGGGATCTTCGTGCTGGTCGCGACGACGCTCGTCCTGTTCCTCGTCAAGTACCGCAGCCGCGGCCGCTCCCGCGAGATCGAGGGCCCGCAGGTCCGCGGCCACACGAACCTCGAGCTCGCGTGGACGGCGGGGCCGGTGGTGATCCTCGCGATCATCGCCGGGTTCGTCTTCTGGCAGGTCTCCAACATCGGCGGCGCCCCGAGCTCGTCCGCCTCGACCGGCCCGCCGGCCCGGGAGCAGATCCGCGTCGTCGGCCACCAGTACTACTGGGAATACGTCTACCCGAACGGCGCGATCTCGATCAACCGCCTGCGCCTGCCGGTGAACGAGGGCGTGCGCCTCCAGATCGTGTCCGCCGACGTCGCGCACAGCTGGTGGGTGCCGGCGCTCGCCGGCAAGCTCGACGCGATCCCGGGCAAGACGAACTACCTCGCCTTCAAGCCGAACAAGCAGGGGGTCTTCCGCGGCCAGTGCGCGGAGTTCTGCGGCCTCCTCCACGCGCAGATGCTGACCCACGTCGACGTCGTTCCGGCGGCCCGGTACGCGCACTTCGTCCGGCAGCGCGCCAACGACCGGATCGGGCTCGGCAAGGACGAGTTCGAGGGCGTGTGCGCGAGCTGTCACGGGCTCGCCGGCCAGGGCGGATACGGGCCGAACATCGCCGCGAGCCCGATCCTCGCCAACCGGGCGTCGCTGGCGACGCTGCTCAGGCAGGGCGGGATCAAGATGCCGGCCGTCGGCAACTCCTGGTCGGATGCGCAGATCGACGCGCTGGTCGCGTACGTCCGCCAGCGCTTCAAGCTCGGGGGCGCCGGTGGCCGTTAGCGCCGAGCGGGCCCCCGTCTCCGTCGTCATCTCGCGTGGCCGGCTGTCGAGCTGGCTGACGACCGTCGACCACAAGCGGATCGGGATCCTCTACATCGCGACCAGCCTCGTGTTCCTGGTGCTCGGCGGCATCCTCGCGCTGCTGATGCGCGCCCAGCTGGCGACGCCGGACGAGCACTTCGTCACGAAGGGGAGCTACAACCAGCTGTTCACGATGCACGGGACGACGATGATCTTCCTCGTCATCGTCCCGATCTGGGCCGGGTTCGGGAACTTCCTGGTCCCGCTGATGATCGGTGCGCGCGACATGGCGTTCCCGCGCCTGAACGCGCTCTCCTACTGGCTCTTCCTGCTCGGCGGCGTGATCCTCTACTCGAGCTGGTTCACCCAGAGCGGCGCCCCGCGCGCCGGGTGGACGAGCTACGCGCCGCTGAGCGAGGCCCTCTTCAGCCCGGGGCACGGCATGGACCTCTGGATCCTGTCGCTGCACGTGCTGACACTCTCCTCGCTCGCCGGGGCGATCAACTTCCTGGTCACGATCCACCGGATGCGCACGCCCGGGATGACCTGGATGCGCATGCCGCTGTTCGTGTGGTCGATGGAGGTCTACGCGGCGCTGCTCGTCCTCGTCCTGCCGACGCTCTCGGCGGGGCTGACGCTGCTGCTGCTCGACCGCCAGGCCGGTACGCACTTCTTCATCCCCAGCGAGGGCGGCAGCGCGCTGCTCTGGCAGCACGCCTTCTGGTTCTTCGGCCACCCGGAGGTCTACATCATGATCCTGCCCGGGATGGGCGTGATCTCCGAGGTGCTGCCGGTCTTCTCGCGCAAGCCCATCTTCGGCTACACGGCGATCGCGCTCTCGACGGTGGCGATCGGCTTCTACTCGATGCTCGTCTGGGCGCACCACATGTTCTCGGTCGGCATGCCCGGCTATCTGCAGGGGTTCTTCATGATCTCGTCGATGATCATCGCCGTCCCGACGGGGATCAAGATCTTCAACTGGCTCGCCACGACCTGGCGCGGGAACATCCACTTCGACACGCCGATGCTGTTCGCGCTCGGGTTCATCGGCATCTTCACGATCGGCGGGCTGTCGGGGATCTTCGTCGCGGCGTACCCGTTCGACTGGCAGGTGACCGACACGTACTTCGTGGTCGCGCACCTGCACTACGTGCTCTTCGGCGGCTCGATGTTCGCCGTCTTCGCGGCACTCGCCTACTGGTGGCCGAAGATGTTCGGGAAGATGCTCGACGAGCGGCTCGGGAAGATCAGCTTCTGGCTGATCTTCACCGGTATGAACCTGACCTTCTTCCCGATGCACATGCTCGGCCTGCTCGGCATGCCCCGGCGCGTCTACACCTACCACTACGGGGGGATCTGGGAGTGGTACAACCTGATCTCGACGATCGGCTCGGGAGTGATGGCGCTGGGGATCCTGGTCTTCTTCGTGAACGCACTCAAGACCACGCGCTCCGGCGTGCGCGCCGTCAACGACCCCTGGCTCGCCGACACGCTCGAGTGGTACACGACCTCGCCGCCGCCGGCCCACAACTTCGAGAAGGTTCCGTACGTGACGAGCCCGCGGCCGCTGCGCGACCTGCGCCGCCGCCTCGCGGAGGCCGGTGCCTAGGAGCCCCGGCCCCTGGCTGCGGCTGACGGCGCTCACCGCCGCCGCGGCCTGCGGCGCGGCCGTCGTCAGCGGCGCGCTCGAGCTCGGCGCGGCGCACCGGGTGCTGGCCGCGATCGCGTTGCCGCCGCTCGCGGCGCTCGTCGCGGCGGGCCAGGTCGTGCACCGAAGGCTGCTCGTGCCTGCGCTGGTCGCGTTGCTCGCGTTCCTCGCCGCGGCCCTCGTGATCTCGAAGCCTGCGCACCTCGCGCTCGCCGGCCTCTCGCTCGCGTCCGCGCTCGTGCTCGTCGTGCAGACCTTCCGCGGCGAGCCGGTCGAGCACGCGACCTGGCGCGACTACGTGACGCTGACGAAGCCGCGGATCATGTCGCTGCTGCTGCTCACCGGCGCGGCCGGGATGTTCGTCGGCGCGCAGGGCGTACCACGGCTCGGCACCTTCGCGGTGACGATGGCCGGCCTCGCGCTGGCCTGCGGCGGGGCCAGCGCGCTCAACCACGTGCTCGACCGCGACCTCGACCGCCTGATGCGCCGCACCGGGCACCGGCCCGTCGCGGAGGAGCGCGTCACGCCGGAGCGGGCGCTCGAGTTCGGCCTGGCGCTGATGGCCTTCTCGTTTGTGCTGCTCGCGTCGCTCGTGAACGTCCTGACGGCGGCGCTCGCGCTCGTCGGCGGCCTCTTCTACGTGATCGTCTACACGCGCTGGCTGAAGCGGTCGACGCCGCAGAACATCGTCATCGGCGGCGCCGCCGGCGCGGTGCCGCCGCTCGTCGGGTGGGCCGCGGCGACCGGGAACCTGACCCTGCCGGCCCTGTTCCTGTTCCTGATCGTCTTCTTCTGGACGCCGCCGCACTTCTGGGCGCTCGCGCTCATCATCAAGCGCGACTACGCGGCCGCGCGCGTGCCGATGCTGCCGGTCGTCCGCGGCGACGACGAGACGGCGAGGCAGATCGTCTGGTACTCGCTCCTGCTCGTCGCCGTGACGCTGCTCCCGTTCGCGTGGCACACGGCGGGCGCCGCGTACCTCGCGGCGGCGCTGGTGCTCGGAGCGCTCTTCCTGCGGCTCGCGTGGCGGCTGCGCCGCGAGACGACGACCGCCCGTGCCGGCGCGCTCTTCCACTACTCCCTCCTGTACCTCGCGCTCCTCTTCGTGGCGCTCGCCGTCGACCCGCTGCTCTAGATGCACGAGCACGACGACACCTTCGACCGCGACAACATGACGCTCGGCCTCGCGCTCTTCGGCCTCTTCCTGGTGCTCTTCGGCCTCACCGTCGTCGTCGCGCTGATCTACCTCGCCGTCTTCTGAGCGCGCCCGAGGGGATCTTCCTGGCGCGGCCCGAGGAGCCGGCCGAGGGAATCCCGCTCGCGGTCAAGGATCTGTTCGACACCGCGGGGCTCGTCACGACCTACGGCTCGATCCTCTTCGCCGAGCACGTGCCGCGCGAGACCGCCGAGGCCGTGCGCCGGCTCGAAGCGCGCGGCTACGCCAACGTCGGCAAGACGAACCTGCACGAGTTCGCGTTCGGGACGACCTCGGAGAACGAGCACTTCGGCCCGGTGCCCAATCCGCGCTATCCGGGCCACGTCGCGGGCGGCTCGAGCGGCGGGTCGGCCGCCGCGCTCGCCGCAGGCCTGGCCGACGCGGCGCTCGGCACCGACTCCGGCGGCTCGATCCGGATTCCCGCCGCCTGCTGCGGGGTCGCCGGCTTCAAGCCGACGTGGGGGCTCGTTCCGCTCGACGGCTGCTTTCCGCTCGCGCCGAGCTTCGACCACGCCGGGCCGCTGGCCCGCGACGTCGCGGGCTGCGAGCGCATGCTGGCGGCGCTCGCGCCCGGGTTCGAGCCGCGCGAGATCGAGCTCGGGGACCTCGACGTCGGCGTGGCGTGGGTCGAGCAGGCCGACCCGCTCGTCCGTGAGCGCGTCGAGCAGGCGGCGGCGCTGTTCCCGCGGACGCGGCGGCTCGAGCTGCCCCGGGCGAGCGGCTTCTACGAGTGCTTCGAGTACGAGGTCGCCGGCGTCCACCGCGAGCTGTTCGCCGAGCATGAGGACGAGTACGGCGAGAACGTCCGGGCCAAGGTGGAGCGCTGCCTCACGGTCACGGAGGCCGAGTACGCCCGCGCGCAGGCCCGGCGCGAGGAGTACCGCGGGCAGCTCGCCGCGGCCGCGGCCGGGGTCGACCTCGTGCTGACGCCGACGCTCGAGTGCGTCGCGCCGCCGGCGCCGGCGGACGAGCTCGCGCTGCGCGGCCGGCTGACCCACCTGACCTATCCGTTCAACGCCACCGGCTGGCCCGCCGCCGCGCTTCCGTGCGGCCCGGCCGAAAGCGGCCTCCCGGCGTCGGTGCAGCTCGCCGCTCCACCCGGCCGCGACGCGCTCGTGCTCGGCGCGGCGAGGGCGCTCGAGCGGGCGCTCCGCCTCGCCGGACGTCACTCGAACGAGTGACGCCGGTGCTAGGCACCGTGCCGACAACTCCCCCTGAAGATGGCCTGCGCCCGTCTCCGACTTGCTGCTGCCGTGACCGCGGCGTTCGCGGTCGCCGTGCCGTGCGGCGTCGCGCACGCCGCACCTGCTGCACCGGGCAACCTGCACGCGTTCACGCTGCGCGCGGACGAGGCCGTCACGCACACCTTCGCCCGCACGCCGTCCTTCGCCTGGAACCCGGTGCCGGGCGCGACGAGCTACGACTTCGAGCTGTCGACGAGCAAGACCTTCGCCGACAACGGCATCGTCTGGCACGGCGACGGGATCAAGAGCCCGACGACGGCGCTACCGCTGTCGCTCCCGTGGATCACGGGCAGCCCGTACTCCCTGTATGCACACGTGCGCGCGGAGGGACGCCGCGGTGCGATCGGCCGGTGGAGCCAGCCGTTCGGGTTCAACATGCGCTGGCCGACCGTCCCGGTGCCGGTGACGCCGAGCTACCCGGGCCTGCTGCACTGGAGCAAGGTCCCGGGCGCGAGCGGCTACATGGTCTGGATGCTCGACGGCGTCAACCACTGGTTCACCACGCGCGCGAACATGGCGGACGAGCGCGAGTACTACACGTTCCACCAGGACCCCAGCTGGACCGGCACCGTCCACTACCGCGTCCGCGCGATGCGCTGGCTCTACGGCCAGACCGACAACGGCCTCCCTGCCGTCTCGTACGGCCCTTGGAGCGGCGTCTACACGAGCTTCAACCCGCCGTTCGTCGGCGGCCCGCTCGGCAACCTGGCGACCGTCTCGGACATCGTCTCCGACGCCGGCCACGTCCGCACCCACGAGCTGACGCCGGGCTTCGTGTGGAACGGAAACACCTCGATCTGGGGCACGGCGGACGAGCTCTACCGCGTGGTCGTCTTCACGGACGAGGACTGCCTCAACACCGTGTTCAACGGCGCGATCGTCGGGAGCCCCGCGTACGTCCCTCGTGACGTCGGCCCGGTCGCGATGCCCACGGACACCACGGGCATCGCCGCCGCGCGCTCGACATCCCTCGCCTTCGGGCCAGAGCCGGCTTCGAAGACGCGCGAGGGGATCGACGTCACGACGAACGAGATGGACGTCGCCGCGGACGACGGCAGCAATCACACCGGCCTCCCGCCCGCGCAGGTCGTCAAGCCGGCGAAGGTCGACCTCTGGGACAGCGACTGGGCGACGGGCAACTACTTCTGGACGGTGATGCCGGTCGACGAGGCGGCCGACGAGACGATCACGACCTCGCTCGCCGCCACCACCGTTCCGGGCGACACGACGATCACCGTCTCCAACGCAACCGGCATCGGCGTCGGGGACACGCTCCAGATCGGCCTGCCGCCGGCGGAGACGAGGGTCGTGAACGCGGTCGCCGGCAGCGTCATCACCCTCTCGACGCCGCTCACGGCGGCTCATGGGCTCTCGGATCCGGTCGTCCGCCCGACCGGCAGGGTCAGCTACATCGACGACGAGCTGACGCAGGACTCGTGCGCCGCGGGCCGCCTCGGCAAGTTCCGCAAGACCAGCGATCCGACGGTGACCGGCCAGGGCGGGACGCCGTACGTCTCCGGCCTCTCGCCGAACGGCAAGCTCGTCGGCTCACGCAAGCCGTCGCCCCGCTTCTACGGCCCGCCGCTCGTCTCGTGGATGCCGCTGGACAGCGCCGGCCAGTACGAGGTGCAGTGGAGCCGCAAGGCCTACCCGTGGACGCCCGCGGGATCTCAGCTGACGTGGGGCACGGCAGCGACGCTGCCGCTGACGCCGGGCACGTGGTACTACCGGGTGCGCGGGCTCGACGGTCTGCTCGTCGGGACGAAGACCGCGCTCTCGTGGTCGGACCCGGTGCGGATCGTGGTGACGAAGCCGCAGTTCCGCGTCGTCCGCTAGACGCGTCCCGACCGGCCCCTTCGTTCCAAGTAACAGTCTGTTACTTGCTCGGTTGGAACGTCGGAGCTACGACGCGGCCGTGGGTTCGCGAAACTTGTAACAGTCTGTTACTTGGCCTCCCGTTGGCCGACCGCTACGCCCGCTCGAGCAGGCGGCGGTCCGAGCGGCGGCGGACGGTTCTCGCCGTTGCGATGCCGGCAGCGCCGAGCAGGAGCAGCGGGCCGGCGACGACGAGGGCGTAGATCAGGATCTCCAGCTCGCGGACGAGAACCTTGCCCGCGTCGTCGAGGGTGCGGTGGAGCCGGCCGGGTGGCGTCGCCGCCTGCTGTGACGGCGTCGCCAGGCCGAGGACGATCCGGGCCAGGCGCGCGCTGCGCAGGAGGCGCGCGTGCTTGGCGCGCAGCGTCGCCAGGCGGGCACGGATCGCCGGCGCCTCCTGCGGGCTCGCCGCCGCGAGCTCGCGCTCGAGCGCCGCGATCTGCCTCGCCTCCCGGTCGGAACGACGGGTCACGTCGAGGATGCCGGTGCGCTGCTGCAGGATCGTGCCGAGGTCGGTGAGCCCGTCGAGCTCGGCCTGGATGTTCGCCACCGGCACCCGCAGCACGAGCGTCGCTGCGCCGCCACGCTTGCCGCTGCGAGTCGAGTAGTCGACCGACCCGACGTACCCGCCGAGGCCACGCGTGAGGTTGACCGCCCGCTGCGTCGCCCGCGAGAGGCCGTCGAGGTCGTGGACGCGCAGCCGCAGGGTCGCGTCGTAGCGCTGCAGGCGGCCTGCCGTCGGCGGGAGCGCATACGGCGCCGCGAGCTTTGCCCCTTCGAGGGCGTGCGTGACCGGCCCCGGGGACTTCGCACGTGATTCGGCGATCGGGGGATGCGTGCTCACCGCTCCGCCGCTGGACGAGCGAGTCGTCCCGCCACCGAGGCCCGTGAGCGCCGCGGCGACGAACGAGGCGAGCAGCGCCAGCGCCGCGAGCGCCAGCACCAGGCGCCGGCTCGGCAGCCGGAACGCGAACCGAGGCTCCGGCGCTTCCAACGCCAGGACGCGCTGCCGCAGGGCCGGCGAAGCGGCCGGCCTCGACGCCCGCAGTTCCCGCGCGATCCCGTCGAGGTCGCCCACGAGCTCAAGCGGCGACACCGGCGCTCACCTCCTTCTCCAGCTTCTGCAGGGCGCGGCTCAACCGTGTCGAGCACGCGGTCGCGCTGATCCCGAGCACCCGCGCAGCCATCTCGCCGTCCAGCTCGAGCACCACGCGCAGGGCGACGACCTCCCGCTCCGCCGCGGACAGCCGGGCCAGCGCCTGCTCGAGCTCCGCGGAGAGCCCGTCCCCGAACACCGGGCCGGCGTCCTCGCGCCGCTCGCGGGCGGCGAAGCGGCCCTCGCGGCGCCGTCGGCGCTCCTCGGCACGAAAGTGGTCGAGCGCGGTCGAGCGCGCGAGCTGGCAGAGCCAGGCCCGTGGCGAGCCGCGGCGAGGATCGAACCGGCGCCAGCGCTCGAGCGCGCGGGCGAAGGTCTCGGCTGTCAGGTCTTCCGCCACGTTCCGATCTCCCGTCAGGTAGACGAGGAAGGCGTGCACGTCGTCGAGATGGCGCTCCGCCGCCTCCGCGAATTCCGTTGTCACGGCGTCCATACGCCGCAGCCGGCTCATCGCGTCACATCATGCGGCGCGAACGGCGTCTTCGTACACGCGGTCGCGGGTGAAGCGGTCGAGCTCGTCGCTGAGCAGGTCGGCAGGGTCGGGCGGATCGCCGGGCGGGAACGGCGCCGGCTCGCCGTCGACCTCGACGCCGACTAGCCGGTCGGACTCCTTGTGCCGCAGCTCGACGTCGTGTCCGAGTCGCGAGCGCAGCCAGCCGGCGAGCAGGTTCGCCTGCGCCTCCGTCCCCTCCACCTCGATCGAGCGAACGTCCGCGATCCCCGGCCACAGCGACGCGAGCTGCGGGCGCCACCGGCTCGTGCGCGCCCAGGCGATGTCGGAGACGACGACGCGGTCGAAGATCTCGGCCAGCCGCGCGTACGGCCCCGGCAGTCCCGGCCACTCCGTGGAGTCGACGATCAGCCGGTCGACCACGTCGACGAGCTGCTCGAACGGGCCCGAGCCGAACGGCGGCAGACCGCGCCAGCGCAGGAACACCGGCAGGTCGGGCAGGAGCAGCGGCTGCACGACGCTGGCGGGCGCCTCGGCGCGGCCGCCGCAGAGCCGCAGGCGGATCGTCTCCACCGCGATCTCGCGCCCGTCGCCGGCGGGGAAGCGGTCGACCTCGACGCTCGCCTCGAGCGCGTCGTCGGCGTCGCAGTCGGGCACCAGCACGATCGTCCGCGACGGGTGCCGCTCGGCCAGGCCGGCGAGCACGTCCTCGGCCGCCTCGACCCACTCGTTCGGCACCCACGCGATGTGCGTCATCACGCTCGTGCGCTGGAACGGCTCGCCGGTGTCGGGGTCGGTCCGCAGCCGCGCGAGCTCGCGGTCGATCTCGGCGACGGACGCTAGTGCCGTCGCCACGTCCGACCGTCCCGGCGCAGCAGCTCGTCGGCGCCGGCCGGGCCCCACGCACCCGCCGCGTAGTTGGGGAACGATGGCCGGTCGCGCTTCCAGAACGCGATGATCGCGTCCACCAGCGACCACTGCTCCTCGACCTCGTCGGCCCGCGTGAACATCCGCGCGTCGCCGAGCAGGCAGTCGAGCAGCAGCCGCTCGTACGCCTCCGGGATCCCTTGCCGGAAGGTGCCGCCGTAGAGGAAGTCCATGTGCACGGTGCGCAGCGCCATGCCCTGCCCCGGGACCTTGGCCGCGAACTCGAGCGAGACGCCCTCGTCCGGCTGGATGTGGCACACGAGCACGTTCGGCTGCAGGCCCTCGTCGTGGATCTCGAACGGCGGGTGCGGCGCGCGCTTGAACTCGATCGCGATCGTCGTCTCCCGTCGCGCCAGCCGCTTGCCGGCGCGGACGTAGAACGGCGTGTCGGCCCAGCGCCAGTTGTCGACGAAGAGCTTCGCGGCGACGTAGGTCTCGGTCATCGAGTCCGGCGCGACGCCCGACTCCTCGCGGTACCCCGGAACCTCCTGGCCCTCGATGTACCCGGGCCCGTACTGGCCGCGGACGACGTGCTTCGGCCCGGGTGTGTGCAGCGAGCGCAGCACCTTCACCTTCTCGTTGCGGACGGAGTCGGCGGCGTAGTCGGCCGGCGGCTCCATCGCCGTCAGCGCCACGAGCTGGAGCAGGTGGTTCTGGAAGACGTCACGGATCGCCCCGGCCTGCTCGTAGAAGCCGGCGCGACCCTCGATCCCGATCGACTCGGCGACCGTGATCTGCACGTGGTCGACGAACTGCCGGTTCCAGATCGGCTCGAAGATGCCGTTCGCGAACCGTAGGGCGAGGAGGTTCTGGACGGTCTCCTTGCCGAGGTAGTGGTCGATCCGGAAGATCTCGCTCTCGGCGAAGTGCTCCTGGATCTCCTTGTTCAGCCGGCACGCCGAGGCGAGGTCGCGCCCGAAGGGCTTCTCGACGATCACCCGCGTCCACCCTTCGCTCGAGCGCCGCTCGCCGATCTCGCGCACGAGCGTCGCGATCGCATCCGGCGGCACGGCCAGGTAGTAGACGCGGTTGCCGGACGTGCCGCGCTGCTCGTCGAGCTCGTTGAGCGCCGAGGCGACCCGATCCTGTCCGTCGTCGTCGGCGAAGTCCGTCGTGACGTAGCGCATCCCTTCGGCGAGCCAGTCCCAGGTCTCCTGGTCGAAGTCGACGCGGCCGAACTCCTGGACGGCGTGCTTCATCCGCTCCCGGAACGCGTCGTCGCTCTCCTCGCTCCGGGCCACGCCGACGACGCCGAACCGCTCCGGGAGCAGACGGCGCCGCGCGAGCGAGTAGAGGGCCGGGAACAGCTTGCGCCGGGTCAGGTCGCCCGAGGCGCCGAAGATGACGAGCGCGCAGGGGTCCGGGACGCGCAGGAGCTGCAGGCCTTCGAGCAGCGGGTTCTGCTGCTGTTCGACCGGCGGCTGCGCGGTCTCGGTCACTGCTCCGGGCTCTTCTCGAGGTGGCCGCCGAAGGCCTTGCGCATGGCGGAGAGGACGCGGTTGCCCCAGTCGGCCTCGCCGCGCGAGGCGAAGCGATCGAAGAGCGACGCGGCAAGCACCGGTGCCGGCACGCCCGTCTCGACCGCCGCCTGGACCGTCCAGCGGCCCTCGCCGGAGTCGCTCACGCGGCCGGCGTAGTCGTCGAGGCTCGGCGACTCGTGTAGCGCCTGCGCGGTCAGGTCGAGCAGCCACGAGGCGACGACGGAGCCCCGGCGCCAGAGCTCGGCGATCGCGGCCACGTCGAGCTCGTACTGGTAGCGATCGGGGTCGCGCAGCGGCGTCGTCTCGGCGTCCGTCTCCTGCGCGTGCAGGCCGATGTTGGCGTGCTTGAGCACGTTCATGCCCTCCGCGTACGCCTGCATCAGGCCGTACTCGATCCCGTTGTGCACCATCTTCACGAAGTGGCCCGCGCCGGTCGGCCCGCAGTGCAGCCAGCCCTCCTCCTCCGGCGCCGGCGCGCCGTCGCGCCCCGGCGTCCGCGGCGCCGTGTCCACGCCCGGCGCCAGCGCCTCGAAGACCGGCTCCAGCCGCCGAACCGCCTCGTCGTCGCCGCCGACCATCAGGCAGTAGCCGCGGACGAGCCCGAAGACGCCGCCGCTGACGCCGACGTCGACGTAATGCAGGCCGCGGTCGCGGAGGTCGCGCTGGCGACGCAGGTCGTCGACGTAGTAGGAGTTGCCGCCGTCGACGATCGTGTCGCCCTCCTGCAGGTGGGGCGCGAGGTCCGCGACGACCGCGTCGACGATCCCGGCGGGCACCATCAGCCAGACCGAGCGCGGCGCGTCGAGCTGCTGCGCCAGCTCCTCGAGGGTCGAGGCGGTCGACTCGACGTTCGGGTCGAAGGTCTTGAGCTCGTGGCCGGCCGCTTCCAGGCGCTTCGTCATGTTCGCGCCCATGCGGCCGAGGCCGACCATGCCGAGTTGCACTAGAGGTCCTCCAGTCTCACGCGGACGATGCGGCGCCCCCGTTCCTCGAGCGACGCGAGGTCGCCTGCTGCCTGTGCGTGGACGAAGCGCCGGAAGCCGAAGTCGCGGCCCGGGATCGGCAGCTCGTCCCCCGCGTCGTCGACGACCTGCACGAAGAGGCCGGTGTTCGGCCCGCCCTTGTGCAGCTGGCCGGTCGAGTGCAGGTAGCGCGGACCGAGCCCGTGCGTGACGACGCAGCCGGTCGCCTCGCGCGCTCGCGCGATCAGCGGCTCGAGCTCGGCCTCCCGCGCGGGATCGACGAACGCCTGGATCGCGACGTAGTCGCCCGGCCGCGCCTGCGCGAAGAGCTCGTCGAGCGACCCGCGCGGCTCGACGTCCGGCTCGCCGCCGGCCGCCAGCACCTCGTTGGTCTTGTCCTTCGCCGCCTGTACGTTCGGCTGGTCGAACGGGTTGATCCCGAGGATCGAGCCGGCGACGGCGGTGGCGAACTCCCAGCGGTAGAACTCCTGGCCCAGCTCGTACGGCGCCGGCAGCCGCACCTCGGCCGCCTGGCGGTCCGGCCCCTCGGGCGATTCCTCTGGCGCCGGGATCAGGCCCTTGCCGTCCTTGCCGGTCGACTCCGCGAGCAGCTGCTCGGCCCAGAGGCCGAAGCCGGCCGGGTTCGGGTTGATCGTGACCTTGTCACGGCCCTCGGCCCAGGCGTTGCCGAGCTCGAGGCCGAGCTCGAGGCCCGGGTTCCCGTCGGCCAGCCGGCACGCCTCGACCACCTCGTCGACGCGCTCGAACAGCCGCTCGAGGTCGACGCCCATCAAGACGGCGGGCACGATCCCGAAGACGGAGAGCGCCGAGTAGCGCCCGCCGATCGTCGGCTCACCCTCGAAGACGGCGTTGAAGCCGCGCTCCCGTGCGAGCGACTCCAGCTCCGAGCCGGGGTCGGTGATCGCGGCGAAGAACTCGCCGCGGCCGCCGGTCCGCTCCCAGAACCAGTCGAGGTGGCAGCGCGTCTCGAGCGTGGTGCCCGACTTCGAGGCGACCAGGAACATCGTGGCGTCGAGGTCGAGGCCGTCGGTGAGGCGCCTGACCGCAGCGGGGTGCGTGGTGTCGAGCACGTGGAAGCCCTCGGCGCCGAACGTCCGGCGCAGCACCTCGGGCGCGAGGCTCGAGCCGCCCATCCCGAGCAGCACGAACGTGTCGACCTGCCCGGGTGCGATCACGTCCTCGACGAACTGCTGCAGGTCGTCGAGCCGCTCGCGCATCCGCAGCGGCTCGTCGAGCCAACCGAGCCACTTCGCCTCGTCGCCGCCCGTCCACACGGTCGGGTCGCGCTCCCAGATCCGCTCGACCAGGCGGTCCTCGCTCACGCAGCCTCCTCGAGGAACGGGAGCACCAGGTCGTCGAACTCGCGCGGGCGCTCCATGCTCGGGACATGGGCGGTGGCGGCGATCGTGGCGTGCCGCGCTCCGGGGATCTCCCGCGCGAGCCGCTCCGTGATCGCCTGCATGTCGGGCTGGTCCTCCTCGCCGACGAGCACGAGCGTCGGCGCGCCGATCTCCGCCGGACGCTGCGCGAGGTCCGGCACGAGCAGCTCCTCGTCGACCCAGTCGCGCTGGAGCTCGTACGCGCGCCGCTGCATCTCGGTGACGCGGCCGCGCACCTGCGGATCGACGTCCTGTGGCCCCCGGCGTGGGCCGTCGACCCACGTCCGCAGGCTCACCTCGACGGCCGCGTCGAGATCGCCCGCCTCGAAGGCTGCCACCTCCTCGCCCCACAGCGCGCGTAGCTCCTCCGACCAGTCGTGCCCGGGGAGGCCCGGCGCGACGAGCACGAGCGCCGAGACGAGCTCCGGCCGCGCGAGCGCGACCTCCAGCGCGACGCGGCCGCCGAGCGACACACCGACCAACGCGGCGCGCTCGATCCCGTGCTGCTCGATCACACCGAGCACGTCACGCGCGTGCGAATACAGCTCCGACCCGAGCGGCGAGCGCCCGAAGCCGCGGAAGTCGAGCCGCAGCAGCCGGAACGGCCGCGACCACGCCTCCCACTGGTCGTCCCACATGCGGCTGTCACAGATGCCCTCGTGCAGGAGCGCGACCGCCGGCCCCTCCCCGGCGACCTCCGAATGCAGCGCCACCTAGTGCTCCTCCAGGCAATCCATGCCCGCCTGTGGCCCGCGATCACGCGGCGCCAGAAACCGCACTCGTCCTTGCCAAGGCAACCAGCCTTGGCCGCAGACGATCGCAGCCCCTGGCTTGGTGCTCACGACCCACAAGCTGGGCGGCATTAC
>DATIER010000029.1:0-7673 GCA_035455605.1 Gaiellaceae bacterium
GCCTGGCGATTGCGGTTAGGAGTGGAGCCGACGGGGCTCGAACCCGTGACCTTCGCGCTGCCAGCGCGACGCTCTCCCAGCTGAGCTACGGCCCCTTGCCGCGCGGATTGTAGCTAGACGGCCGCCGCGTCAAGCTCGACGCTGGGCACGTCTCCCCACAGCTCCTCGAGCCGGTAGTACTCGCGCGACTCGGGCGTGAAGACGTGGAAGACCACGTCGAGGTAGTCGGCGACGATCCACCGTCCCTCGCGCTCTCCGGCGACCGAGCGCGGCAAGGCGCCCTCGTCGTGCTTGAGCCGCTCGTGCACCTCGTCCCAGATCGCCTTCGTCTGGCGCGGGTTCTGGCCCGTCGCGAGCACGAGGAAGTCCGTGTAGCTGCACACGGGCCGCATGTCGAGGATGAGGACGTCCTGCGCCAGCTTCTCCTGAGCGAGGCCGGCGATTCGGCGGGCGTGTTCGAGTGGCGTCAGGGTCTTTTCAGGTCCTCTCGGGTTCGGGGCTCAGTGTAGCCGCGGTAGAGGCCGAGCCCGGCGATCGCGTCCGTCACGGCCGGGGGGAGGAGCTCGTCGACCGGCTCGCCGCGTGCGATCCGTGCCCGGATCTCCGACGACGACACCGGCGGCGACTCGAGCCGGAACGAGAGCACCCGGTCGCCGTAGCGGTCGAGATCCGGCGGTGGGTAGCCGGAGCGCGTGCCGACGGCCAGCCGCACCCAGCGCAGCACCTCGTCCGGCTCCTTCCACGTGGGGAAGTCCGCGCCCTCGTCGGCGCCGACGATGAAGATCGCGTTGCCGAAGCGCCCGCCGGCGACCGCGTCGACCGTGAACGCGTGCTCGTCGAGCACGACCTCGTCGGCGAACGGGAACGCCAGGCGTGCGAGCCGCAGGCGCGCCTCGGCCGGCGCGACCACGGCGCGATGCCCGGGCGTCGCGGCCACCAGCACGACGAGGCGGTCGATCGGGAGCTCCTCGAGCGCGGCGCGCCCGAGCGCGACGTGGCCGGTCTGCGGCGGGTCGAACGTGCCGCCGAGCAGGCCGGTCGTCACTGGAGCTCGAGCACCTCGCCCTCGAGCTCGACCTCGTCGCCCGCCCTGGCGCCGACGTCGCGCAGCGCCTGCTCGAGCTCCTCGTCCGAGCCAGGCCTGCCGTGGACCCGGAAGCCGCGGTCGGTGCGCAGGATGCGAAAGCGCGACCGCTGATCGGGCTTCGGACGGTAGACGAGGAACTGCGGCAGCCCGCTCTCGTCGGCCCGAGGCGCTTCGGCGGGCGGACACAGCTCGAACAGCGTGCGCCTGAAGCGCTCGACGCCTTCGCCGGTCGCCGCCGAGAGCGCGAAGACACGCACGACCCGCGGATCGTCGGGCTCGAAGCGCGGCGGCGCCGGCAGCAGGTCGAGCTTGTTGAGGACGACCACCTGCGGACGCTCTGCGAGCCCCGCGCCGTACTGCTCGAGCTCGTTCTCGACCTGCGCGAACGCCTCGGCCGGGTCGCCGGCGGCGGCGTCGATCACGTGCACGAGCAGCCGTGCGCGCTCGAGGTGCGCGAGGAACTCGTGCCCGAGGCCGACGCCCTCGCTTGCGCCCTCGATCAGGCCGGGAACGTCGGCGACCACCAGCTGTCGCTCGTCCGAGTCGACCGTGCCCAGCACCGGCTGCAGCGTCGTGAACGGGTAGTCGGCGACCTTCGGGCGCGCGTTGGAGATCCGCGCGAGCAGCGATGACTTGCCGGCATTCGGCAGCCCGACGAGGGCGGCGTCGGCCAGCAGCTTCAGCCGCAGGTCGTAGTCGCCGGCCTCGCCGGGAAGGCCCGTTTCGGCAAAGCGCGGAGTCTGCCGCGTCGGCGTCGCGAAGCGCCGGTTGCCGCGACCGCCCTCGCCGCCGCGCGCGAGCACGACCCGCGCGCCGGGCGCGGCCAGGTCGGCCACCAGCTGCTCGTCCTCGTCGAAGACCTGCGTCCCCACCGGCACGCGCAGCTCGACCGCCTCGCCCGAGGCGCCGTGTCTCCCGGTCCCGCCGCCGGCTCCGCCCTTGCCGCCCATGAAGTACCGCCGCGTGCGAAAGGCGGACAGGTCGCGCAGGTCCGGGTCGGCGACGAGCACGACGTCGCCGCCCGGGCCACCGTCGCCGCCGTCGGGCCCGCCCTTGGGCACGTGCTTCTCGCGCCGGAAGCTGAGCGCCCCGTCGCCGCCCCGGCCGGCCTGCACGTGGATGCGGGCCCGGTCGTGGAACATCGCGCGCGTCAGTCGGTGACGCTGATGAAGCGGCGCTCGCCGCTCGTCGTGAACGCGACCGTGCCGTCGCGCTTGGCGAAGATCGTGTCGTCGCGACCGAGCCCGGCGCCCGGGCCGGGGCGAAAGCGCGTGCCGCGCTGCCGCACGATGATCGTCCCGGCGGTGACGCCCTGGCCGTCGAAGACCTTGACGCCGAGCATCTTCGGGTTCGAGTCGCGGCCGTTCCGCGACGACCCGAGTCCCTTCTTGTGAGCCATCTAGCTGTCCTTCCTCGACTCGAGCGCGGCCAGCGCGCCCTTGCGCTTGCCGTGCGCGCGCTCGTACTCGAGCGCCGCCTCGACCTGCTCCGGCGACCAGTCCGCTGCCTGCTCCTTGATCTGCGCGACCGTCAGATCGGCGTACCCCTCGGGCAGCGCTGGGGGCGCGGCTTCCTGCTCCTCCTTCGGCGCGGCCGCCTTGGATGCTGCCTCCTTGGGTGCGGCCTCCTTCGCCGGCGCGCTGCGCCTGGCGGCGCCGCCGATCGACTCGATCTCGATCTGCGAGAGCTTCGCGCGGAAGCCGGTCTTGCGCCGGTAGCCCGACTTCGGCTTGTACTTGCCGATCGTCACCTTCTTGCCGAGCGCGGAGCCGACGACGCGCGCGGTCACCTGCGTCTTCGGCGCGAGCTCGAACTTGCCGTCGCCGCCGAGCATGAGCACCTCCGGGTGGAAGGTCTTGCCCTCCTCTGTGGAGACGCGGTCGACGAGCAGGCGCTCGCCTTCCTGGACGCGGTACTGCTTGCCGCCGAGTGTGATGATTGCGTAGGCCATGGCACCGAAACGCGGGCTTGTCGCCCGCGAGGACGGAAGTGTAGCCGTGACGGGCGCTGCTCGGCAAAACCGGGGCCTGCGCGAGATCTACGTGATCTGGCTGCTCGTCGGGCTCGCCGCCGTCGCCGTGCTCGAGACGTACTGGCGCTTCCCGGCGAGCCGGCTCTGGAACGTGTCCGGCACGGGCGCGTCCGGTGGGGTGAGCCGGGCGTTCGTCTTCCTGAGCTTCTCCCCCGCCCTGATCGCGATCGCCGTGCTCGCGATCGTGGTCGACCGCCTCGACGACCGCAGGGCGACGCTGCTCGGCCTGGCCTCGCTCGCGCTCTGCGCGACGGTCGCGATCCCGGGCGTGCAGACGCCGGACGACCTGGACGCGAAGTGGTCGAACCTGCCGGCCGTCATCGGTGTCGCGCTGGCGTTCGCGCTGACCCTCCGGGCGGGCGCACGCGGCAGGCGCGAGGCCGTGCGGACGACGAGAGGTGGCGACGTGGCCCGCTTGGTGACCGGCGCGGTGGCGCTCTTCCTGGCCGCTCCCTACATCGCGGCCGAGCTCGGCTTCTTCCTCGACGGCTTCCCGCTGCTCGGGTCGATCTTCCAGACGAGGCGGCTGCGGCCCGAGACGCCCGGCAGCAGCTACGTCCGCGCCGCGGTGCACCACGGGCACCACCACGGGCTCGACGGCTTCCTGCTGACCGTCACCGCCCTGCTGCTGTCCCGCCTGCTCGGCGGGATCAGCCGGAGGGGCCTTCGGACCGCGACCGCGGCCTACCTCTCGCTGATGCTCGTCTACGGGCTGACGAACATGGCGAACGACCTCTGGAGCGAGCAGGTGGTCAAGCGGAGCTGGACGACGTGGCAGATCCCCGACGTCCTGTCGCCGACGGCTTCGGCGGCCTGGGGGGCGATGATCGCCTGCGCGATCGTCGTCTACTACGCGTGCTGGCGCGAGCGGCCGCTACTCGGCCGGCGCTTCGGCCGGCGCTGACTCGGCGTTCGCCGTGCCCGTGCCCGAGCGGCGGCGGCGGTTCCGCCCGCCGCGCGAGCCGCGCCGGGTCTTCTTCTTCGGCTTCGGCTGGCCGTCGGCCTCGGCGCCGTTGTCGGAGACCGCCGCCGGTTCGGGCTCCGGTTCCGGCTCCGGCTCGTCGCGGCCGAGCGAGGGATCCGGCAGGTGGATCTTCGGCCCTTCCGGGCGCCCGTTCTGGTCGCCGCTCGCCTCCTCGGCTGCGGTCTCGTCGCCGTTCGCCTCGGCGGCCGCCGGCTTCTTCTTGCGGCGGCGCCCGCCGCGCGAGCCCCGCCGGGTCTTCTTCTTCGGCCGCTCCTCGGCGGTCGCATCCTCCTCGGCTGTCTCCTCCGGCTCCGCAACCGCGTCGCTCTCGGCCTCCGGCTCGGCCTCGACCTCGACGGCGTCGGCCTCCGGCGCCGGCTCCTCCACCTGCTTCTTCGCGGGCGGCTTGCGCGTCGGCTTCTCCGCGGCGCTCTCGGCCGTGATCGGCTCCTCCGGTGCCTTCTAGCCGCCGACGAGCGAGCCGTAGGCGACGCCGTCGACGACGCGCTCGACCCGCACCTTCGTCGTCTTGCCGACCTGCTTCGCCGCGTCGGCGACGATTACGGTCAGGCCGTCGAGCTTGCCGACGCCCGCGTGGACGTCGAAGCGGCCGACCTCGCCGAGCTTCAGCTGCACCGTCTTGCCCTCATGCGCCGGCGCCTCCGGCTGCAGGCTCTCGAGCGTGCCCTTGCCGAGCACCTCGAAGTGGTCGACCGGCTTGCCTTCGCGCGCCTCGATCAGGACGCGCCGCCTGGTCTCCTCCTCGATCGCCTGCAACCGCGAGGCGGCCGGGCCGATCAGCGTCGAGGCGACCTTGGCCTCGAGCTCGACCTTGAACGCCTTCGTGCGCGGCGCGCTCGCGGCGAGCGCGCGCAGGCGCCGTTCGGCGTCCACGGCGGCCGAGGCCTCCGAGAGCACGACGCCGTCGCCGCCGCAGACGGTGCACTTGCGCGTCAGGATCTCGCGCGGCCCGTCGGTCACGTTCTGGCGCGTCATCTCGACGAGGCCGAGCGGCGAGATCTCGACCACGTACGTCTTCGTCCGGTCGCGCTCGAGCTCGGTCTTCAGCGCCTCCTCGACGGTCGCGCGGTTCTTCGGATTCGCCATGTCGATGAAGTCGATGACGATGATCCCGCCGATGTCGCGCAGCCGCAGCTGGCGCACGACCTCCTTGACCGCCTCGAGGTTGTTTTTCGTGATCGTGTCCTCGAGCCGGCCGCCCGACGACTTGCCCCGGGAGCCGACGAACCGGCCCGTGTTCACGTCGATCACCGTGAACGCCTCGGCGTAGTCGAAGACGAGGTAGCCCCCCGACGGCAGGTCGACGCGGCGCGAGAGCGTCGAGCGGATCTCGGCGTCCACGCCCGAGCTCTCCATCAGCGGCGTCTTCTCGCGGTAGCGCACGACGCGGTCGGCCATGTGCGGCGAGGTCTTCTTCAGGTAGCCGACGACGCGCTTGTAGGTGCGCTCGTGGTCGACGACCGCCTGCTCGAAGTCGTCCGTGAAGAGGTCGCGGATCACGCGCAGCGGCAGCTCGGCCTCCTGGTAGACGAGCGACGGCGCCTTCGCGCTCTTCGCACGCGCCTCGATCTGCTTCCAGAGACGCTGCAGGAAGACGAGGTCGCGCTCGATGTCCTCGGCCGAGGCGCCCTCGGCGGCGGTGCGGATGATCACGCCGCCCTTCTTCACCTCCAGCTTCTTGAGGATGTCCCGCAGGCGCACGCGCTCCTCGTCCTCGAGCCGGCGCGAGACGCCGAGCCCCTCGCCGTGCGGGACGAAGACGACGAAGCGGCCGGGGAGCGAGATCTCGGTCGTCAGACGCGCGCCCTTCGACTTCATCGGGTCCTTGACCGCCTGGACGAGCACCTCCTGGCCGCGGCTGAGCAGATCCTGGATCTTGCGACCCCGCGAGCGGCCCTCGAGCTCCGGCGCGATCACCTCGTCCACGTAGAGGAAGCCGTTCTTCTCGAGGCCGATCTCGATGAACGCGGCCTCCATCCCCGGCAGGACGTTGTCGACGACGCCCTTGTAGATGTTCCCCGCGATCGAGCGGCGCTCCGGCCGCTCGAGGTACGCCTCGGCCACCTGCTCGTCCTCCAGGACGGCGACGCGCTGCTCGCTGACGTCGACGGAGATGAGCAGCTCGCGCTTCGCGGGCGGAAGCGGTGGGCGGCGGGGAGCCGTGCGCCGGCGCGGCGTGCGCTGCTTGCTGCGCTGCGAGGGGCGACGCTCCGGGCGCGACTCGTCCTTCTTCGGCTTCGCCTCTTCCTTCGCCTTCGGCCTGGGCTTCGGCTCGGCGTCCGGCTGGGCCGCCGCGGTCGAGCCGCTGCGCTTGCGCCCACGCCCTCCGCGGCTACCGCGGCGGCGCTTCTTCTTCGCAGGATCGGTTGTGCCCGCGTCGGCGGGCTCGGGGGTTACGGTCTCGGTAGGTGCGGGTGGCGCGACCTCGATGCGGGCGCGCTCGTCAGTAGACGGCTTCTGCCGCCTGAACCATCGAAGCAAGTGGAATCTCCTTTTCGGTTGCGCGCGCTGCCGTCACCCCGAACCGGGTGGAGCGCGCGCTGCAATGTCAAACCGTTCGGCATGGCCGTGCTCACAGGCTAGCAGCGCCGTTCGCTGTCGCCGCCTCGCAGCGCCGGAACCACCCTTTCGGGTGAGCGCCTAGGCCGCTTCTGCGGCCGGCTTGAGCTTGGCGCGCTTGGTGCGGACGGCGCGCAGCCGCTGGCTGAGGCGCGCCCACGCCCACGGCTCGAGCTCGCGGTAGCGCGGTTCCGTCTGACCCCGCGTTGCCTCGAGGTACTCGAACCAGGCGTCGGCCTCCTCGATCAGCAGCAGCTCCTCGGCTTCACGTCTCGGTCCCATGGCGGGATCGTAGGACCGCCTCCGGACGGACGGTACACGGGGGAAACCCGGTTTCCCCCGTGAGCCCCCTCGCTGAGTTGACGCGCGTCCCGCGCAGTTGAGGCTCCGGCGGGCACAGCCCGCCTCCGCCGAGGAACATGAAGCTCGCATGGGCCAGCGTGCGGGAATGACGCCTGAGCCTCCGGTGACGTTGCGTGCGCCGGACGGCTCTGCGTAGTTCCAGGCAGCGCGCTTGCGAATGCGCCCCGATGTGCGCGCTAAGCACCGTTAGGAGCATCGGATCGAGCTTTCTCGTAGTGCGTGAACTCGCGACGCGTGTTGCGCGAGATGTCGACTGAGGAGGTTGCAGATGAAGACGGCACGCACACCCGAGGCGGATGCCAGCGGCATCACGCGTGTGGGTTCTCGCTCGGGTCGGGTCTATGAGACTCCGGCCGGGCCGTTTGCCACCGACGACGGATTCATCTCGCGTTCCCCGATGGCCGCTGACAAGACGACGGCGCGGAAATCTGCGATCTGGGTCGGCGTCTTGTGGATCATGGCGACCGTGTTCCCGGCATCGAGCATGGTGGCCTGGAGTGCTCTGGACGGCGGTGAGGGGATCCTCGCCAACGCCGCGACGCACAAGAACCAGTTGATCACGTGGGTGCTGCTGAACCTGGTGGGGGCAGTCGCCGCCGCCGGTGTGGCGTTCATGTTCTACCCGATCTTGAATCGGGCAGCCGATA
>DATIER010000030.1:0-2931 GCA_035455605.1 Gaiellaceae bacterium
CGCTCGAGCTCGGGCGCGATCGGGCTGATGCAGCTGCTGCCGGCGACCGCCGAGGGGATCGCGATCCACACGGGCGGGACGAAGTTCCGCGTCGCCGACCTCGACGACCCCGAGATCAACGTCCGCTACGGCTCCTGGTACCTGCGCCACCTGCTCGACAAGTACGGGGACGAGCGCACCGCGCTCGCCGCCTACAACGCCGGCCAGCAGAACGTCGACCGCTGGCGGGCGGAGGGGAAGGGGATCGAGTTCGCGGAGACGCGCCACTACGTGAAGCGCGTCGAGCACCTGAAAACCCTGTACCGAAGGGGATATCGAGACCAGCTGTACGGCTGACACCCGTCTGACGCTTGACAGACACCATATGTGATGTCATAGTGACATCACGATGCAGCTACAGAGGTTCGTAGATGCGCTCAAGGCCGACCTGAAGGCGGTCGCGGAGCTCGGGGACGAGGCGACGGCCGAGGCGGCCGGACGGCTCGTGCTCACGCTCCAGGCCTCGGTCGGCCTGCGCCTGCTCGACGCGCTCTCGGAGGCGGCGCTCGAGCTGAACGACAAGCTTCCCGGCGGTCACGTGGAGGTCCGGCTCACCGGTCAGGACCCGGAGCTCGTGTACGTGAGCGACGAGCCCGAGGCCCCGGCGGCCGGCGCTGACGAGGCGTACACCGCTCGCATCACGCTGCGGCTGCCCGAGGCGCTGAAGGGGGCGCTCGAGGTGGCGGCGAGCCGCGAGGGCGTCTCCGTGAACACGTGGATCGTCCGCGCGCTGTCCCGCAGCAGCACCGCTGCTCCGGCGGCGCAGCAGTCAAGCAACCGGCTGACGGGCTATGCCCGCGGCTGAGAGGGGAGGAATCACGATGGCCTTCTTCCAGCTTCCGTTCGGACACGTCGAGGTCAGGGTCGACACGCGCCCGCAGAAGCCGCGCGTCCGCCCGGGCGGGCGCCGGCGATGAGGAGCGAGACCTTCGAGACCCCGGGCGAGGTCCGGCTCGACGTCCGCCTCGGCGCCGGCGAGGTTCGGCTCGAGACCGCCGCCGACGCGCAGCAGACGGCGGTGCTGCTCGAACCGCTCCGCGACAACGACGCCAGCACCGCCGCCGTCGAGAGCGCCCGTGTCGAGCTGCGTCGCCGCGGCGATGGGTACGAGGTCGTGATCGACGCGCGCGACCGTGGGCGCGGCATCTTCCGCAACGCGCAGGTGCTCGTCGCCGTGACCTGCCCCGAAGGGACGAGCGTCGAGTCCAAGACCGGCTCGGCGGAGGTCGTCGGCCGCGGCCGCTTCGGCTCCGTCGAGGTCGAGAGCGGCTCCGGCGACGTCGAGTTCGAGGACGTGAGCGCAGACGCCCGCGTCGACGCAGCGAGCGGCGACGTGCAGCTCGGCAACGTCGGCGGTGCCGCCAGGGTCAACACCGCCTCGGGCGACGTGACGATGAAGTCGGTCGGCGGCGAGGCCAGGATCAACTCGGCCTCCGGCGACGTGCTCGTCCGCGAGGTCGGCGGCGAGCTGTCGGTCAACTCCGCCTCCGGCGACGTGATCGTGCGCGAGGCCCGCGGCTCGGTCCGCGTCTCGACGGCTTCCGGCGACCAGAACATCGGCAGCGTCGCAACCGGCAACGTCGAGCTGAAGTCGGCCTCGGGCGACCTGAAGGTGGGGATCGCCGAGGGCTCCACCCTCTGGGTCGACGCCCGTTCCCGCAGCGGCGAGGTCCGCTCCGAGCTGCCCGTGTCCGAGCTGCCGCCCGAGGGCGAGGGCCCGAAGGTCGAGCTCCGCGCCAACACGATGAGCGGCGACATCACCGTAGCCCGCGCATGACTCCGCAAGACTCCACCCTCGCCGCGCCTGCGTCGCGGCGGCTTCGCCTTCCCGAAATCCTGCGGCGGCGCGACTTCCGGCGGTTCTGGATCGGCGAGACGGTCTCGCTCTTCGGCGACCAGATCACGCTGATCGCGCTGCCATTGGTGGGCGTCTTCGCGCTGCACGCGAGCGCGGCCCAGATGGGCTTCCTGGGCGCCGCGCTGCTGCTGCCGAACCTGCTCTTCTCGCTGCACGCGGGCGCCTGGGTCGACCGGCGCGGGCGGCGGCGGCAGCTGATGATCGCAACCTCGCTCGGCCGGGCCGCGCTGCTGGTGACGATTCCGCTCGCGTACGCCTTCGGCTTGCTGACCCTGACGCAGCTGTACGTCGTCGGCTTCCTGTTCGGGACGCTGGACGTCCTCTTCTTCGTCTCGTACAGCACGCTGTTCGTCTCGCTCGTCCCGCGCGAGCGCTACCTGGAGGCGAGCTCGCTCCTGAACGGCAGCCGCGCGTTCTCGTTCGTCGCCGGGCCGAGCGTCGGCGGCGCCCTCGTGCAGGCGCTCTCGGCGCCCGTCGCGCTCGTCGCCGACGCGCTCACCTTCCTGTGCTCGGCGTTCACGATGAGCTCGATCTCGCCCGTGGAGCCGCCGACCGAGCAGGCACAGCGCGGGCACCTGAAGGCAGGCATCCGATACATCCGCAACTCGCCGATCGTGCGCGCCTCGCTGCTCGCGACGGCGACGATCAACTTCTTCAACTTCGTCTTCTGGGCGCTGTTCATCCTCTACGCGACGAAGACGCTCGGGGTGCGCCCGGGCGTGCTCGGGCTCGTGCTCGGCGCGGCGTCGATCGGCGGGCTGATCGGCTCGCTCGTCACCGGCCGGCTGAGCCGCCGGCTGGGCGTCGGCCCCGCGTTCGTGCTCGGCTGCGTGCTCTTCCCGGCACCGCTCGTGCTCGTGCCGCTCGCGGGCGGCTCCCATTTCACAGTGCTTGCGTGCCTGTTCCTGGCGGAGCTCGGCTCGGGCTTCGGCGTGATGGTGCTCGATATCACCGGGAACGCGATCAAGACGGCGCTCGTCCCGGACCGGCTGCGCGCCCGCGTCGCCGGCGCGTACATGGTCCTGAACTACGGC
>DATIER010000031.1:0-7524 GCA_035455605.1 Gaiellaceae bacterium
GCCTCGGCCGGGCTGCTGACGCTCCTGACCCACGGCTTCGAGATCTCGATCTGGGCGATGAACTTCGCGCTCATGTTCGCGCTCGCCCTCGGGATCGACTACGCGCTGTTCGTCGTGCACCGCTTCCGCGGCGCCCTCTTCGGCTCGCAGCTCGAGGTGCGCGACGCGGTCGCGGTGACGATGGACACCGCCGGCAAGGCCGTCCTCTTCTCCGGGCTGACCGTGTTCGTCTCGCTGACGGCGGTGATGCTCGTGCCGAGCCCCGCCTTCCGCTCGATGGCGCTCGGGATCATGCTCAGCGTCGCCTTCGTGCTCGCCGCGAGCCTGACGCTGCTGCCCGCGGTGCTGGCGAAGCTCGGGCCGAGGGTCGACGCGGCGCCCCTTCGCTGGGTGCACTCCGGCGAGCACCGCTCGGCGCGCTTCGCCCGCTGGGGCGAACGATTGTGGCGCCATCCGCACGTCTACGGGCCGGCCGCGACGCTCGTGCTCGTCCTCCTGGCGCTGCCCGTCTTCGGCCTGAAGACCGGCATGCCCTCGATCAAGGTCGTGCCGACGAGCGACGGCTCGCGCGTCGGCTACGCCCAGGTGCAGCAGGCGTTCGGCACCGGCGCGCCCGGCGCGCTGCAGATCGTCGCGCCGCAGCAGGAGGCGGGCTCGGTCGCCGCCGTCGCCCGGCGCGACCCTGGCATCGCCCGCGTCTCGCCGGCGCAGGTCGGCGCCAACGGCCTCGCGCTGGTGCAGGCGGTTCCGACGACCGACCCGTCGAGCAAGGTGACCGGCCGCACGATCGACCGCCTGCGGAGCGCGCTGCCGGCCGGGGCGCTCGTCGGCGGAGCCGCGGCCGAGAACCACGACCTCGAGTCGGCGCTCGCCTCGAAGACGCCCCTCGTCATCGGCGTAGTGCTCGCGCTCGGCTTCCTGCTCCTGCTCGTGGCGCTGCAGGCGCCGCTGATCGCCGCGCTCGGCGTGCTCACCAACCTGCTCGCGGTCGGCGCGGCGTTCGGCATCGGCCGGCTGATCTTCCAGAACGGCCACGGTGCCGGGCTGCTCGGCTTCGAGTCGCAGGGCTACATGGACGCGTGGGCGCCCGTCTTCTTCTTCGCGATGATCTTCGCGATCTCGATGGACTACACCGTGTTCCTGCTCTCCTCGGCGAAGGAGCACTGGGATCGCTCGCACGATGCCCACGAGGCGGCCGTCGGCGGGCTCGCGCACTCCGGGCGCGTGATCTTCGCGGCGGCCGCGGTGATGGTCGCGGTCTTCTTCACGTTCGCGCTCTCGGGGCCGCTGCCGCCGAAGGAGATGGGCGTGATCCTCGGGATCGCCGTGCTGCTCGACGCGATGCTCGTGCGCCTGGTGCTGATCCCGACGCTGCTCCGCGTCTTCGGCCGGTATGCGTGGGCGCTGCCGCGGTGGCTCGACCGGGTCCTCCCGGACGTGCGCTTCGGGCACTCCTAGGCCGAGGGAGTCGTCGCGGCGACGGCGGCTACGATCGCCCGAACGACTACTCGGAGGTGAGCGGATGAACGGCAACGCGAAGTGGCGCGTCGCGCGCCTCGACGAGATCGAGCGGCGCGGCAGCTTCATCCCGGTGCGCGAGCACCTCGGCATCCATTCGTTCGGGATCAACGCCCGGACGCCCGGCGAGGACGGAACGCTGGTCAACGAGCACGACGAGGCCGGCTCGGGTCAGGAAGAGGTGTACGTCGTGCTCGACGGAACCGCGACCTTCGAGATCGACGGCGAGACGATCGAGGCACCGGCGGGGACGTTCGTGTCCGTCCGGCCGGAGTCGACGCGGAAGGCGACCGGCGACGCGACCGTGCTGGCGCTGGGCGGAACGCCCGGCGAGGCGTACCAGTCGATGGACTGGGGCGAGGCGTGGCCGCTGCACAACGAGTCGATGAAGGCGTACGGCGAGCAGCGCTACGCCGACGCGGCCGCGGCGGTGCGGCGAGCCCTGGAGCAGTTCCCGGACCACCCCGGGCTCAACTACAACTACGCGTGCTTCGCGACGCTCGCCGGCGAGGTCGACGACGAGACGTTCGCGCGGCTGCGGCGGGGCGTCGAGGGGTTCCCGCCGTTCCGCGAGCAGGCGCGAGCGGACGACGACCTCGCCGCCGTCCGCGACGACCCGCGGTTCGAGGAGGCGCTTCGCTGACGGCGCACACGGAGACGCGGCCAGGCTGGCGCTGCGTTCATGCGCCGGTACGAGGAGCCGACGTCGGGTCACGGCAGTGATCGTCTCCCTGCACGTTGCCACCGGCGCGGTCGGCGGGGCACTGGTCGGCTCGAGGTGCCGGTCGCTTCCGCTCGGCCTCGTGCTCCATCTGGCAGGCGACCGGATGCCGCACCACGACATCGGCGATCGCCGCTTCGAGATCGGCTCCGGTGTCGCCGCCGTCCTGCTCCTCGCGCTCGTACGCGGGCCGACCGATCCAGCGGTCACGGGAGCGCTGGCGGCGTCGTGTCCCGACGTCGAGCACGTCCTTCGGCTCCCTCGCCCGCGCGGCCGCAAGCTCTTCCCCAGCCACCGCTTCCGAGGCTGGCACCGAGCCGGCGGCGCTCCGGCCTGGGCGCAGCTGGTCGCGGCCGGCTTCCTGATCGGCGCGCTCTTGCGCCTGCGCCCGGAGTTGCGGTAACGGGACGTGTCCCGACAGGTTGAGCCCGTGGCCGCGCGGCGCCTGCTTCGCTAGCCGCGGAGCTTCGCCAGCGCAGCCGTTCGGCTGCGGACTCCGAGCTTCTCGTAGACGTGCTCGAGGTGCTTGCGCACGGTGCTGAGCTCGACCACGAGGACGCGCGCGATCTCGGCGTTCGAGAGACCCTGGTCGACGCGGCGCATGACCTCGCGCTCACGCGGGGTGAGAGCGTCCGCGCGCTCGTCGAGGCTCCCGGCCAACCTGGCCAGCCGGCGTCGAATGCGGGCGGCACGATAGACGGCTTCGAGATGCGGGCGGACGAGCCGCAGGATCAGCCGCTCGCGTTGGCCGAAATCGCGAGTTCCGAACATCCCGAGCTGCGTTCGCCAGGGCCCCGGAGGGTCGAGGTCGACGTGGATCTCGTCGATCGATCCGCCGTCGCGAAGATTGGGATTCCATTCGCGGGACAGCCGCAGGCGACGTTCGAACACCTCGGACAGCACGACCGGGCCTGCGCCGCTCGCCAACTTTCGCCGATGCAGCTGGACGGTTCTCGTGCACGTCCAGAACTCGTCCGGCACGCCGTTCCAGGGAAGCTTGTATTCCGATGACACGCGGCGCTCGCTCAGCACGTGCCGCTCCTGGTCGACCTCGAAGAAGCCAGCATGGCTGCAGTTCACGAGTTGTGCGAGCGGATCGAGCAGCTCCGGCAGCGGTGCCGGGCTCTCGTTCGCGTGCGCCTGCTCGAGGAACGACAGAACCCGCTCGAAATCCGTCGCACTCAGTCGCGTCATCGGCCTCCGAAGATACGACGAAATGCGAATAGACACAAAGTGACTGCCGCCGGATCCTCCTTTCAGCCAATCGAAGGGAGGACCGTGAACGCACGCATTTGCCTCTATCTGCTGGTGCTCGTCGTCCTGGGCGCCACCGTCGCGCCGTCCGCGGCGAGCGCGCACCATCCGCCCCGCGCCCACACCCCGACGCTTCTGGCAGAGGGTCTCGCCGGCGGGCTCGGGAGCACCGTCGGCCCGGGGGGCGAGCTCTACGTGACCGAGCCGCTCGCCGGCCGGATCGCGCGGATCGACCGGAACAGCGGCGCCGTCACGACGTTCGCGAGCGGCCTGCCGCTCGAGAACCCGGCGATCGGGATCGGCGGCGTGATGGACGTGGCCCTCGTCGGCCGCACCGCCTACGCGCTCGTCACGCTCGTCGGGCCGGACGTGGGCGGGAGCAGCACCGTCGGCATCTACCGGGTCGACGGCGCGCACAGCTTCACCGTGGTCGCCGACATCGGCAGCTGGGCGATCGCACACCCGCCGAACACGGACTTCTTCGTGCCGAGCGGCGTCCAGTACGCGATGGAGCCGTACAGGAACGGGTTCCTCGTCACCGACGGCCACCACAACCGCGTGCTGCGCGTCGGGCTCGACGGCTCGGTGAGCGAGTTTCGCGCGTTCGACGACATCGTCCCGACGGGCCTGGCGCTACGCGGTGACCGGGTCTTCATGGCCGAGGCCGGGCCGATTCCGCACCTGCCCCCCGACGGCAAGATCGTTTCCTTCGACGAAAGCTCGCCGGTGACGCAGGTCGCCGTCGGCGGCCCGCTGCTGGTCGACGCCGAGTTCGGCCGCGGCGATTCGCTCTACGGCCTCGCGCAGGGCCACTGGAGCGACACCGATCCCGGCACGCCGGCCGACCCGGACACGGGCGAGCTGCTGCTGGCGAACCGCAACGGGACCTTCACCGTGATCGCAGACAAGCTCGACCGGCCGACCTCGCTCGAGCTGATCGGCGACGACGCCTACGTCGTCACGCTCACCGGTCAGGTCTGGAAGGTCGCCGACGTGCCGCGGCACCACCACTGATCGACAGAGGGCGGCCGTGTCCCCGCGCGGCCGCCTGTTCAACCAGCGTCCAGTCGCGGCGCCGTGAAGGAGACGTCACAGATCCGACACAACTACGACCTGACGGCGTCCGGTGTCTGACACCGTTGAGCCGCCGCCGTCCGCGACGACCCGCGGTTCGAAGCAGCTCCGCGGTGACCCTCGGCTCTCGGTCAGCGGCTTCCGTGGCCGCGCATGCGGGCTCGGCGCGCCGCGACCTCGGGCTCGAACACGACGTTCCGCGCCTGCCGCCCGCCGTCGTCGTCGATCTCGAACGTCACGACCTTGTGCGCACAGCGACCGACCGGCTTCTCACCCTCGGCGAAGCCCTCGCCCGCGACCGCCAGCCGCTCGCCCTGCTCGGTCATGATGAACCCGCGGTCCTTGACCTCGTTGAACCAAAGCATCTCTCCGCGCATGGAGAGTCCTTTCGATAAGAGCCGGCGCGCGCCACGGGTGCGGCGCGCGCCTACGCTCGGTTAGCCGGCCGGCGCGACGTTCTTCGCCTCGGGGCCCTTGGCACCCTCGGCCGCCTCGTACTCGACCTTTGCGCCCTCGGCGAGCGACTTGTAGCCGTCGCCGGAGATGGACGTGTGGTGGACGAAGAGATCCTTCTCGCCGTCGTCGGGGCTGATGAAGCCGTAGCCCTTGGCGTCGTTGAACCACTTCACAGTTCCTGTAGCCATGAAAAAACACCTCCTCTACCAGCTTGCGAACGGTAGATGGGAGGCGTTCGCGCCGACCAGATACTCGCTCAGTGTGAGCCTGAAGCGTAGCAGCGGCGCCGTGAGACAACCGGGTACGATCGCCGGGTCGCGGCCGTTTCTGCTTGGAGGTGATCGGATGGACGACGACCCGAAGCGGCAGGTCGCGCGCCTCGACGAGATCGAGAAGCGCGGCAGAGACATCCCGGTGCGCGAGCACTTCGGCATCCATGCCTTCGGCGCCAACGCCTACCGGCCGAGCGAGGACGGCACGCTGATCGGCGAGCACACCGAGACCGGGTCGGGCCAGGAAGAGCTCTACGTCGTGCTCGACGGCCAGGCGACCTTCGAGATCGACGGCGAGACCTTCGACGCCCCCGCCGGGACGTTCGTGGCCGTCAGGCCGGAGTCCAAGCGGAAGGCGACCGGGACCGGAACGGTCCTGGCGATCGGCGGCAAACCCGGCGAGGCGTACCAGCCGCTCGACTGGGGCGGGGCGTGGACGTTCCACCAGGAGTCGATGAACGCCTACGGGGAGAAGCGCTACGCCGACGCGACCGACGCGGTCCGCCGCGGCCTCGAGCAGTTCCCGGACCAGCCGGGCCTGAACTACAACTACGCGTGCTTCTCGACGCTCGCGGGCCAGGTCGACGACGAGACGTTCGGCCACCTCCGACGGTCGGTCGAGCTGTTCGAGCCGTTTCGCCGGCAGGCTCGGGACGACGAGGACCTCGCCCACGTCCGCGACGACCCGCGGTTCGAGCAGGCTCTTCGCTGACGGCTGTCTCCCCGCTATGGCCGGGCGGCCGGAACGACGCCGCCGCAACTACTCCGCGTACCGCTCCGGATGCTGGGCGAAGGCTGCCGCGCAGGTGAGCGAGCAGAAGTAGTAGGCCGTCTCGTCCAGCAGCAGACGACCGACGGCGCGCTCCGGATCGACCGCCATCTGGCACACCGGGTCGACCGCCAGGTGATCCACGTTCTCGTCGACGCGCATGACGGCGAAGATCTCCACCGGCTCCGCGACGTTGCGCAGGACCTGCCGTCCGCGGGACTCGTAGACGACTCCCTCCAGATCGGGCGCCAGCGCCGCGGTGTGACCGGTCACGAGCAACTCACCGCCACCGGCGAGCGCCGAGACGCGCGCCGCGACGTTGATGGTCGTCCCGAAGTAGTCACCCGCGCGTTCGACGGCCGGGCCGTGGTTGCAGCCGACGCGGATCGACGGCGCCTGGTGGCCGCCCATCGCGTCTCCCGTGATCCATAGACCGAGCCGGACGGCGTCGCCGGGATCGGGCACGCGGAGCATGAGCGCGTCGCCGATCGTCTTCACGTACTCGCCCCCGACGAGCGGGAGCTGCGCCTGAACCGCGGTCGCGAACGACTCCACGAGCTGCACGGCCTGTTCGTCGCCGTGCGCCTCGGTCAGCGCGGTGAAGCCCGCGATGTCCGCGAACAGGAAGGTCGCTGCGGGGTCGGTCGACATGAGTAGAACGTAGTCGTTTTGGCCCGCAGCATTTCTCCGGTCCGCCCCGGGGGTCGCGTCAGGTGAACCATGCTCGAGCCGTTCGCCAGCAGGCGCGCGATGACGACGCCGCGTCGCCGTTCGCGACAACCAGCGGTTCGAGGAGGCGGCACCGCTGAGGCGAGCCGCGGCGCGCGAACTCCGGATGGCGAGGAACGGACTGGCGCCAGAGACGCCGAAACCCGCCTAGATAAGCGGGTTTCGGCTCAGTTCCAGTGGAGACGACGGGCTTCGCAACCGGGATCTCGGCTTGGGAAGCCGGGGCTCTACCTACCTAGCTAGCTACAGCCGGTATTAGTCCCGCAGTCCCGGCACGTGTAGCAGCTGCCCGTCCGGACCATCCGCCCGCCGCACTTGGCGCACTCGACGGCGTCTTCCCACGCGTTGAAGAGAGCCGTCTGCCCTGGCGCCGGCGCTTCCGCGACCTCCGCCGCAGGCGCCGACTCGCCGCTGTACGCCGCGGCCAGCTTCGCCTTCACCTCCGGCGAGAGGATCCCGGCCGCCTCCTGCTGCTCGGTGGTCAGGAACTTCTTGCCGAACCAGCGGAAGACGTAGTCGACGATCGACTTCGCGATGCGGATGTCCGCGTCGTTCGTCATGCCGCTCGGCTCGAAGCGCATGTGCGTCAGCTTCGAGACGTAGACCTCCGGCGGGACGCCGTACTGCAGGCCCATCGAGACCGCGATGCAGAGCGAGTTCATCAGGCCGGCGATCGTCGTCCCGTCCTTGGCGATGTCGACGAAGATGTCGCCGGGCGAGCCGTCCTCGTA
>DATIER010000032.1:0-4888 GCA_035455605.1 Gaiellaceae bacterium
ATGTCGTCGTCCCGGCCGGCTTCACGGTCGACCCAGGGAGTCTGGTGGCGACAACCACGGCCGCGGGTAGCTGCTCGACGGCTGACTGGACCGTCACGCTCGACGGCGCGCCCATCGCGATCCACGCGGTCGCGCCACCGGTGGCGCCGAGCGAGCTGTGCCCGGGCGCGACCCTGCGGATCAGGTTCGCCGCCAAGGCACCGACTGCCGAGCAGTCGTACACGTGGACGACGACGCTCGCGCGTGACGCAACTGCCTTCGAGCTGCAGGGGACGCAGCCGAAGGTCGCGGTCGACGGGACGCCACCGCCGACACCGACCATCACTCAGTTCCCGCCCAACCCATCGAACAGCTCTAGCGCCTCGTTCGCGTTCGCGGATGGCGACGCGAGCGCGACGCTCAGTTGCCGGCTGGACGCCGCTGCGTTCACGGCTTGTACGAGCCCGACGAGCTATCCGGGACTCGTCCAGGGCACGCACACGTTCGTGGTGAAGGCCGTCGACGCGGCGGGCAACGAGAGTGCCACGGCCTCGTACGGCTGGACGATCGACCTCACGCCGCCACCGGCACCGACGCTCACGTCCAGGCCGGCCAACGTCACTGCCTCGACGTCGGCCAGCTTCGCGTTCACCGACGACGATGCGACCGCGAGCTACTTCTGCAGGCTGGACGGCGCGGCGTTCGCGGCTTGCACGAGTCCGAAGGCCTACACCGGGCTGTCGGCCGGGCAGCACGTCTTCGACGTCAAGGCTCGCGACTCCGCCGGCAACGAGGGTGCGGTGACCTCGTACAGCTGGACCGTCGACCTGACCAACCCTGTCGTGGAGATCGACCCTGCCACCGAGCCACACGATCCGACGAACGGCACCGGTGCGAGCTTCAGGTTCAGCTCGAACAAGTCGGGCAGCACGTTCGCGTGCGCGTTCGACGGCGCCGTGTTCGCCCCGTGCACGAGCCCGATGAGTTACTCCGGGCTCTCGGATGCCAGGCATTCGTTCGCCGTCAAGGCGACGGATTCCCTGGGCACGACCGGGCCGGCGACGGTGTGGACGTGGACGGTCGACACAGTCTCGCCTGCGGCACCGACCGTCGACTCGGCACCTCCGAGCCCGACGAACTCGTCGGCCGCAACCCTCATCTTCCACGACGGCGAGGCCGGGCTTCACCATTCGTGCCGGATCGACGGAGGCGGGTTCGTCGCCTGCAGCAGCCCGACGAGCTACAGCGACCTCGCCGACGGGTCGCATGCCTTCACCGTTCGCGCGACGGATGCGGCAGGCAACCTGGGGCCGGAGACCTCACGAAGCTGGGTCGTCGACACGCAGGCGCCGCACACGACGATCACGAGCGGTCCGACGGCCGTGAGCAGCATCCGCTCTGCGGCGTTCGCGTTCACCAGCAGCGAGGCGTCGACCTTCTCGTGCAGCCTCGACGGCGGCAGCTTCGCCGCATGTTCGTCCCCTCAGAGTTACGGCGGGCTGCCGTACGGCGAGCGCACCTTTCGCGTCCGGGCGACCGATCTCGCCGGAAACACCGACGCCGCGCCGCCGACGTACGCCTGGAGAGTCCTGTCCCCGGACACCCGTCCGCCGGGAAAGGTCAAGCGCCTTCACATGAGCGTGCGCTACGGGTACCTGAGCCTGCGCTGGCTACCGCCTCCCGATGCCGACTTCGACCACGTTCGTGTCCAGCGCTCACGAACCGCGAAAGGTGTGGCACAGACGACCGTCTACGACGGAGCAGGGCGGAGGTACGTCGACCGGCGCTTCGCGAACGGCGAGTACTTCGTCTACCGCGTGAAGAGCTATGACCGGGAGGGGAATGCGTCGGGGTCCGCGACCGCAGCGGTGTCGGCCGGAGCGCTCCTGCGTTCGCCACGGGACGGCGGCTCCGTGCACACGTCCACCACACGGCTGGTCTGGACGGTCGTTCCGAAGGCCACGTACTACAACGTCCAGCTCTACCGCGGAACCCAGAAAGTGCTCAGCGCCTGGCCGTTAGGGCCGAAGCTCGCGCTCGCGCGCCGGTGGTTCTATCAGGGGCGCCAGCTGCGGCTCGGCAAGGGCTCCTACCGATGGTACGTCTGGCCGGGTTTCGGCGCCCGGACCCGCGCCGTGTACGGCCACCTCCTCGGCACGGCCACCTTCACGGTCCGCTGAGACTCTGACGCCGTCTCCCTTGACAACGGCCGGAACGGCGGTCTTAGATCGGCCACCCCCGGCTCTGCGACCCCCAGGAGGACCGATGTCTGAGACGGCTGCCCCGAACATCCCCGATGTTCCGATCTCGGGTGACGAGGACGCGAGGCTCGAGAACCTCGGCTACCGCCCTCAGCTCAACCGCGTCCTCGGGTTCTTCGAGAACTTCGCCGTCGGATTCACCTACCTCTCGCCGATGGTCGGCATCTACTCGCTGTTCATCCTCGGCGTCGCGCTCGCCGGGCCCGCGTACATCTGGCTGACCTTCATCCCGCTGATCGGGATGTTCTTCGTCGCCCTCGTCTTCGGCGAGTTCGCGAGCCACTACCCGGTCGCGGGCGCGCTCTACCAGTACTCGAAGTTCTCGGTCGGGCCGGCCTACGGTTGGTTCGTCGGCTGGTTCTACGGGATCGCGCTGCTGGTCACCGTCGCCGCCGTCGACACGGGCTCGGTGGGCTACATCACGGCGCTGTCGCACAACTGGTTCGGCACGAACTGGGACCCGACGAACCACACGACCGTGCTGCTGATCACGCTCGTCCTGCTCGCGATCCAGACGACCCTCAACATCACGGGCGCCAAGGTGATGGGCCGCGTCGCGCAGTTCGGGGTCGGGGTCGAGATCCTCGGGACGCTCGGGATTGCGCTCATCCTCGCGATCCACGGCTTCCACCACAACCTCGGCTTCCTCTTCTCGACCCAGGGCGCCACGCACGCCTCGACGAACGTCTACGGCGTCGGCTTCGGCGGCAGCTGGCTGTCCGCGGCGCTGATCGCGGTGCTTGCGCCGGTCTACATCTTCTACGGCTTCGAGTCGTGCGGCGACATCGCCGAGGAGACGAAGGACGCCGGCAAGAAGATCCCGAAGGCGATGCGTTGGGCGCTGATCTGGGGCGGCATCGGGTCGCTCATCCTGACCGCCGCGCTCCTGCTCGCGATGCCGAAGCACGATCCGATCAAGGCGACCTTCGACGGCGGCGGCGTCCCGGCGATCCTCGCCCAGCTCTCGAGCGGGATGCAGGACTTCCTGCTCGTGCTGATCATCTTCGCGTTCTTCTCCTGCGGGAGCGCCGTCCAGGGCGCGGGCAGCCGGCTCGCCTTCTCCTTCGGGCGCGACGGCGCCCTGCCGGGCTCGGGCTGGCTGTCGAAGGTGCACTCGAGGTTCCGGACGCCGGTGAACGCGCTGATCACGGGCGCGCTCGTCTCGGTGCTGTTCGTGGCGCTCGTCTACTACCAGCCGAAGCACGACGTCGACCTGGGCTTCATCACCTACCCGGCGAACACGACGGCGCTCTACTCGCTGGTCTCGTTCGGGGTCAGCGGCATCTACCTCTCGTTCCTGCTCGCCGTGGTCGCGTCGATCATCGCGCGGACGCGCGGCTGGGTGCCCGAGGGGGCCTTCAAGCTCGGGAAGTGGGGCTGGACTGTGACGATCGTCGCCGCGGCGTACCTATGCCTGATGCTGTTGAACGTGGTCGTGCCGACCGGGCTCTCGAGCGGGCGCGCCCTCTTCAACCTCGACTGGATCACGTTGCTCGTGATGGTGATCATCGCGGTCGTCGGAGCGCTGTACTTCGTGCTCGCCCGGCCTGACCGGAAGCTCGGCGAGCACGTACACGACACGCTGGAGCCGACGGGCGCGGAACGTCACGGCTGAGCCGCTCGTGCTCCGGGAGGTACTCGAGAGCGATCTCGACGCGCTCTTCGAGCAGCAGGCCGATCCCGAGTCGTCGGCGATGGCCGGCGTTCCCAGCCGCGACCGGCCGGCGTTCGACGCGCACTGGCGGCGGATCCTCGCGAATGACCAAACGGTCGTCCGCGTGATCGACGTCGACGGCGAGGCGGCGGGGCACGTGGCCAGCTGGCCGTCCGAGGGCCGTCGCTACGTCGGCTACTGGCTCGCGCGCGAGTTCTGGGGGCGCGGCCTCGCCACCGCGGCGCTCGCCGAGTACCTCGGCGAGGTGCGGGAGCGCCCGTTGCACGCGCTGGTCTCGACCGACAACGTCGCGTCCATCCGCGTGCTCGAGAAGTGCGGCTTCGTCGCGATCGGCCCGGCCGACGACAAGCTCGCCGACGAGGGCGTCCCGGGGCTGCTCTACGAGCTCCGGGACGCCCCGCCTCCAGGCGACTAGCCGGCGAGCGGCTCGCCGGTCTCGAGCAGCGTCTTCAGGCCGCTCAGCACCATCATCCAGCCGGTGCCCGAGACGCTCTCGGCCGTCTTCGGCGAGTTCTCGAGCCGGTCGTGGGTGACGGTCAGCAGCGCGTAGCCGCCGTCCTGGGGCTCGATCTCCCAGGTGACGCGGCTCTCGTCCTCGGCGGCGAGCTCGGGGTCGTATTCCGAGCGCCAACCGTGGACGAGCTTCCGCGGCGGATCGAACTCGTAGGTTGGCATCTCGCCCCACTCGCCCGTGATGCGCTTCTCGGGCGTGTTCTCGATGCGCACGCCGTAGAAGTAGCGCTCGGTGAACTCGGGCTTCGTGATCGCGTCCCAGATCGCCTCGGGTGTCGCCTTGATGAACACCTGGTAGACCTGCGTCGCCTGCGCGGTCATCGTCGTCATGCCGGCTCCTCCAGTCTCGTCTTGAGCTCCGCGAGCGCGGACACGCGGTGCTCCGTGTACTTGTCGATCCAGCGGTCGTGGACCAGCCGGATCGGGACGGGGTTGAGGTAGTGCAGCTTCTCGCGCCCCT
>DATIER010000033.1:0-2519 GCA_035455605.1 Gaiellaceae bacterium
CCGGCTCGCCGAGCCGCCAGACCCGCACGCGCTTCGTGCCCCTGCGGCCGTAGATCGCGAGCAGCGCAGGCTGGAGCGTGACCGCGGCGGCGATCGAGACGAGCGGGATCAGGAAGCCGCCGATCCCCATCGAGCGCATGAACGGCGAGGGCATGAAGAGCAGCAGCGCGAGGCCGATCGCGACCGTCGCGCCCGAGAAGACGACCGCCCGCCCGGCCGTCCCCATCGTCCGCACGACCGCGGCCTCGACGCCTCTTGGCTCACGACGCGCGTCCTCAGCGGCTCGCTGGGCGTGCGACGCCGTAGGGGACAGTGCACGGGGCACGGCCCCGGAAGGCGGCGTGCGGCCAGCGAGCCGAGGCGGCTCCAGAGCCGGGCTCTGCCCGGCGGCGGGAGCCGCCGGCTGAGGGCGCGCGAGCTCTTCTCTGAAGCGGTAGACGATCAGGAGCGAGTAGTCGATCGCGATCCCGAGCCCGATCAGCTCGACCAGGTTCGTGACGTAGGTCGCCATCGTCACGTGGTTGGCGAACAGGTAGACGAGCCCGAGCGTCCCCTCGATCGTGCAGGCGGCGAAGAGCAGCGGGATCGTCACCGCCCACGACAGGCCGAAGACGACGAGCAGCACGAGCAGCGCGATCGGAATCGCGATCGCGAACTCGCCCTTGCGCAGGTCCTGGTTGAAGATCGGGTCGAGGTCGTGCGCGATCGCCGCCTGCCCCGTGACGTACGAGCGCACGCCTCCACGCTGCGGCAGGCGGCGCAGGACGTCGTCCGTGTAGCCCTTGGCCGTGGAGAGATCGAGCGTCGAGACGATGTCCCCGTAGAGGACGTGCGCGCCTCCGGGGACGAGCGGCCGGGCGTGGCCCGTTGGAACGGCGGCCGCCGCCGAGGCCAGCCGCTGCTGCAGTCGTGCGCGCACGGCGGGATCGCGCGAGTCGCGGACGCGGAAGACGACCGTGAAGGAGCCGTCGCTGCGGTCGCCATAGTGCTGCTTCAGGATCGTGCGCGCGCGCTCGGAGTCGGTCCCCGGCATCGTGAACGTGTTCGCGAGCAGCGGCGTGAGCTTCGTCGCCGCGAACGCGCCGCCGAGCAGCACGACGAGCCAGGCGGCGACGACCGCCCAGCGGAAGCGGATCATCAGGCGAGCCCAACCCTCCACGCGGCGATTCCAAACGTAGCTGCGCGGGCAGGAGTACCGTTCCCCGGAGCCATGAAACGCCGAAGCGACATCGACCGCCTGCACGACGAGATCCAGGAGCTGATCGACGACCTCTGGCACCTGCCGCGCTTCGCCGGCGGGCGCCGCGGCTTCCGGCCGCAGGTCGACTGCATCCGCTCCGAGGACCCGCCCGAGCTGCGCGTCGTGGTCGAGCTGCCGGGCGTCGACCCGACGGCGATCCAGGTCGTCGCGGCCGACCGCGTGCTGCTCGTGGGGGGCGAGCGCCGGCGTCCGGAGGTGAGCGGCCGCTACCAGCAGCTCGAGATCGAGTACGGGCCGTTCCAGCGGAGAATCCAGCTCGACGAGCCTGTCGACCCCTCCGCCGCGAGCGCCCGGTACGAGAACGGGATGCTGACCGTCGTGCTGCCGATCGCGCCTCGGGCGCCGCAGACCGAGCGCGTCACGATCGCGATCAGAGGAAGGGCATGAGGCGACGCTTGCGGCGCCGGCCTCAGGCCGCGTGGGCTTGGCCCGCGCGACCGTCTGAAACGACCGGTCGACACGCCGGCCGGGAGGGACGCTAGCGATGTCGGAGCTGGAGTTCGACGAGACCCTGGAGCACGGCGAGGTCGAGATCCCGTCGGCGCTGCCGGTGCTGCCGCTGAAGGAGACGGTCATCTTCCCGCAGTCGGTCTCGCCGCTCGCGATCGGGCAGGAGCGCTCGGTGAAGCTCGTCGACGACGTGCTCGAGGGCGAGCGGATGCTCGCGCTCGTCACGGTCAGGAACCCCGACGCCGACCCCCCGGCCTGGGACGACCTCTACGAGGTGGGCACTGCGGCGGTCGTGCACAAGATGATCCGCGTCCCCGACGGGACGCTGCGGATCCTCGTGCAGGGCATCCGCCGCGTGCGCCTCGAGCGCCGCGTGCTCGACGAGCCGTACCTGCTCGGCGAGTTCGTCGAGCTTCCCGACGTGCTGCACGAGTCGAAAGAGCTCGAAGCGCTCACGCGCAACGTGCAGGGCCTCTTCGCGCGCATCATCGGCATCGTCCCGTATCTCCCGGAAGAGCTCCAGCTCGCCGCGGCGAACGTCGACGACCCGAGCGCGCTCTGCCATCTCGTCGCGTCGACACTGCGGCTGAAGACCGCCGAGAAGCAGCAGCTCCTCGAAGAGGCATCGGTCGAGCAGCGCCTGCGCGAGGTGTCGCTGATCCTGAACCGCGAGCTCGAGGAGTCGCGCGAGGTGGAAGCGCTGACCCGCAACGTGCAATCGCTGTTCAGCCGGATCATCGGGCTTGTGCCCTACCTCCCGGAGGAGTTGTCGATCGCGGCCGCCAACGTCGACGACCCGAGCGCGCTC
>DATIER010000034.1:0-7214 GCA_035455605.1 Gaiellaceae bacterium
AGGCACACCGCCACGAACACGAGCAGCCCGACGAAGCCGTAGGTGTAGGTGCCCTCGGCGTCCTTGACCAGCCCGACGAAGATCGGCGGGAAGAACCCGCCGAGGCCGCCGGCGGCGCCGACGATCCCGCCCGCCGCGCCGGCGTCGTTGGGGAACTCGGAGGGCACGAGCTTGAACACGGCGCCGTTGCCGGCGCCGAGGAACGCGCCGAGCGTCAGGCAGGCGACCGTGACCGGCACGATCCGAGGCGTGGGCGCGATCGCCGCGAGCACCGCCGCGTCGATCGCGATCCCCGCGAAGGAGAGCACGAGCACCGGATAGGCGCCGGCGCGGTCGGCGAGCCAGCCGCCGACCGGCCGCGCCACCGTCGCGGCGATGATGAACCCGGCCGCCCTGGCGCTCGCCTCGCCCTTCGAGTAGTCGAACCAGTCCTGGAGCAACGTCGGCAGCAGGAAGGCCATCGCGACGAAGCCTCCGAAGGTGATGAAGTAGAAGAACGCCAGCCGGTACAGACGCCAGCCGGACGTGAGCACCTGCCGGTAGCGAGCCGGGGGCGCGCTCCGCGGCGCGTTCCGCGCGAACGAGAAGAACAGCCAGGCGCCGGTGAGCAGCGCGACGCCGGTCACCCAGCCCACGGCGACCCGGCTCCAGTGGTTCGCGATCGCGGGCGCGCCGAAGAAGGCGATCGCCGTGCCGATGTTCCCCATCCCGTACACGCCGAGCGCAAAGCCCTGCCGCTGCTTCTCGTACCACCCCGCGACGAAGGGGACCCCGACCGCGAACGACGCACCGGCGACGCCGAGGAGAAAGCCGACCCCGATCAGCGCCGCGTACCCGTCCGCATACCCGAAGAGGATCGCCGGCAGCGCCGAGAAGGCGAGCAGCCCCGTGAACACGCGCCGCCCGCCGTAGCGGTCGGTGAGGACGCCCATCGGGACCCGCAGGAGCGAGCCCAGCACCACAGGAACGGCGGTCAGGAACAGCGCTCCCGTGTAGTTCAGGCCGAGGTCGTGCTTGAACGACTTCGCAAACGGCGCGATCAGGCTCCAGGCGGTGAAACAGAGTGCGAAGGCGATCGTCGCCAGAGCGAGGTTCCAGCCCGGCCTGTGGAACCGGCCGCCGTCGCTCCCGCCCTCACCGGCCATACCCGAACCTCCCGACTCGGAACACGTTCGCGCGAGCAATCTAGGAGAAACCTCCGCGGGGGGCAATCGGTGTACGACCGCACAGTCGGTGCGGGTTTCTCCTGATGCCCAGGCCCGGCACCGAGGTCATCGTCCGACGCGAATTGGAGAAATTCGGCGAACGCCGCGCACGCGCGAAGATCCACCGCGCCCTTGCCGACGAGCATCGCGCGCGGATCGTCGACGAGCTCGACGCCGAGCCCGCCGGCATCGATGTGCACGAGCTGGCACGGCGGCTCGGCCTGCACGCCAACACGGTGCGCTGGCACCTCGGCATCCTGGGCGACGCCGGCCTCGTCTCCTCGCGAACGCGCCCGCGAACCACGCCGGGCCGCCCGCGCATCCTCTACACGCTCGCGGACGAGCCGGAGTCGCAGGAGCGGGAGAACTACCGGCTGCTCGCGACGATCCTGAGCGGATCGCTCTCCGGGCTGGCGGACGGCCGGACCCGCGCCGTCGAAGGCGGCGATGCGTGGGGTCGCTACCTCGTTCGGCGGCCGCCGCCGGGCACGCGTTCGAGCGAGACCGACCTCCGCGCGGTCGTCGAGCTCCTCGAAGACGAGGGCTTCCGCCCCGTGGTCGGCGACTCGGAGATCCGGATGCGGCACTGCCCGTTCCGCGAGCTCGCCGAGAGCGGAGGCGAAGTCGTCTGTGCCGTCCACGAGGGGCTGATCGCCGGTGCGCTCGCCGAGCTCGGGAGCACGCTCGAGCTCGAGCGCCTCGACCCGTTCGTCGAGCCGCAGCTCTGCATCGCGCGACTCGGTCCGCGCGCCGACGAGCCCGCCGCCGGGCCCGACCGCCCGGCGTAGACGATGCCGGTGGGCTGTTTCCTACAGTGGCGGGCGTGGCCGAGGGTGCGTCGTCACGACCACTGCGCCGTCCGCTGCAGCTGCGGGACGCGCGCGCCGTCGGCGGCCCGGCGGCGCTGCGCCTGCTCGCCGCGTACTTCGCGCTCGCGCTCGTCGGTTGGCTCGCCGCCGCCGTCGCCCTGATCCTGGCGACGCCCGCGCTCGCCGCCGGCGAGCCGGTCAGCGCCCGGCCGGTGCTGGCGGCCCACCTGCTCGCGCTCGGCTTCCTGCCGCTCGCCGTCAGCGGCAGCGCCTTCCATCTGCTGCCGGTGATGCTGCGCAACTCCCTCCGCAGCGAACGGAGGCTGTGGCTGGCCTTGCCGCTGCTCGCCGTCGGTGGCTGGCTCGTCGCTCCGGGCGTCGCCTTCGACGTCGCTGCTGCGGTCTGGCCGGGCGCGATCCTGCTCACCGCGGGGCTCGCGCTCGTGCTCGTCGAGCTCGGCGGCCTCGTCCTGCGTGCGCCGCGCGGCCGCATGCTCGTCGCGAGCAGGACCGGCGTCGCGCTCAGCCTCTTCCACGCGACGGCCGCGCTGACGCTCGGCGCGATCGTGTTCGACCACGGCGACGCGCCGCTGCTCGGAGCGAGCCACGGGCGCTGGCTGCTCGTCCACCTCCACCTCGCCGTGCTCGGCTGGCTCGCGCTGCTGATCGTCACGGTCGGGCGCACGCTCGCGCCGATGCTCGCGCGCGCCCCCGCCGCCGCACCACGACGGCTGCCGGGCGACGAGCTGCTGCTGACGCTAGGCCTCTGGCTGCTCCTGGCCGGGATCGCGGCCGACATCCGCGCGCTCGCGTACGTGGGCGCCGGCTTCGTGCTGCTCGCGCTCGGCCGCTTCGGAGCGCTCGTCGCACGCGTTGCCCGCACCCGCAGGATCGAGCTCGAGGGCCCGCTGCTGCACCTGCTCGCGGGGGCGCTGTTCCTGGTCCAGGCGGCCGTGCTCGGGCTCGCGTTGCTTGCCCGCACGGAGCCCCGGCAGCGCGCCGTCGCCGCCTACGTGCTCCTCCTGCTGCTCGGCTGGGCCGCGGGGGTGACGCTCGGGCACCTGCCCAAGCTGCTCTCGCTCTCGGTCTGGGTCTGGTGGCCCCCGGGGCCGCGGCCGAAGCAGGACAGCCTCTACCCGCGCCGCCTCGCCCAGCTCGAGGCGGTCGTCTTCGCCGCCGGGGTGGAGGCGCTCGCGGTCGCCGTCTACCTCGGCAGCGCCGCAGGCGCCCGCGCCGGCGCGTCGCTGCTCGCCGCGGCCGCCGTCCTCGCCCTCGCCGCCGCAGGCGTGGTCTGGCGGTCACGCAGCCGCACCGCGCAGGCATGATCGCCCGATGACCGTCGCGACGAAGCGCATCTACGAGCCGGCTTCGTCCGAGGACGGCTACCGCGTGCTGATCGACCGGCTCTGGCCGCGCGGAGTCATGAAGGAGCAGGCGCGGATCGACGAGTGGGCGCGCGACCTGGCGCCGAGCGACGAGCTGCGGCGCTGGTTCGCGCACCGCCCGGAGCGCTTCGAGCGCTTCCGCGCCCGCTACGTCGAGGAGCTCCGCGCGCACGCCGACCATCTCGCCGAGCTGCGCAGACGCGCACGCGGCGGCAAGGTGACGGTCGTCTTCGCCGCCCGCGACGCCGGGCACAGCAACGCCGCCGTGCTCGCGCCGCTGCTCCGCCGCGGGTTTCCACGCGCCGACTAGGTCAACGGGTGTAAACCGTCGTGAGCGCGGGAACGACCCGGTCATGGACGCAGGCCGGCTCTTGCTGCGCACCACCGTCGGGGCGATCTTCGTCGAGCACGGAACGCAGAAGCTGTTCGGGTGGTTCGGCGGGCACGGGCCCGACGGGACGGGGCAGTTCTTCGAGTCGATCGGCCTCCGCCCCGGCCGGAGCAACGCGATCGCGGCCGGGATCACGGAGGCAGCGGGCGGGCTGCTGCTCACGCTCGGTCTCGCGACGCCGCTCGCGGCCGCTTCGCTCGCGAGCGTGATGATGACCGCGCTGCGCACGGCGGTCTGGCGCGACGGGTTCAGGACCGGCACGGGCGGTTACGAGATGCTGCTGCTCGCGAGCGCCGTAGCGCTCGCCGAGAGCGGCCCCGGCCCGTGGTCGCTCGATCGCCTGCTCGGGTCGGAACGCCGCGGCACCGGGTGGGCCCTCGCCGCACTGACCGCCGCCGCCGCAGGCTCCGCGGCTGCAACGGCGCTCGGCCGGCGTCAGCCGGGGCCGGCAGGCGACGAGGCGGAACCGAGCGCCGACGAAGCCGGCGCCGCGACCGCACCGGCCGTCGGCTAGCTGCCGGCGCGCATCACCTGTCGGGCGATGAGTTCCGCCTGGCGGGCCCGTCTGGACGACGAGCGACGGAAGGAGACAGATGCGCAAGGTGATCGTGAACGAGTTCCTCACGCTCGACGGGACGGCACAGGCTCCCGGCGGCCCGGACGAGGACACCTCCGGCGGCTTCCGGCACGGCGGCTGGCACATGCGCTACGGCGAGGGGAGCGGCGTGACGAGGCTGATCGGCGAGGCAGGCGGCTTCCTGCTCGGCCGGCGCACGTACGAGATCTTCGCCGGCTACTGGCCGAACGCTCCCGCGGACGTGTCCAGGGAGATCGCCGACCCGCTGAACGCGAAGCCGAAGCACGTCGCCTCGAGAACGCTCACGGGCCCGCTCGAGTGGCAGAACTCGAGCGTCCTGTCCGGAGACCTGCCCGAGGCGGTCACGGCGCTGAAGGAGGAAGCGGGCGGCGACCTGCTCGTCATCGGCAGCACCGTGCTCGTCCAGTCGCTGCTCCGGCACGGGCTCGTCGACGAGCTCCGCGTGATGATCAGTCCCGTGCTGGTCGGCGGCGGGAAGCGGATCTTTCCGGAGGATGGTGAGCTGCGGCCGCTCCGGCTCGTCGAGCACGAGGTGACCGGGACGGGCGCGATCATCGCGACCTACGCGCCGGCCTCCTCGTAGACGCGGTTCGATGACCGGCTGACGGCATCCCCGATCAGCCGCACGAACTCGGCCGTCGCGTCGAACGGCGCGGCGTGGCCGGCCCCGGCGATCTCGACCACCGCCGCCGTCGGGATCGCGGACGCGAGCGAACGGACGAGCCGGACGATCGAGCCCGGGCTCCGCGAGCCGTAGCTGCACACGACCGGCACCGTCACGGTCGCGAGCTCCGCCGCGGACGGATAGGTGCCGATCGAGTTGCGGAAGTCCGCGAGCGCCGGGCCGGCATTGTCCCGACCCGCTTGCCGCCACTCCGGCGGAAAGGCGTCCCAGGCGCTCCGGCCGTCGCGATAGGCGTAGGCGGAGCGCAGCAGCGTCTCGGCGGCGTCGGCCTGGCGGCCGCGAACGACGAGCGTCGCGATCTTCGCGAGCGCCGCCGCCTGGCGAGCACTCGGAAGGCGGCGGGCGAAGCGCCACGGGAACTCGTGCGCGACCACCGACCGCACCAGCTCGGGACGGTGGACGGCGAGGTCGACGGCGATCGCCGCTCCGGCGCTCGTGCCGACCACGACCGCGGCCGGGCTGCCCACGTGCTCCAGCAGGGCCGCGGCATCGGCGGTGTGCGTCGAGAGCGAGCGCACCGCTTCACCGCCCGAACGGGCGTAGCCGCGACGGTCGTAGGTGACGACGCGACCGATCCGGGCGAGCTCGTCCGCCGCCGCGCCCCAGGTCGAGGCCGTCGACCCGGCCGGATGGATCAGCAGGATCGGCACGCCCTCGCCCTGCTCCTCGTAGTAGAGGAGACTTCCGCTCGACGGCGCGTACCCCATCGCCGGCCTACGCTCGAACCTCGTCGAGGACCTCGCTCCGCACGTCGAGCCCCTGGAACAACGCGAACCTCCGGTACGGGGTTCCCATCGCCTCCAGCGCGTGGGTGAGCGCCGGCGAGGGCTCGTCGTAGAACGACATGCTGTGGCCGTCGACGAACTCGCGAAAGAGCTTCAGCTTCGCCTCCGCGATCGGGCGCTGATGCTCGAGCAGGGCGTCGGCGCTCTCGTAGACCTCCCTGACCTCGCACTCCGTCCCGTCGTCGCGGAGGAACCAGTCGTAGCGGAGCGGTTTCGCTTCCTGCTGCTGCATCTGGCGCATCAGCTCCGCCGCCTGCCGCTCGAACCCCTCGAGCCGGCCGGCCCGGATCCTCAGGCTCGCGATCGCCTCGAACGTCGCCGTGCGCCCGTCGGGGAGCGGACGGTCGGGGCCTAGACCCTGCAGGAGCGAGTAGCGGTTGAACGTCACGTGCCCGGACATCCGCTCGATCAACTCGGCGAGCGCCGACGACGGCTCGCCGTAGATGGTCATGTCGTGGCCGTAGGCGTGGTCGCGGAAGAGCGTGCCTCTCGCCTCCTTGACGTGGTCGTTGTGCTCGAGGAGGCCGTCGGCGTCGACGTAGCCCTCCCGCACCTCGCACTGCGTCCCGTCGTCGCTGAGGAACCAGTCGTAGCGCAGCGTTTTGCGGTCATGCTCCCTGGTCAGCCGCATGATCTCGGCCGCCTGCTGCTTGAACCCCTCGAGCTCGCCGTCGCGGATCTTCAGGCGGGCGGTTACCTCGAACTCGGTTCCTTCGTCTCGTGTCGCCGTCATGTCGTCGCCCCCTCCGGGACGAGGCCGAGCTGCGCCACGGCCGCCATGAAGTCGTAGTAGAGGTTGTCGACGACGATCTTCCCGCCGCGCACCTCGACGAGCTCCATGCCCTTGATCTCCACCGACCTGCCCGTCGCCGGCACCTCCGTGCCGTCCGGCAGCCGGAAGGGGCCGTCGTTCGTGCCCGTGAACGTCCACTCGTCGGCGAACCTGTCGCCGTCCTCGACGAAGCTCTCCACGACGTACCTGGCGTCCGGGAACGCATGGAGGTCGCGCCCGAGGCGGGCGCGGATCGAATCCAGCCCTTCGAAGCTGCCGTCGTGCATCCGCTGCACGGCGTCGTCCGCGTACAGCTCCATGCACGCGTCCAGGTCGCCCGCGTTGTAGCGCTCGACGTACCGCTCGAGCAGCGCGCTGTTGGTCTCCATCGCTTTCTCCTCTCCGGTCCGGCTCAGACCTGTCTCGGGACGTGCCGCGCGTAGACGCGGCGCATCAGCTTGTGCCCGAAGTCCGCAGTGGGCTCGAACATGCACGGGCAGCCGCCGTCGATCACGGTGATGCCGTGCTCGCGCCCGTAGGCCGTCGCGCTGCCCGAGACGCTGCCCGACCCGTAGCTGCGATGC
>DATIER010000035.1:0-9877 GCA_035455605.1 Gaiellaceae bacterium
GATCTCGCGCCCGGTGGAGCGCAGAGCGGCCAGGTCGTTCGCCGGCACGATCTGCGTCCGGAAGACGCGGTAGACGAAGGTTCCGTACGGCAGCTCGATCGTCACCGGGTCGCCCGCGCGCATCCGCTCGATGTGCGCGAACGGCGCGAGGTACGTCGTCCGGTGCCCGGCGATGTAGACGAGCTGCCCCTCGCCCGGCATGTACGTCCGGCGGTCGCGGCCGGGCCCCTTCTTCAGCGAGCTGTCGTCCGTCCCGTCGACGAGCACCATGTTCAGGCCGAGGCGAGGCACGCGGAGCCGACCGATCGCCTGGCCGCGCTTCGAGTCGAGCCGGTACTGGCGCGCCTCCGCTCGCACCTCTGCTGCGATCGCACCCGCTCGGGTCGCCGCCGGCGCCTTCGCGACCGACGTGATCCGCGCAGGCGGGCGGTAGTCGCGGGCCCGGCGGTCGTAGCTCTGGCTCAGCTGGTGCTGCTTCCACGTCGTGTAGAGCGCCGTGAACGGGTCCTGCCACTGCCAGACGACGACGACCCACGCGAGCACCGCGACGCCGCCGACGAGCAGCACCGTGCCGAGCGTCCGTGCGGCTTTTCTCGAGGTCATCCGTGCATCGCCCTTCGTTCCCGGGTGTGCTGTTTCCGGGCTGCTCTCACTGTAAGCACCGTCCGGCGAACCGCTTCTCGCAGCGGGCCGCGCGGCGCGCGCTCCCGCGCGTCGGGGTACGGCGCGTAGCGTCCGACGGTGAGCGCCGACATCTGCCCGGCGGCCGCCAGCCAGCCGACCGCGATCGCAACGGCGGCCGGCCTGACGTAGCCGGCGGCCGTCAGCTCCCCGAGGTACCACGGCGCGTCGAGGCCGAGGTGGTAGCGGACGGCGAACGACAGGAGCAGCAGCAGCGGCCCCAGGAACCCTCCGGCGAGCACGGCCAGGCGCGTCCACACCGGATGCGCGCGCACGTGCGGCAGCCAGAGCCACGCGTGGAGCGACGGGAGCACGAAGATCAACGCGAACGGGTTCGTCGCGACGACCAGCAGCGCGACGACGCCGAGCGCCAGCAGGGCCGCCGTCGCGCCGGCGAGGTCCTCCGTCGCGGACACGGGCCGAGTCGGCGCCAGCCGGGGCCGCGCCACGAGCCAGCCGAGGAGCACCAGCACCCCGAGCCCGAGCAGCCCGAGCACGGGCCAGTTCGTCGCGGGCGAGCCCTCGGGCGGAAGCGGAACCGACGGCGCCTTCGGCCAGACGCCGACGAGCGCGAACAGCGCGAAGACGACGGCGGTCCAGATCCAGAACCCGAGGCGGCTGCGGAAGCTGCGCAGCGCCGGCAGGAGCGGGATGTGACGGCGGCGGCAGCGGGCGAAGAGGTCGACTGCGCAGACCAGGAACGGCAGCAACGCGGCGAGCAGGACGAGCTCGATCGCCCAGCCGGGCAGCACGCGCGGGCCGAAGTAGACGTAGCGGGAGGTGCCGGGCGCGAGCTCGGCTCCGGCGTCCAGCCACAGCAGCAGCTGCTGTGCCGCGCGTCCCAGCTCTCCGAAGCGCACGCGGTCGAGCCGCCCCGGCGAGTCGGTGAAGGCCGACGGCGGCCGCTCGCCGCCGCTGGCCAGCGTCAGCGCCGGCATCCCGTGGCCGAGCAGCGGCCCCTGCTCGCCGAGCGTGAACGGGAACGCGAGGTCGACGAGCTGCGACAGCGCGCTCGCGTGGACGGGGCGCCGCCCCGCCTGGTCGAGCACGCGCTGGGCGGCGGTCTCGACGAACGGCGCCGAGGCGACGCGCGGCTCGTCGCCGGCGAGCACGATCCGCGGCGGCCCGCGGCCCGCGAGGGCGTCGAGCGAGTACGCGGCAACCACGTGCCCGGGATGCGTCGCGGCGAAGTGCCGGGCGCCGAGGCTGCCGAACGCGCCGGCGTCGGTCGCGACGAAGACGAGCGTGTGCTGCGGCATCACGGCTCGCGCGCCGGCCGCAGACCCGTACGACCGCGCGAGCTCGATCAGCGCGGCGATGCCCGAGCCGTTGTTGTTCGCGCCCGGGCCGGTCCCGTCGTCGTCGCGGTGGGCGAGCACTGCGATCTCGTCGGGCGAGCGGCCGGGCACCGTCACGACCTGGTTCACGAGCGTGCGCTCGCCGATCCCGGGCACGTCGGCGGTGAAGCGATCCGTGGTGACGCGCAGGCCGTACGGCGTCAGCTGGTCGCGCAGCCACTGCACCGCACCGGCGGCGCCGGCCGTCCCCGGCACGCGGTCGGGGTAGAGCCGCGCCAGCTCGGAGGCGAGCCCGACCGCGCCGAAAGTGTCGAACGCCGCGGGCAAGGCGGGCTGCGGCGTCGGCAGCGGATTCGGCTTGTGCACGCTGAACGCGGCCGCGAGCAGCGGGATGCCGACGAGCAGCCAGGTGCCGCGGTAGAGACGGCCGCTGACGGGCCGCTCGAGCGAGCCTCGGCGCGGGCGTCGCCGCGAGGAACGGGGCGGGAGCGCCGCCATGGCGTGGCTATAGTAGGTCGCAAGGCGACCCTCGACCGGCTGGCGCCGCGATGCCAGACTCCTCCACCATCCTGCTCGTCGACGACGAGGACGCGGTTCAGAAGCTCCTCGCGTATCCGCTTGAACGCGACGGGTTCCGGGTCGTGCAGGCACGTGACGGGGAGGAGGCGCTCACGTTCTTCGCGCGCGAGCGGGTCGACCTCGTCGTGCTCGACGTGATGCTGCCGAAGGTCGACGGCCTGGAGGTCTGCAAGCGCCTGCGCGCCTCGAGCACCGTGCCGATCATCATGCTGACCGCGCGCGACGACGAGCTCGACAAGGTGCTCGGCCTCGAGCTCGGCGCGGACGACTACATCACGAAGCCGTTCTCGATCCGCGAGTTCCGCAGCCGCGTACGTGCACTGCTGCGCCGCGCCGCGATCCCGACCTCGGGCGCCGAGGAGGACCGGTTGATCGAGCGCGACGGACTCCAGATCAACGTCAGCCATCGCGACGTCCACGTCCGCGGGCGCGGCGTCCAGCTCACGTACGTCGAGTTCGAGCTGCTGCGGACGCTGGCGGCGAGCCCCGGCCGGGTGTTTTCACGGGAAATGCTGCTGCAGGCGCTGTGGGGCGGCTCCGACTACCGCGAGCCGCGCACGATCGACGTCCACGTGCGCCACCTGCGGGAGAAGCTCGAGCGCGACCCCAGCGAGCCGGAGTACATCCTCACCGTCCGCGGCGTCGGCTATCGCTTCCGGCCGTGAGCCGGTTCATCCAGAGCGTCGGCACCCAGCTCAGCCTGGCGCTGCTGCTGGTGGTCGCCGTCGCGCTCGGCATCGTCTACCTGACCGTCGTGCCGTCCCTGCGCGACCGGGCGATCAACACGCGCGTGACGAGCATGGAGAAGGTCGCGGCGAGCATCCGCCCGCAGGTGAGGCCGAGCTGGGCCGAGGACGACGAGTACGTCGCGACGCAGTCCGAGGAGAACGGCGGGATCCGCGTGGCGCTGATGCAGCCGCTCTCGCCTCAGGGCCAGATCGCGCCGATCCGCGACTCGGGGCAGCTCGGGAGCGCGCTGCTCGGCGATCCCGTCGCGAGCCGCGCCTACACGGTGGGGAAGGCGGCCCACGGAACCGTCGCGACCGGCGAGTCGACCTACGCCGAGGCGGCCGTGCCGGTGCTCGGCGGGAGCTACGTGCTGCTCGTGCGGGCCCCGGTCGAGCTCGGCAGCATCAGCCTGGTCGAGCGGCGCGTCCTGCTCGCCGCCGGCGTCGCTCTGCTGATCGCGTTGCTGCTGGGCTACGTCGGCGCGCGGATGTTCGCCCGCCGCATCCGCCGCCTCGAGCGCGCGGCCGACCGCATCGCGGGCGGACGCTTCGACGAGCCGGTCCGCGACTCGGGGGGGGGCGAGCTGGGCGCCCTCGCCGACGCGTTCGAGCGCATGCGCGTGCGGCTCGCGCAGCTCGACGACGCGCGCCGGGCGTTCGTCGCCAACGCCTCGCACGAGCTGCGGACGCCGCTCTTCTCGCTGGCCGGCTTCCTCGAGCTGCTCGACGACGAGGAGCTGGACGAGCCGACCCGACGGGAGTTCCTGGCCTCGATGCGCGAGCAGGTCGACCGCCTGACGAAGCTCGCCTCGGACCTGCTCGACCTGTCGCGGCTCGACGCGGGCCGCCTGACCGTCGAGCGCGAGCCCGTCGACCTCGCCGCGCTGGCACGCGACCTCGAGGCCGAGTTCGGCCTGCTGGCGGCATCGAGCGACCATCCGTTGACCGCGACGGTCGACGGCCAGGTGCTCGCCGAGGCCGACGAGCTCCGGGCGCTCCAGCTCGGCAGGAACCTCGTCGAGAACGCGCTCCTGCACACCCCAGCCGGGACGCCGGTCGAGATCCGGAGCCGGTCGGCCGGCGGGAAGGCGCTGCTGGAGGTCGAGGACGGCGGGCCGGGTATCCCGCCCGGGCAGCGTCAACAGCTGTTCGAGCGCTTCTTCCGGCTCGACGGCACGCGCGCCTCCGGCAGCGGCCTCGGCCTCGCGATCGCGCGCGAGCTGGCCGAGCTGATGGACGGCGCGATCGAGATCGAGTCCGAGCCCGGCCGAACGGTCTTCGCGCTCGTCCTGCCCGCCGCGGCCGTGTCCGTGCGCGTGCCCGAGGCCGTTTTGCCGTGAAAACGGCACGGTGCGGATCCGGCGCTACAGTGCGACGGCCGTGCGAATCGGGCCTCTCGCAGCATTCGCCGTCGCCTGCGCGCTCGTAGGCGGCATCGCTGCGCTCGCGATCGGCAAGGCCGCCGGCTGGACGGGCTCCGGCTCGACGACGACCGTCTTCCGCGCAGCGCCGATCCAGCAGCCGATCGCCTCGACTGCCGCGGTCCGGCCGAGCGCGAAGCCGCTGCCCGGCAACGGCTTCTCGCCGAGCGCGATCTACGCGGGCCGCTCGGCGGGCGTGGTCACGATCGTCTCGAGCTTCGGCCGCGACCCGGCGAGCGCCCAGAGCGCGCAGGGCTCCGGCTTCGTCGTCTCGCCGAAGGGCTACATCCTCACCAACTCGCACGTGATCACGAACGCCGGCGACAGCCCCGGGTCGGTCGCGAAGCCGGCCGACCGGGTCTTCGTCGAGTTCCAGGATCACGACCGCACGGACGCCAGGGTCGTCGGGTGGGACGTCTTCGACGACGTCGGCCTGATCAAGGTCGACCCCGCCGATCATCCGCTCGCCCCGGTGCCGCTGGGCAACTCGGCGGCCGCTGTCGTGGGCGAGCCGGTCGCGGCGATCGGCAGTCCGTTCGGGAACGAGAACTCGCTTGCGGTCGGCGTCGTCTCCGCGACCCACCGCTCGATCGAGTCGCTGACCTCGAGCTTCGACCTCGTGGACGCGATCCAGACCGACGCCCCGATCAACCACGGGAACTCGGGCGGGCCGCTGTTCGACGCGCGCGGGCGCGTGATCGGGATCAACGCCCAGATTCGCAGCACCTCCGGCCAGGCCGAGGGCGTCGGCTTCGCCGTCCCGATCAACTCCGCGAAGCGGTCGATGGAGCAGCTGATCGCGAACGGCTCGGTCTCGTACGCGTTCGTCGGCGTCGAGACGACCGACCTCACGCCGGCGCTCGCGCATCGCTTCCACTTCGCGGTCACGCGGGGTGCGGTGGTGACGAACGTCTTGCCGAGCAGCCCCGCCGCGGCGGCCGGTCTGCGGGCCGGCCGGCGGACGTCGGAGGCCTTCGGAATCACGTTCCCCGTCAGCGGCGACGTGATCGTCTCGATCGCCGGCGAGCCCGTCCGGGCCTCGGAAGACATTGCGCGGATCGTCACGAACCTCAGCCCGGGCCAGGTCGTCCGCTTCGGGATCGCGCGCGGCCACGACCGGCTGGAGCTCCCGGTACGGCTGAGCGAGCGCTCGGAAACGCGCTGAGCATCTAGGATCCGGACCCGTGACCCTCGCCGGCGAGACGCACGATCCCTGCGGGTTAGGAGCTGACCGCGGAGGGGAACGACCCGCGTGATGAGCGAAGAGGGCCGCTTCGTGCGCCTGACCATCCCGGCGAGGGCGGAGTACATCACCCTCGGGCGGCTCGCCCTGACGGCGATCGCCGGCGTGCGCCCGCTCTCGGACGAGACGCTGCACGACCTCAAGCTGGCCCTGACCGAGGCCTGCACGAACTCGGTCAAGCACGCCTACGGCGAGAACGGCGGCAGCGTCGACATCGTCTACGAGCTCCTCTCCGACCGGCTGGCGGTCGAGGTCGGCGACGCGGGCGCGGGCTTCGACCCGGACGGCGGGCGCGGCGACCCGACCGATGCCGAGCACCTCGAGGAAGGCGGCCTCGGCATCGAGATCATCCGCGCGCTGACCGACGAGGTCGAGATCGCCGAGCGCGAGGGCGGCGGCTCCCGGCTGCGCTTCGTCAAGCTCCTGGACTGAAGCCGGCCAGACAGACCGGTATTCTCGGCGGCCGCTGATGCTGCAGCTCGTCAACGTCGGTCAGAAGTCGCTCGCGGACTACGCCACGATCGCGACCCGCGGGCTGATGGAGGACATCCGGCGGCTCGCCGAGCCGCTGCGCGGGAAGCGGCTGGTGCACCTGTCGGCGACGGCGTTCGGGGGCGGCGTGGCGGAGATCAACTACGCGCTCGTGCCGCTGATGCGCGACGCGGGGCTCGACGCCGAGTGGCGGATCATCGCCGGCGCGGAGGAGTTCTTCGCCGTCACCAAGACGATCCACAACGCGCTCCAGGGCGACCCGCTCGGCCTGAGCGCGACGCAGATCGAGGTCTACCGTCGCTTCCAGGAGCTGAACGCGGAGCAGTTCGTCGACGAGTACGACTACGTCCTCGTCCACGACCCGCAGCCGGCGGGGCTGATCGAGCACTTTCCCGGCAGCCGCGCGCGCTGGATCTGGCGCTGCCACATCGATCTCTCGCAGCCGAACCGCGAGGTGCTCGGCTTCCTGCTCCCGTGGCTCGGCCGCTACGACGCCGCGATCTTCCACATGCAGGAGTACGTCCCGAACGGGGCGCAGATCGCGCCGGCATTCATCTGGCCGCCCGCGATCGATCCGCTCACGCCGAAGAACATGGCGCTCTCGCCCGAGGACGCCGCGTACATCGTCGACCAGTTCGGGATCGACGTCGAGCGGCCCCTGCTGACGCAGGTCTCGCGCTTCGATCCCTGGAAGGACCCGCTCGGCGTGATCGACGCGTACCGGCTCGTGAAGGCCGAGCACCCGGACGTGCAGCTCGCGCTCGTCGGCTCGATGGCGCACGACGATCCGGAGGGCTGGGACTACTACAACCGCACCGTCACGTACGCGGCAGGCGATCCGGACGTCTACATCCTCAGCAACCTGAACAACATCGGCTCGGTCGAGGTGAACGCCTTCCAGGTGCACTCCTCGGCGGTGATCCAGAAGTCGACCAAGGAGGGGTTCGGGCTGACCGTGACCGAGGCGCTCTGGAAGACGCGGCCGACGGTCGCGAGCCGCGTCGGCGGGATCGTGGCGCAGGTCCAGGACGGCGAGTCTGGCTGGCTCGTCGACCCGCACTCGCCGGAAGAGTGCGCCGGGGCGTGCATCGAGATCCTGGACGACCCGGCGGCGGCACGGCAGCGCGCCCTCCGCGGCAAGGAGTACGTCCGGCGGAACTTCCTCATGCCCCGCCTGCTGCGCGACTGGCTCGTGCTGTTGAACAAGCTCGACGGCAACGACACGGCGGGAGCCGAGGTGACCGCGGCCGCCGCCGCCTCGTAACGGCTTTCGCGGGCGGCAGGCCGGGTAGGGTGGCCGGGTGGCAGGCCGCCGAAAGCTGATCGTGGTCTCGAACCGCGGCCCAGTGACGTACGCGCGGGGGCCGGGCGGCGAGCGCCTCGCGCGCCGCGGCGGAGGGGGCCTGGTGACGGCGCTGCGCAGCCTCGTCTCGCATCACGACGTCGTCTGGATCGCCGCCGCGATCAGCGACGAGGACCGCGCGGTCGCCGCGGAGACCGGCGGCGCCGCCGTCGACGAGCTGGCATGGGACGGCTCGCCATTCCGGCTGCGGCTCGTCGCGCACGACGAGGCGGCGTACGACTGGTACTACAACGTCGTCGCGAACCCGATGCTGTGGTTCCTGCAGCACTACCTGTGGCAGCTCGCGTACGACCCGAGCGTCGACATCGCCTTCCGCAACGCCTGGGACGAGGGCTACGCGCGCGTGAACCAGGGCTTCGCCGACGCCGTGCTGGAGGAGTTGAGGGCCGAGCCCGAGGCCGCGGTCTTCTTCCACGACTACCACCTTTACCTCGCGCCGCGGCTCGTGCGGGAGCAGGCGCCCGACGCGTTGCTCGCGCACTTCGTACACATCCCGTGGCCGCAGACCGACTACTGGCACGTCCTGCCGGACTCGATCCGCCGCGCGGTCCACGAGGGCCTGCTCGCGAACGACGTCGTCGGCTTCCACACGCGCCAGTGGGGCCTCAACTTCATGCGCGCCGCGATCGACCTCGCCGGCGCCGACGCGGACTTCGCGGCCGGGGTCGTCTCGCATGCCGGCCAGGCCACGACCGTCAGCGCCCATCCGATCTCGGTCGACCCGGACGAGTTCGACGAGCTCGCCTCGAGCGAGGCGGTGCTCGAGGCGGAGCGCGAGCTGGTCGCGCGCCGGCCGGAGAAGGTCGTCCTGCGGGTCGACCGCACCGACCCCTCGAAGAACATCGTCCGCGGCTTCCGGGCGTTCGAGCTGTACCTCGACGCCCATCCCGAGATGCACCGGCGCGTCGGGATGCTCGCGCTGCTCGACCCGTCGCGGCAGGACATCCCCGAGTACGCGGAGTACCTCGGCGCGATCCAGCGCGCGGCGCGCCGCGTGAACGACCGCTTCCAGCAGGGCGGCTGGACGCCCATCGAGCTCGTGATCGAGGACGACTTCGCCTCCTCGGTCGCCGCGTACAAGCAGTTCGACGCCCTGTTCGTGAACGCGATCTTCGACGGCATGAACCTGGTCGCGAAGGAGGCGCCCCTCGTCAACGAGCGCGACGGCGTGCTGATCCTGTCGGAGAACGCGGGCGCGCACGCCGAGCTCGGCGACTGGGCGCTGACCGTCAACCCGTTCGACGTGGCCGGGCAGGCGGACGCGATCCACCGGGCGCTGACGATGCCCGAGGCCGAGCGGCGTGAGCGGCTGGCCTCGATCCGCGGGCACGTCCGCGACCACGACGTCTCGGCGTGGATCGCGGCGCAGCTCGAGGACCTCGACCGCTGCCGAGCGCAGGTCTAGGCGGCCAGACCGTCCTTCTCGACCACGAGGTAGCCGTCACGGCGGGCGACGACGCGCTCGGCGTCGACCCGCTCGTGCCCGGGCTTGACGAAGAACCAGTCGTTGCGCGCCCGGATCTCGCGGTAGTCGTCGAGGGAGATCGACACCTTCTCGAAGCAGGTCTCGTCCCCGCACTCGCAGACCCATTCCGGATCGGGGCCCGACTGGAAGCCGGCCTGCATCTGCGCGACGCGCTCGTTGACCTCGCGGAAGAGCTTCTCGTTCTCCTCGATTCGCCTGACCCGGTCCATCCTCCGCGGTCGATCCTACCCCGGCGGGACTAGGATCCCTCGGTGGTCAGCCACGCCCCGTCCGAGGAGCTGCGGCCGGTCGACCCGGCGACGCTGGAGGAGCTCGGGTCGGTCGCGGTCTCGCCGCCGGAGGCGGTTGCCGAAGCCGTCTCGGAGGCGAGGGTCGCGGCCGAGCGCTGGGCGCAGTCGAGCTTCGCGGAGCGGCGCGCGCTGCTCGGGGTGGTCGCGCAGGAGGTGCTGGCGCAGGCCGACCAGCTCGCGGTGACGGTGACGGCTGAGAGCGGCAAGCCGCTGGTCGAGTCGTACACCGCCGAGCTGTTCGTCGCGCTCGACAACATCCTCTGGGCCGCGGCGAACGCCGGGGCCGTCCTGCGCCC
>DATIER010000036.1:0-10161 GCA_035455605.1 Gaiellaceae bacterium
CGCGCTGATCACGCTGCTCGAGATCGTCCTCGGCCCGCTCTGGGTCTGGATCGCGCTGGGCGAGCGGCCGGGGACGTCGACCCTGATCGGCGGCGCGATCGTGCTCGCAGCGGTCGTGATCGAGGCGATCGGCGAGCCGGAGGAGCCTGCCGTCCCGCCGCCGTAGGCAAGAGAAAGGGCGACCCGTCGGTCGCCCTTTCGATCTGCGTGTCGCCCGTCTCTGCGGCCCAGGCGGACGATCAACGCTATGGGTCGCATCTTGCTCAGGCCAGGCGGCCGTGCCTCACCCTGAAGGGGGTTTTCTCCAGACAACGCGAAACGGGGCCGCCGCCTGGCCCCGTTTCGTGTCTCCCGTGAGAGAGAGCCGCAGGTAAGTCGTCAGGCCTCGCCGCATTGAGGCCCTTCGTGTCTCCGAGGTCGCCCCCGCCGCATCGGGGCGCGCTCTCGGTTGCACGAGGAGTATCGGGCGGGGGCGGCTGGTTGATCCATCACCCTTCTACGGTTGACTGCCTTGGTTCACCAAGTCCTACGATGAATGACCCCGATGCGAAGGAGGTTCAATGGCACGAGTAAGCGGGTTCGAACAGCAGAACCTTCATCAAAGCCGGCTACATCCGACGGAAACGGAATGCGAGTACGCCATCTTCGAGCACGGCGGCCACCGGTAACTGGAGTCAGTTCATCGGGCTCGAGCGACCGCAAGAACCCTCGCGGAGGCACGACGCAGACCTATCAGTTCGACGTGAACAGCGCACGCGAACTCAGGCGGATTATCGCCCTAGCCTTTCCAAAGCTCGCGTAGCTCGATCGCGACCTACGGGTAGTTGACGACCGTGACCGGCACGTCGGGATTGGCGATCGTCGACGACCCACCCACGTCGTTGACGACGTTCAGGATGCCGCCCTTGCCAACGCTCGGGTCGAGGAAGATCGTCAGCAGGTCGTGCAGGCTCCCAGGCGGCAGCGTCGTCGGTACCTCGAACGCGTGCGCGGCGAAGATGTCCAAGCCCTGGTTGAAGAAGCTGTAGCTCCCCATCCCGTACCCGTGGAAGCTCGACACGTCGTCGGCGACCTTGAACGCCGCCCAGCCCGGGACGCCCGGCGCCTCCGACCACGCCGCCTGGCTCGGCGGGTCGTAGGGCAGCTCGTTCTGGAAGAAGACGACCCTCCCGTCCTCGCCGTTCCAGATCACCTCGTAGCGCTGGTAATGCTCGACGAAGAGGCCGTAGGCGGTGACGCGGTCGCCGGTGACGATCACGCCCGTGTCGGCGGTGTTCTGAGTCCACCCCACGCCGTTCCCGTGGTCGGCGCGCCAGGCCCAGATGTCGTCCAGGAGCACGTCGTCGCTGTTGACGACGAGGCTGGTCGTCGCCGTGCCCGGCGTGGCGCCGCCGATGCGGAAGAAGACGTCCTGGAGGGAGGTGGGATCCGCGGGGTCGCTCTTGTGCGCGTGCGGCGTGCCGACCCGCAGCAGCACCGGCGAGCTCACCGGGCCGGCGTCGAAGAGCAGGCCCGAGAGCTTCACGCCGGGGACGTCTGCGACCTCCATCGTCGCCTGGCCGTCGTCGGGCACGAGCGTCGCGAAGCCGAGGCCGAGCACGACCGTGTCGGGCCGCTTCACCTTGATCGTTCGGTCGAGGTGGTAGACGCCGGGCGTGAAGAGCAGGTTCGAGCCGCGGGCGAGCGCGTTGTTGATCACCTGCGCGTCGTCGCCCGGCCTGGCGACGAAGAAGTCCGAGATCGGGATCGACGAGCCGGGGGTCGAGCCGCCCTCCCAGTCCGCGCCTCGCGAGTCGCGCAGCGCCGCCGGGACGAAGACGTCGTAGTTGCCGTCCGAGTCGACGTAGAGGTACGGCGCGTCCCGCGAGACGGAGCTCGTCGGCAGCGTCGTGTACGGGCCGCCGCACGACGCCTGTGCAGGGAAGCACTCGGCCGGCGCGTTGACGACGCCCGAGAAGACCTGGTTCCAGACCCCGTTCGTCCACGCGTCGAGCGTGCTGTTCCTCGTCACCCACTGCTGCTGCGAGCCGTTGACGACGACGCTGCCGTCGAACCTCGAGTCGGCGATGAAGCCGCCGCTCGCGAACGACGGGCCCGTGCAGTAGTCCATCAGGGTGGTGAGCCCGTTGACGTGCACGCGGCGCATCGGCGCGGCCTGGGAGACGGCCCAGAACTCGCCGCTGTAGCAGCCGGCGTTCGAGTTGCTCACGTTGATGGTCAGGTTCGAGAGCGAGCGCCAGAAGTTGTTCAGCGCCACGCAGGAGCCGTTCGTGCACTGGTTGTGCACGTAGATCGAGCCGTTGACGACCACGTCGCCCGGCTCGCGGCCGAGGCCGGCGACGCTCGTGTAGTAGCCGACCTGGAAGTTGAGCGGGTTCTGCGGCGTGCCGTAGGTGCCTGGCTCGAACAGCAGGGCGTAGCGCTGCGTCCCGAACTGGTTCGGCACCTGCTGCGCGGCGATCGCGTCCACGGTCGCCTGGATCTCGCTCTGCGGCATGCTCGGGTCGAAGACGATCACGTTCGGGCCGAGGTCCGGAGGCCCCGACTGCGGCGGCGCGGCCGCGGCCGAGCCGGCGCCGACGGCGAAGAGCGATGCGACGGCCGCGGCGAGGATCGCGAGGCGGCGCGCGAAGGACGAGGAGCGGTCGAAGGCGGCGTTCGACGGCATGAGCAAGAACCCCCTCTCGCTGGACGAGCGCGACGATACCAAGGCCGACTCGGCGCCTTCAACGTGGTAAGGATCAGCTTCCTTGACGCGGCCGCAGCGCATCGAACGGCTTCCCCAGCAGTACTTCGGCGCGCTGCTGGCGGCCGTCTCGCGCGTGGCCGCGGCGGAGGGCGAGCCGCTCGTCGACCTCGGCCGCGGCAACCCCGAGACGGGGCCACCGCCGCACGTGGTCGAGGCGCTCGCGCGCGCGGCCCGGGGCGACGACGTGCACGGCTACTCGCCGTTCCGCGGCCTGCCCGAGCTGCGGATCGCGCTCGCGCGGCGGTACCGAGACGTCTACGGGGTCGAGCTCGACCCGGACAACGAGGTCGCCGTCGTGCCCGGGACGAAGACGGCGATCGTCGAGCTCTGCCTCGCGCTCGCCGAGAAGGGCCAGACGGTCGTGCTGCCGGATCCGTACTACCCGGACTACCCGTCCGGGCCGGCGCTCGCGGGCGCCGGGGTCGCCTACGTGCCGCTCGACCCGGGGAACGGCTGGCCGCCCGACTTCACACGGGCTCCGGCCGAGGACGTGGCCGCCGTCTACCTCAATTACCCGTCGAACCCGGCGGCCGTCGCCGTGCCGGCCGGCGCGTTCGAGGACGTCGTCGCCTACGCCCAGACCACCGGCGCCGCGATCGTGCACGACTTCGCCTACGGCGACCTCGTGTTCGACGGCCGCTCGCCGCAGAGCTTCCTCGCGACGCCGGGCGCCAAGGACGTCGGGGTCGAGCTGTTCTCGATGTCGAAGTCCTACGGCATGGCCGGTTGGCGGGTCGGCTTCGTCGTCGGCAACGCCGAGGTCGTGGAGCGGATCAACCTGCTCAACGACCACTGTCGCGTCGGGATCTTCCGGCCGCTCCAGGAGGCGTGCATCGCCGCGCTGACCGGGCCGCAGGACTCGGTCGCCGAGCGGCGGGACACCTACCAGCGCCGGCGCGACGTCGTCGTCGACGCCCTCGGGCCGCAGACCTGCGAGGGCACGTTCTACGTCTGGCTGAAGCTGCCCGAGACGCTCACCAACGAGAGGCTTCTGACCGAGCACCGCGTCGCGCTCGCGCCGGGCGAGGGCTTCGGGCCGAGCGGCGCGGGCCACGCACGCCTGAGCCTCGCCGTCGGCGACGAGACGCTGGAGCTCGGGCTCGAGCGTCTCGCCGCTGCCTTCGGCGCCGCGAGCTAGACGCGCGCGCCGACGAGCTCGACGACCGGCGCCTCGTAGAGATCCGCGCTTTCGACCTGCAGGCCGATCTGGCCGGAGATCTGGGCGCGCCGCTCGACGAGCGTCTCTTCCGCCGCCTCGGCCGCGTCCTTGCTGTCCCAGAGGATGATCGCCGCCGCCCGGGTGTTGTCGGCGTCGTAGAAGGCCAGGTAGCCGGCGAAGCCGTCGTAGGTCTGAAGCATCGGGATCACGGTCTCCTTGATCGTCTCGACCGCGAGGTCTCGCTTCCCGGGCTCGGCGCCCGAGAACGTGATCAGCCGTGCGTACATGGCTGCTCCTTCCGTGGGGGGTGCGGCGATCCTACGCCCCCGGGCTCCGCGAGGCCGCGAGCTCCTCGAGCGCCGACTGCGCCACCGCGTCGGGCGGCACGACGACGACGCGGGTCGGGGTCGTCGCGTACACCGACGCCGTCCGCTTGCCGTCGCCGAGCAGCGCCATCTCGCCGATCAGCGCGCCGGGACCGATCTCCGCGACCTCCTCGCCGTCGACCTCGACGTCGACGACTCCGTCGAGGATCAGGAACAGCTCCCGCCCCTCCTGCCCCTGCTCGATCAGCGCCTCGCCTGCGTCGAGGACCCGTCGCTCGAGCTTGGCGCCGTCGCGCATGATCGAGCTCGACAGCTCGCGCTCGAGCTCGGACTCGACCGCGACGGCGAAGGCCTCCGAGTCCTCGTCGCCCCACGGCGTCTTCGACCCGTGCGACTCGCGGTACCAGCGCTCGAAGTCGATCGTCCCCGACTTCTGGACGAGCACGCCGTCGTCGTCGTAGATCCAGTGCCGCGGGAACGGGCTCGCGCCGACCAGCTTGGGTTGCGCGGTGCCGTCGGCGTTGATCGTCAGCTCGAGCGTCGTCCACGCAGAGGCCGACTGGACGCGGAAGAACGGCTTGCCCATGACGCGCCGCGGCGCCGGCAGGCCCATGTGGCCGCCGGCCGACTGGCGGAAGCGCACCCACCCGTCCCCGACCTCGGGCTCCGCCTGGATCAGGGGATACTGCACGGCCGGGAACGCGACCTCGCGGCGGCCGAGCTTGATCCGCGTCACGCCGATGCGGCCGCCACCCTCGTAGCCGAACTCCGAGACCGAGCCGTCGTCGTCGGCCTCGATCCACGCCCGCAGCTCGTTCGCCTCGCGGAAGAGGTCGTTCTCGTGCATCGCCTCCAGGTCGAGCAGGCGGTCGTGCGGCGGCTCGTCGTAGTGCGCGACGCCCCACTCGAACGGCAGCTTCGGCATGCCCTTGATCGCCTCGGACGGAATCCACGTGACGGAGGTGACGGACGACTCGATGCGCATGGGCAGCTCCTCGTTTGGCTCGACCGGGTCGGGGTAGCGCCTATCTAACTTCAAACGTCGATCGGAGAAAAGGAGGGGTCCGAGGTGGCACAGCTCACGGACGCGATCGCGCTCTTCCGGCACGAGCTCGGCGCGGGCGCTGACCATGGCGGAGACCGTGCTCGGCGTGCTCCGCGAGCTCGAGGGCAGGGCCGGTGAGCCAAAGGTGAAGCAGCGGCTCGCGCACCACGCGCGGGAGACCGAGGGGCAGATCCGCAACGTGCAGCAGGCGTTCGCGTCGCTCGGCACCGAGCCGCAGCGGCTGCCGTGCCCGGCGATCGAGGGGCTCCGGGCGCAGGGCGAGCAGCTGCTCGCGGAGAGTGGCTCCGGGCTGACCGACGCCGTCATCCTCAGCGGCTGCGCGCAGGTCGAGCACCACGAGATCGCCGTCTACAGCGGCCTGATCACGATCGCCCGGCAGCTGCACCACGACGACGTCGTGGAGCTGCTCGAGGAGAACCTCGAGCAGGAGGAGCACACGCTCCAGGAGGTCGACCAGCCCTTCGAGCAGCAGGCGAAGCAGCTCGCCGAGCAGGTCTCGGCGTAGCTCAGGCGGCCGGCGGCGGCGCGGCTAGGCGGCCGCGTCGCCGGTGTGCTGCTTGCGCCAGAAGGCCAGCGCGCCGACGGCTCCGGCGAGCCCCGCGAACGTCACGGCGACGAGCGGCGCGTTCGGGCGCCGGTTCTCGATCCCCGGCATCTTCTTCTTCGCCTTGAAGGTCGCCGTGCGCTTGGCGGTCTGCCAGACGGCCCAGCCCAGGACTGCGTTTCTGCGATTGATGATGGACACGCGCGTGTTGTAGCAACTAGCGGCCGGACTTGCCGCGCGTGCTCTCGGCGGCAGTCGGCTCGGCCGCCGGAGCCGGCGCCTCGCCCTTGCCCTGCCCGCTCTGGCCGTTCTGACCGCTCTGGCCGCTCTGGCCGCTGCCGCCCGGGTGGCTCGAGCGCCGGGGCTTCGCCTTCGGCGCCGGCTTGCGCGGCTTGGGCCTGCTGACCTGCTGCTTCGCGGGCCCGAGGCCCGGGCTCGACTTCTTCACGTGTGTCGGCTTGAACGGCTTGAGGTCGTGGCCGCGCTCGCGGGCCGGCGTGACCGGCCTCGTCTTCGTGGCCACGGGCGTCGAGGAGACGGCAGGCGTCAGCGGGTGCGCGGGGTGCGCCTTGCGCGCCTTCACGGCCTGGCGGCGGAACGGCTGCTGGTCGTGCCTCGCCTCCTGCGGCGCGGTGAACGTCCTCACGGCCGCGACCGTCTTCGCCGGGGCACGGCTCGCGCGCTGCTGCGCGATCGGCGCGGCGGCGGCCGCCGGGTGCGGCTTCGGCAGCAGCTCCTGCTTCACGCCCTCGTAGCCGACGCCGGTGGCGATGAGCGCGCCCGCCGTCAGCGCCGCGGCCTTGAACGCGAGGCCGCCTCCGACCGCCGCTCCGCCTCCGCCGCCGAACAGGCCGGCAAGCGAGCCCGGCAGCGGGATCGCGCCGAGCGCCTTCAGCGCGCCACGCTGCGCGCGCTGGCTGCGGGCGAAGCTCGCGCAGTCGTCGCACTCGCGCAGGTGCGCGCGCAGCGTGCCCTTCTCGTTGCGGGGCAGCCGCCCGTCCAGCTGGCGCGAGATCGAGAGCTCGGCCTCCTGGCACGTGATCGACTGCTCGAGCTGCTCGCGCAGCGCGCGGCGAGCGCGGAAGAGCAGCGTCTCGACGGCGCTCACGCTGACGCCGAGGATCTCGGCGATCTCCGGGTAGCTGCGCCCCTCGAGCTCGCGCATCACGAGCGCCGAGCGCTGGTTGAAGGCGAGATGCCCGAGCGCGCGGCGGATGTCCTCGGCGGTGACCGCGTCCTCCTCGACGACGCTCTCGGCGAGCTCGTCCTCGTAGCCGACCTCGGCCGGCCGCCGCTGCGCCTGCCGGAAGCGCTGGCGGCAGACGTTGTGCGCGATCGCGATCAGCCAGTTCTGGGGCTTCTGCGGGCGCTCGCCGCGCTCGAAGGCGCGGTAGGCGTTGAGGAACGTCGTCTGGGTGACGTCCTCGGCGTCGGCCTGGTTCCGGAGCACGACGAGGGCGTAGCGGTAGACGTCGCCTGCGTGCTTGCGGTAGAGCCGCTCGAACGCGCGATCGTTGCCCAGACGCCTCGCGAGAACCGGGGTCACTCCCAAAAGATGCCGGAAAACGGCGCTCCTTGCACCCCGCTTTCGGGTTACGGCAGCGGCGGCGGCGGTGGAAGCGGCGGAACGGTTACCGTGACCGGGGGCGGAGGAGGCGGCAGGGGCGGCAGCGGCGGGAGCGGTGGCAGCTTGACCGGCAGCGGTGGCGGCGGCGGAACGGACGGGAGCGTCGGGGTCTTCACGACGAGGGGCGACGGGGGCAACACGGCTGCGGCCGTGGGCTCGGCCGCCGTCGAAACCGGCTGCGCAGCGGCCGGCGCCGAGCCAGCGGGCGTGCTCGTCGCGGCCGGATGCGAGGCCCGGGCGCCGGCGGCGCGCGCGGTTCGCGCCGGGCGACGGATCCTGCGCTTGGCGGGAGCCGACTGCACGCGCCGCGCCGCCTTCGCTGCGTGCGCCGCGCTCCGCGGCCCGACCGGGGCGACGGACGGCGCCCTCGCCGCTCGCGAGGCACCGACGGCATCGACGGTCTTGTAGCCGGCTCCTGCGACGGCGGCGCCGACGACGACCACGGCGGCGGCCTTCAGGACGAGGTCGGCACCGATCGCGGCACCGCCGGCCGCGGCGAGACCTCCGCCGCCGCCGAAGAGCCCGGCGAGCGATCCCGGCAGCGGCACCGTCGTGAGCACGCCGAGACCCGCGCGCCCGACCTGCAGCCGGCGCCGGGCCCGGAAGAGCAGCGCCTCGACCGCGCCGACGGAGACGCCGAGGATCTCGGCGATCTCCTGGTAGCTCCGGCCTTCGAGCTCGCGCATCACGAGCGCCGCCCGCTGATTGAAGGACAGCTGCGCGAGCGCGGCCAGCACCTCGTCGAGATCGGCCGCCCGCTCGTGGTCGACGGCGACGGGCTCGGGCGCATGCTCGAGCGCGACCTCCTTCGGCCGCGCGCCGGCCTGACGCCAGCGCATCCGGCAGACGTTGTGCGCGATCGCGATCAGCCAGTTGTGCGGCTTCTGCGGCCGCTCGCCCTTCTGGTAGGCGCGGTAGGCGTTGAGGAACGTCGTCTGGGTGACGTCCTCGGCGTCGGCCGGGTTCGCGAGCACGGCGAGCGCGTACTGGTAGACGTCGCGCGCGTGCCGGCGGTAGAGCTGCTCGAACGAGCGGTCAGCGGAACGCCCGCGTCGCCGCAGGGAACCAGGGGCGCGAGATGCCTCCACGTTGCTCGAACGGCGAACGCGGCCCGACAGATACGGCTCAGGTCGCGGCGGCGGTGCGCTTGCGCGTGGCGATGTGGATCGGCCGACCGAGGGCCACCAGGCCCGCTTCCTTGATCGCCTCGCTCAGCGTCGGGTGTGCGGCCATCCCGTCGGCGATCGTCTCGATCGTCGCCTCCGCGTCGAGCGCGACCGTGCCGGCCTCGACGAGATCGGTCACGTGCGGCCCGACCATCACCAGCCCGAGGAACTCGCCGTAGCGCGTCTCGTGGATCGACTTGACCCAGCCGACGGTCTCGTTCTGCATCACCGCCCGCGCGTTCGCGACCCACGGGAACCTCCCGACGGCGACGTCGTCGCCGTGCTGCTCGCGCGCCTCTGCCTCGGTGAGGCCGACGCTCGCGATCTCGGGGTCGGTGTAGATCGGGCGCGGGACGCCGCGGTTGTCGACGACCGCGTCGTGGCCCAGCGCGTTCTCGGCCGCGACCTCGCCCTCCCGGAAGGCGGTGTGCGCGAGCTGCCAGTAGCCGGCGCAGTCGCCGACGGCGTAGACGTGCGGCACCGTCGTACGCCGGTGCTCGTCGGCGGCGATCCCCTTGCGCCGGTCGAACTCGACGCCGAGCTGCTCGAGGCCGAGGTCGTCGACGGTCGGCCCGCGGCCGGTCGCCACGAGCATCAGGTCGGCGTCGACCGTCTGGCCGCCGCCGAAGTGGACGCGCAGCTCGCCGCCCGTGTCCTCGACGCGCTCCGCCGAGGTCTCGAGGTGGACCGTGATGCCGCGGCGCCCGAACTGCTTCGCGAGCTCCTTGGCCGCATCGGCGTCCTCCTGCGGGATCAACGCGGGCAGCATCTCGATGATCGTCACCTCGGAGCCGAAGCGGCCGAAGATGCTGGCGAACTCGCAGCCGATGATCCCGCCGCCGAGGACGACGAGCCTCCGCGGCACCTCGGTCTGCGCGAGGAGCCCTGTGGAGTCGACGCAGCGCGGCGAGTCGAGGCCCTCGATCGGCGGGCGCAGCGGGTAGGAGCCCGACGCGATGATCGCCTGCTTGAACGTGACCGGCTCGCCGCCGTCGACGTCGATCGTGTTCGCGTCGCGGAAGCGACCGACGCCCTGGACCCAGTCGACGCCGTTCGCCTTGAAGAGCGTCGCGACGCCGCCGGTCATCTGCTTGACGACCCCGTCCTTCCACTCGTTCGCGGTGGCGAGGTCGAGCGTCGGCTCCCCGGTCCGGACGCCGAGCTTGCCGAACGTCTCCTCCGCCTGCTTGATCGCGAACGCCGTCTGAACCCACGCCTTGGTCGGGATGCAGCCGACGCGGAGGCACGTTCCGCCGAGCTCCGGCTCCTTCTCGATGCAGACGGTCCTGGCGCCGAGCTGCGCCGCGCGGATCGCAGCCGTGTAGCCGCCGGGGCCGCCTCCCAGGACGGCAACGTCACATTCCATCTCTGGTCAACTCCTCGCCTCGCTTGGTCGCGGGCGATCCTAGCGAGGGCGCCGCGCGCGCGGTCGCGGGCGCTGCGCTCGCTCGTCCGCGGGCGCTGTGAAGCGAGTGTGGACGAAGTGGCGCACTCCCGGCACGAAGGCGTCACCCACGCGTGACA
>DATIER010000037.1:0-18069 GCA_035455605.1 Gaiellaceae bacterium
TGGCGGCCTTGCGCCGGTGGGGCGACAGGCACGCGAGCGACCTCGCCCGTCTGTGATAGTCGTGGGCGGAATGGCCGAGCACGCGCAGGTCGGTCCGGAGCCGAGCCCGGAGAACCCGCTTGGAGGCTCCTGCCTCTGCGGCGGCGTCCGGTTCGAGCTGACGGCGCCGTTCGTCTGGGCGAGCCACTGTCATTGCTCGCGTTGCAGGAAGCACTCTGGCGCCTTCGGCCTGACGCAGGGGCGGGTGCCGCGCGAGGGCTTCCGGCTCGTCTCGGGCGAGGAGCTGATCACGGTCTACGAGCCGCCGGGCGAGGGCCGCGTGAAGGCGTTCTGCAAGGTGTGCGGGTCGAGCCTGTTCGGCAACGTCTGGCCGGCCGGCGACCAGATCGGCGTGCGGTTCGGCGCGCTCGACGGCGACCCGGGGATCAGGCCGTCGTTCCACACGTTCGTCGCCTCGCGCGCGCCGTGGGACGAGCTGCCCGAGGACGGGCTCGAGCGCTTCGACGAGAGCGCGCGCTAGCTACTCATCGTCCCCGTCGGAACGGATGTCGTCCGCGACGAGGTCCTTCAGCGGCTTGACCTTCTCGAACAGCTCCTCGGGCGGCACCTCGCGCTCGACCGCGTCGCCGCCGAGGACGTAGGGCGCCGCCTCGATCGCCGTCCGCCAGGCGATCTCGTCCACGCGCTCCTCCGCCTCGTCGTCGCCCTCGCCTGCCAGCAGCTCGACGGCGTCGAGGTAGACGTTCGTGAACTGGCCCCGCTGCTGCTCGTGCCAGGTGATCTTCGCGCGCCGCCCCTCGGCCGCGACGGCCTGGCGCGCGATCGGCTCCTTGAAGGTCGTGAACTCGCGGCCACTGTCGTCGAAGAGCACGAAGCGCGTGTTCCCGGACTGCGTCTTGCGCGCCTCGACGCGCGCGACGGTGACGATCTCCTCGGGCATGAGCGGATGATTCCCGCTTGCGTACGCGCCGGAAACGCGTGCTACAGCCGCGTCGGGCCGGCGAAGCTCTCGGGCGCCGGCCGCTCGACGGCGAATGCGCCTTCCCGCCGGGCCTGCGCGACCACGGCGCTGAAGCGGGCGAGCCGCTGACCCTGGTAGCGCGCGACCGCGCGGGCGTGGTCGTCGGGGCCGGTCACGGTGTGGCCCGCGACGAAGGACGCGCCGTACGGGTTGCCGCCGGCGGCGAACACCTCGGCGACGGTGTAGCCGAGCGGCAGGATCAGCATGCCCCAGTGGTAGAGCGTGGTGTTGAGCGCGAGGATGGTCGTCTCCTGGCCGCCGTGCGGGTTCTGCGAGGACGTGAACGAGGTGCCGACCTTGTCCGCGAGCTTCCCGGCCTGCCAGAGCGCACCCGCCTCGTCGATGAACTGCTTCAGCTGCGCCGCGATGTTCCCGAAACGGGTCGGCGACCCGAAGGCGACGCCGTCGGCCCAGTCGAGGTCGTCGAGCGTCGCGACCGGAGCCTCCGCGACCGCCGAGCGGTGGCGACCCCAGTACTGGTTCTGCGAGATCAGCAGCTCCGACGCGAGCTCCTCGACGTGCCGCAGCCGCACCTCGGCGCCCGCTCCTTCCGCGCCCTGCGCGACCGCCTGCGCCAGCCCGTGCACGTTGCCGGTCGCGCTGTAGTAGATGACGGCGATCCTGGCGGCCTCTGCCACCCGAGGAGCTTAGTCTGGCGTCGCCGTGACGCGTGTCGTCCTCCGTGGCGCCCAGCTCGACGACCCGCTCGAGGTCGCCCTCGCCTTCCTCGAGGCCTACGGGGCGGACGACCAGAGCGGCTCAGCCGAGCCCGACACGTTCGACGAACGCGACCTGCAGCGGGCCAACCGCGGCGGTGCGCGCATCTCGACGGCCGAGCAGGCCGCGGTGCTCCGGCGCCGCCGCGGGATCGAGTCGGCGCTGCGCGAGATTCCCGTGACGGCGTCGCTCGCGTCGCGCTCGGTGCCGTGGACGCCGCTGGCGCGGCTGCTCGGCTCCTTCGGCGAGCTGCACGGGATCGGCTTCGCGAAGACGACGAAGGCGCTGCACGGGAAGCGGCCTGCGCTGATCCCGATCCTCGACAGCGTCGTGCAGGCGTACCTAGCGACCGACGAGCCGCCGCCGTCCGAGTTCGGCGCCCACGCGATCGCGCTCGTGCGCCGCTACAAGCAGGACCTCGACCTCAACCGGGCGGCCCTGCGCGAGACCCGTCGGGCGCTGGCGGCCCGCGGGTACACGCTCACGGAGGTGCGGATCCTCGACCTGCTGATCTGGTCGAAGTTCGGTTAGACGGCGGAGTCGAGGAACTCGGCGCCGCCGGTCTCGGCCGGCGCGCCGTAGATGAAGACGAGCAGCTCCTCGTCGCCGTGGTTGGCGACCTGCAGCGCCGTTCCGGTCTCGACGTGGACGAGGCCGCCGGGCTCGACGTCGACCCGCTCTGGCGGCTCGCCGAGGTACATCGTCAAGGTTCCGGAGATCGGGACGAACGTCTCCTCCTGGACGGCGTCGCGGTGGCGGCGGCCCTTCGAGCCGGGCTCGTAGCGCCAGAGGTTGGCGCGCGTGTGCGTGAAGCCGGCGCGGTCGGTCAGCGCCGCGACGTGCCGTGGAGCCTCGTCGGGCTCGTGGTCGCGGGTCGTCCACTCAAGCCCGGACAGCTGCACCACCTGATGGGCCACGGGCGGAGCCTACAGCGCCGAGTCGAGGAGCTCGGCGTGCTCGGCCTCGGGCGGCATCCCGTACACGTAGACGAGCAGCTCCTCGTCCCCGTGGTTCACGGCCTGCAGCGCGGTGCCGTGCTCGACGTGGATCACGCCGCCGACCGAGACCTCGACTCGCTCCGGCGGCTCGCCGAGGTACATCGTCAGCGTGCCCGAGAGCGGGACGAACGTCTCGTCCTGCCGCGCGTGCCGGTGCCGGCGGCCTCTCGCGCCCGACTCGTAGCGCCAGATGTTCGCGCGGCTGCCGTCGAAGCCGGCGAGCTCGCTCAGCTCGGCGACGTGCCGCGCCGGGCCGCCGGGCTCGTGCGGACGGGTGATCCACTCGAGCTCGGAGGAATCGATCCGCCGGAACCCCATGGCGTGGCGTCAGCGCCCGACCAAGTCGCGGCCGAGCGCCGGCCGCGGCTTCTTCGCGATGTCGCCGCCGCGGAACCACGGCGGCAGCTCGAGCGCGAGGTATGCAGCGAGCGCCTGCGCGTTCGGCTCGTACTCGGCCCGCAGGTGGTCGAGGTGCCGCCGGGCGGTCTCGCGGTCGACGTTCGCGACCGTCGACCGCTCGAGGATCGCGAACAGGTCGTCGAACTCCGCGTCGCTCAGTCGGTCGACGGGCTCGGGGGCGAGGCTGAACTGGTGCGCCAGGTCGGCGAGCGCGTGGCGGCCGATCCGGTACGTGATGTCGGCGCCGTCGACGTCGGCGTCGGGGGCGGTCGCCTTGACGAACGCGGCCACGTCGACCATCGCCGTCAGCGCCGCGAGCCAGTTCTGCCCGACGTGCTGCGAGCGGTAGAAGCCGAGCAGCGGGTACGACAGGTGCGTCTCCATCAGCTCGGCAGCCCATGCCTCCCACGACTGCAGGTCGCGCTCGAGCTCGCTCCAGCGCTCGCGGCCGGCCGCGCGGTGGAGCAGCGTCCCCGCGGCAGGCGGCGAGCCGCCGCGCGTCGCAAGCTGCGAGACCGCGGTCTCGCGCCGCGAGAAGGCGGAGTACACCGAGGGCATGTAGCCGATCACGATGAAGAGCACCCCGACGCCAGTGGCCCCCTCCAGCAGCTGGACGATGCGCAGCCCGGTCGAGCCGCCGGACGAGCCGGCGCTGAGGAAGAGCCCGGAGCTCGAGAGGAAGCGGTCGTTGAAGCTCCCGCCGGCGACGGCCCACTCGAGCAGGCCGTACCCGATCACGAGGCCGATCGCCCAGACCAGGAGCTGGACGATGAGCGCCAGCGGGCCGAAGAAGCCGAGCAGCGTGTCGGCGGTCGCCGGCTGGAAGCGGCGCGCGACCGCGCGCCAAGGCCGCCAGAGCAGCCGGTTCAGCCCGCGCGCGATGCGCGGGTCGCGCTTGACGCGGCGGGGGAGCATGAACGAGACGAAGAACTCGCTCAGCATCAGGAAGATCAGGGCGACGCCGGCGATCCCTGCAAGCACGCGCATGCCGCTGAGCGTACGCGACGGCGCTCCGGGCGCCGGGCACGCGTGCTACGAATCGCGGCGTGAGCTCGACCGTGATCCTCTTCCTGGCGGTGTTCGCGGCCAGCGCGGTCGAGGCGGTCGAGGCGCTGACGATCGTGCTGGCGGTCGGCGTGGTGCGCGGGTGGCGCTCGACGCTCGTCGGCGTCGCCGCGGCGTCGCTCGTGCTCGCAGCCGTCGTGGCGGCGCTCGGGCCGGCGCTGAAGCACATCCCGATCTCGTCGCTGCGCCTGGTCGTCGGCGCGCTCCTGCTCGCGTTCGGGCTGCAGTGGCTGCGCAAGGCGATCCTCCGCGCGAGCGGCTACCTGTCGCAGCGCGACGAGGCCATGGCGTTCGAGCGCGAGCGCGCGGAGGCCGGCGCAGCGGCACGCGACGGCGGGTCGACGATGGACTGGTACTCGTTCACGGTCGCCTTCAAGGGCGTCCTGCTCGAGGGCCTAGAGGTCGCGTTCATCGTCGTCACCTTCGGGAGCACGCAGGGACACCTCGGGCTCGCGGTCGTCGCTGCGGCCGCGGCGGCCGTGGCCGTGGTCGTCGTCGGCCTGATCGTCCGCGGGCCCCTCCAGCGCGTGCCCGAGAACGCGCTCAAGTACGGCGTCGGGGTGCTGCTGACGAGCTTCGGGATCTTCTGGGGCGCCGAGGGCGCGGGCGTCGACTGGCCAGGGGGCGACGCGGCGGTGCTCGCGGTGATCGGCTTCGTCCTCGCCGGCTCGTTCGGATTGACGTGGCTGCTGCGGCGCCGGCGGGTCGCGTTGCAGCTCTCGGCGGGCCGGGCGTGAGCAGGCTCCGCGCGTTCGGCCGCTTCTGGTGGGAGTTCGTCGTCGGCGACGACTGGCAGCTCGCGGCGGGCGTGCTCGCGGCGCTCGTGGCGACGAAGCTCCTGACCGCGGAGGGCGTCAACGCGTGGTGGCTCCTGCCGGTGGTGGTCGTGGTCGTGCTCGCGGCCTCCCTGAGACGGGCGGCGCGAGCCTAGTGCGCGAGCTGCAGCGGGGCCTATGGCACTGGACGGCGCCGCATCCGGAGTGGGCGCCGGAGTCGGCGTGGGGGCAGCAGGTCTCGTCGTACGCGCTCGACGACGGCGGCCGGCTGCTGCTGTTCGACCCGCTGGCGGTGCCGGCCGAGCTCGAGCAGCTCGCGGCCGAGCGCGAGCCGGTCGTCGTGCTGACGGTGCCGTGGCACGAGCGCGATGCGCGCTCGCTGGTGAGGCGGCTCAGAGCGTCGCTGTACACACCGCCGCCGGACACGAAGGAGGACCTGATCCGCAAGTTCGGGGTCTCGGCCGAGGAGGTCGGCGAGGGCAGCCCCGACCTACGCTGGCTGCAGGCGGACGACGCGGCCGAGGCGCACTTCTTCCTCGCGGGCGACCGGCTGCCCGTCGGGCTCGACGTGTTCCCGGGCCGCGGGCACAACGACCTCGTGCTCTGGCTGGCGAGCCACCGTGCCGTGATCGCCGGCGACACGATCGCCGACTTCGGCCGTGGCCTCGAGCTCGTGCCGGGCTGGCTGCCCGTCGGGGTGACGCGCGAGCAGATCAGACAGGAACTGCGCCCGCTGCTCGACCTGCCCGTCGAGCTCGTCCTCTGCGCGCACGGCGGCCCGACCGACCGGGCGGCCCTGGAGCGCGCGCTGGCCTAGCCCCACGGCCGCGGCTGGTTCAATCCCGACATGCCCGGGTCGGTTCTGGCCGTCGACGTCGGCGGCTCCCACGTCAAGGCGCTGCTCCACGGCGAGCGCGAGAAGCGGAAGTTCCGCTCCGGCCCGAAGCTGACCGCGCAGGAGATGGCGGACGGCGTGACCGAGCTCGCGCAGGGCTGGCAGTTCGACCGCGTGAGCGTCGGCATCCCGACCCCCGTCCGCGGCGGCAAGCCGATCGCCGAGCCGATCAACCTCGGCGAGGGGTGGGTCGGGTTCGACTTCGAGGCCGCGCTCGGCGCCCCGACGAAGGTGGTGAACGACGCGGTCATGCAGGCGGTCGGCAGCTACGAGGGCGGCCGGATGCTCTTCCTCGGGCTCGGCACCGGCCTCGGCTCGGCGCTCATCGCCGACGGCATCGTCGAGCCGCTCGAGCTCGGGCACCTGCCGTTCCGGAAGAAGACCTTCGAGGACTACGTCAGCGAGCGCGCCCTGCGCCGGGTCGGGAGGAAGCAGTGGCGGAAGGCGGTGTTCGAGACGGTCGAGCGGTTGACGGCCGCGATGCAGCCGGACTACGTCGTGATCGGCGGCGGGGGCGCCGACGAGCTCGACGAGCTGCCGCCGAACTCGCGTCGCGGCGACAACGAGAACGCCTTCGTGGGCGGGTTCCGGCTCTGGGACCCCGAGTGGCTGGACCGCCTCGGCTAGGCAGATTCGAGCAGGTTTTCGCGGCCGCGCGGCGAAGTGCCCGCCCGGCAACCACCCCGCGGAGCATGGGCAACCGCGAGGAAGGAGCAGTACATGGCACGCTCGAGTACCTGGACCGGCTGGATCTCGTTCGCCGGCTGGCTGATGGTGATCGTCGGGATGATCGACTTCTTCGAAGGCCTGATCGCCCTGATCCGCGGCTCCTACTACGCCGTCACGCCGAACCAGATCGTCGTGTTCGACCTGACGACCTGGGGCTGGATCATGCTGATCTGGGGCATCATCCTCGTGATCGCCGGGCTCGGACTGCTCTCGGGATCGGGCTGGGCACGCTGGTTCACGATCGTCGTGGCAGGGCTGAACTTCATCCTGCAACTCGGCTTCGTGGGCAGCGCGGCGTACCCGCTGTGGGCCCTCACCGGGCAGGCGCTGACGCTCGTCGTCCTCTACGCGCTGATCGTTCGCTGGAACGACGCGCGCCCCGAGGCGACGCTGGCGTAACGCACCTCTGCGGAGCGGAGCCGCCGGCGCGGCTCCGCTCCGTCCTTCGAGCGACGGGCCGACGGTTACCCGTGCGGCGTCCGGGTCGCGGCGAGCGCGGTCACGGTCAGGTGGCCGTGGTTGCAGGCGGTCGCGCCGAAGCGGACGAGGCGGAACGAGCGCTCGTCCGGCGGCGTCACCTCGAGCCAGGCCGACGGACGGCAGCGCTCGTTGCCGAACGGCACGTCCGAGCCCGAAAGGCTGGCGAAGGCGGCGCGGCCGGGTCGCAGGACGACGCGATGCCGGCCGGGGTCGCGGCGGGCGATGCTGCTGCCCCACGTGACGCGCGAGGCCATCACCCGGTGATGCGCGTCCTGCAGCCCGAGGCCGGGATAGCCGTAGACGAAGCAGGCGTGGCCGCGGCGGTTCCGGACCGCGATGTCCAGCGCCCAGCTCCCCGCCGCCACGCCTGCGCGGCCGAGGTAGACGTGCAGGTCGGCGGTGTGGCAGCGCGGGACGGAGGTCGTGCCGCCGGCGCTGCCGGCCGCGAGCGCGAGTGCGATCAGCGCGAGCGCCGCGAGTCTCACGCGCTCATGGTTGCACGGCGCCCGGCGGTAGATTCGGCTCGATGACCGGCCGCGACTACTTTGACGAGCCCGTCGCCGCGCGCTACGACGACGACTCCTGGGAGCTGTTCTCCCCCGAGGTGCTCGAGCCGACGGTCGACCTGCTCGCCGAGCTCGCAGCCGGCGGTCGCGCGCTCGAGCTCGGGATCGGCACCGGCCGCGTCGCGCTGCCACTGGCCGGGCGCGGGGTGGAGGTGCACGGCATCGACCTCTCGCGCGCGATGGTCGCGAAGCTGCGCGAGAAGCCGGGGGGCGAGCGGATCCCGGTCGCGATCGGCGACTTCGCGACGACGCGGGTCGAGGGCTCGTTCGCGCTCGCGTACCTCGTCTTCAACACGATCAACAACCTGACGACCCAGGACGAGCAGGTCGCGTGCTTTCGCAATGCGGCCGCGCACCTCGAGCCGGCCGGCCGCTTCCTGGTCGAGGTCGGGGTTCCCGAGCTGCGGCGGCTGCCGCCGGGGGAGACGTTCCACGTCTTCGACGTGAGCGAGAGGCACTGGGGCATCGACGAGTACGACGTCGTGAACCAGGGTCTCGTGTCGCATCACTTCACGCTGGTGGACGGCCGGATCGAGCGCGTCTCGATGCCGTTCCGCTACGTCTGGCCGGCGGAGCTCGACCTGATGGCACGGCTGGCGGGCATGGAGCTGCGCGACCGCTGGTCGGGCTGGCGCCGCGAGCCGTTCACGAGCGAGAGCCGCAAGCACGTCTCGGTCTGGGAGAAGACGTGAGGCTCGCGTTCGTGTGCGTGCTCGTGCTCGCCGCGCTCGCGGCGGGCGTCGCGGCGCGCTCGGCTCCGGCGCCGCGACTCTCGTTCGGCGGCGCGCAGGGGCTGGAGTTCGACGGCGGCTTCGCCGGCTCCGGCGACGCCGAGACGCTCGCGGCCGGAGACGTGAGCGGCGACCGGAAGGCGGACCTCGTGCTCGGCAGCTTCGCCGACCGGGTGGTCTGGCTGGCGATCCGCAGGCCGCAGGGCGGCTTCATGGTCTCCGACCTCGTGCAGTTCGTCGCCGGCGTTCCGGCCGCGCTCGCGGTCGCCGACCTGAACGGCGACGGGCTCGGCGACGTCGTGGTGGCGAACGGCACCGGCGCGAAGGTCGTCTCCGTGCTGCTGAACGACGGGACGGGCGGATTCCACCGCGCCGACTACGCGACCGGGCCGTCGCCGCAAGGCGTCGCCGTGGCCGACCTCGACGGCGACGGGCGGCCGGACGTCGTCACCGCGAACTCGTCCGCGCGGACGGTCTCGGTGCTGCGGAACCTCGGCGGCGGCACGTTTGCGCCCAGGGCCGACTACCCGACGGGCCCGCTGCCGACGGCCGTTGCGGCGGGCGCCCTGAACGGCGACGGCCGTGCCGACCTCGTCACCGCGAACGGCGGCGCGGCGACGGTCTCGGTGCTGCTGAACCGCGGCAACGGCAGCTTTCGGGGGCGGGCCGACGTGGTCACGGGCGGCGCGCCGAACTCCCTCGCCCTCGCGGACTTCGACGGCGACGGGCGGCTCGACCTCGCGACCGCGAACCCGCGCGCGCCGCGCGGCCGGGGCGTGAGCGTCCTTCTCGGCCGCGGCGACGGCACGTTCCGGCCGCGGCGCGACTACGCCGTCGGCGCCCACGCGAGCCGCGTCGTAGCCGGCGACGTGAACGGCGACGGGCGCGCCGATCTGGCCTTCAGCGACACCGGCAACCTCGCCGTGCTGCTCGATCGCGGGGACGGCACGTTCGAGCCGCCGCTCTGGTTCGGGTACGCCGAGGCCGTGGCCCCGGCCGACTTCAACCTCGACGGGCGACTCGATCTCGCGGGCGCGTGGGTAAACGACCGCAACGGCGACTGGAACGTGAGCGCGCACCTGAACACACCCGGCCTCTGCGACGTCCAGAACGTCCTCGGCAAGACGCTCGCCGCGGCCAGGCAGCTGCTGCAGCGGGCCGACTGCGCCGTCGGCGCCGTTCGCCGCGGCTACTCGAGGCGCGTCGCGCGCGGGCGCGTGCTGCGGCAGTCGCCGCGCTTTCCGGGCAGTGTGCTGCGCCAGGGCGGCAAGGTCGCGCTCGTCCTCAGCCGCGGCCGGCGCTGATCAGACGCGCTGCGTGTCGCGCGCGTAAGCCCGGCGCGCGAGCAGCGCCGCGCCGACCGTCCAGGCGGTGACGACGATCCAGCCGGTCGTGCCCCAGCCCTGCGCGCCGAGGCCGACGTGGGCGGCCTGGACGAGCCAGTACGAAGGCAGCGCCTCGGCGAGCTTCTGCATCACGCCGCTCGTGATCGGGAACCACGTGCCGCCGAGCAGGGCGAAGACGGCGGTCGTGCCGCCGATCGCGGGGCCGATCGAGTCGCTCGTGAGCAGGTGGCCGAGCAGGATCCCGAGCGCGGCGAACGGCGCCAGGCCGACCAGCATCAGCCCGGTCATCGCGACCCAGTTGCCGGCCTGGAGGTGCACGCCGAGCGTCGCGCCGGCCACGTACAGCAGGGCGATCGTCAGGATCCCCATCACGTACGCGGTCGCCACCTTGACGCGGAAGTACGTCCTCGTCGAGAGCGGCGTCAGGCGCAGCTGCCGGTTCCAGCCGACGGCGCGCTCCGCGGCGATGCGCCCGCCCGAGCCGAGCACGGCGTTCATGGCGCCGAACGCGGCCAGGCCGACCATGAAGTAGAGCGGCGCCGAGATCCCCGTGCCGCCGAGGCTGTGCACGTTGCGGTTCGGCGCGGCGATCGCGTAGTAGAGGACGAGCGGGAAGCCGAGCGAGAAGATGTACAGCCGCCGGTTGCGGAACGTCCGCAGCAGCTCGAAGCGCGCGTAGGCGAGCGGGTTGCTCACGCGGGCACCTCGGGGTCGGCCGTGAGCTGGACGAACGCGTCCTCGAGGCCGGCGCCGCGGACCTCGATGTCGCGTGCCTCCGGGTGCCGGGCGAGCAGCTCCCGCAGCGCCGGGTCGGAGTCCGAGCACGCGAGCGCGACGCTCTCGCCGCGCCGCTCGACGTGCGTCACGCCCGGCAGGCGTTCGAGCTCCTCGAGCGGCACGCCGGGCAGCGTCGCGCGGATCGTGCGCGAGCCGACGATCGCCTTGATCTCCGTCGGCGGCCCGTCCGCGACGACCCGGCCGTGCGCCATCAGCACGACCCGGTCGGCGTACGCGTCTGCCTCCTCGAGGTAGTGCGTCGCGAACAGGAACGTCTTGCCGCGCGCGGACAGCTCGCGCACGGTCGACCAGAAGGCCCGGCGCGACTCGACGTCCATGCCGACGGTGGGCTCGTCGAGGACGAGCAGGTCGGGATCGCTGACGAGCGCCACGGCGAAGCGCAGGCGCTGCCGCTCGCCGCCGCTGAGACGCTCGGTGCGCCGGTCGGAGAGCCCGCCCAGCTGCGCCAGCCGCAGCGCCTCGTCGACCTCGAGCGGCCGTGGGAAGAGCGCGGCCATCATCGCGACGAGCTCGCCAACGCTCAGGTCGCGGAGCACGCCGCCCTCCTGCAGCATCGCGCCCACGCGCCCGCCGCCGACCGCGCGCTCCGGCGGCCCGGCGAAGACCGTCACGGTGCCGGCGTCCGGCCGCTGCAGGCCGAGCAGGATGTCGACGGTCGTCGACTTGCCGGCGCCGTTCGGCCCCAGCAGCGCGACCGTCTCGCCCTCGTGCACCTCGACGTCGATGCCGCGGACGGCGTGCACGGGCCCGGCCGGCGAGGCGTAGGTCTTCTCGAGGCCGCGCAGCTCGATGCCGCTCGATCGCGCCATCGCCTCACGGTAGCCGTAAGCTGCCCGCGTGGCCGGGGAAGCGGAGCTGGCGCAGACCGAGCACGGGCTCGTGCCGACGGGGGACGGCTGGTACGTCGTCAACGCGCACGACGTGGTCTGGAACGCGGCCGACGGCCGCGGCGCGTACGCGCGGCTCGAGGGCGAGCCGGAGTTCGACCAGTACGGCGTCCATCTCGTCACGCTCGCGCCCGGCGAGGCGATGGCGATGTACCACTGGGAGGCCGACCAGGAGGACTTCCTCGTGCTCGCCGGCGAGGCGGTGCTCGTGATCGAGGGCGAGGAGCGGCCGCTGCGCCGCTGGGACTTCGTCCACTGCCCGCCGGGGGCGAAGCACGTGATCGTCGGCGCCGGCGACGCGCAGTGCCTCGTGCTGGCGATGGGCGCGCGCGACCGCTCCGTCGGCCCGGACTGGGGCGGCTATCCGGTCGACGCGACGGCCGCGAGGTACGGCGCGAGCGTCGACGAGGAGACGACCGAGCCCGCCGAGGCCTACGCGAAAGTCGACCGCCGGCAGCCGACGCGCTTCCGCGACGGCTGGCTGCCCTACTAGACCGCCGCGAGCACGGCTCCGAGCGGGCGCGGCACACGGTCGAGCTCGAGCGCGTCGACGAGAAAGCGCGCGTAGCGGATCTTGCGGCTGCCGCCGCTCCCCATGAAGCGGCGCAGCTGCTCCTCGACCGGCCGCCCGCGCCACGAGGGCTGCTTCTGCAGCGTCCGGAACGGGCCGACGTCGCCGTTCGCCTCCAGCACGCGCAGCACCTCGGCGGCGCCGAGCGCCCGGATCAGCTCGCCCTCGAGGTCGGGATCGCAGACGAAGACGTCGTCGAGCGCCTGCCGGAACGCGCCGGCCTCGCCCGCGTCGACGAGCCCGACGAGCCTTGCGCCGGCGTGTCGCGCGAGCGCCCGCCGGATCGCCTGCGCGCCGCCGATCGCCTCGACGGCCACGCCCTCGGCGGCCAAGTCGCGCCCGAGGCGCCGCGCGAGCGTCTCGAGGGCGATCCTGTCGCTCGTCCCCTCGACCAGCACGACTGCACGCTCCATCTTGCGATCGTAGGCTTGGGCCCGTGACCAAGGCCGAGACGTTCAGGGCACTCCACGAGGGCGAGCCGTTCGTGATCCCGAACCCGTGGGACGTCGGCTCGGCTCGCGTGCTCGAGGCGCTCGGCTTCCGCGCGCTCGCGACGACGAGCTCCGGCTTCGCGTTCACGCTCGGGCGGCTGGACGGGACCGTGACCTCGGAGGAGATGGCGGCGCACGTCGCGGCGCTCGACGCGGCCACCTCGCTGCCGGTCTCGGCCGACCTCGAGGACGGCTACGGGCCAGAGCCGGAGGACGCGGCGCGGGCGGTCGCGCGCGCGGCCGAGGCGGGTGCGGCCGGCGGCTCGATCGAGGACTGGGACGCGCGGGAAGGGCGGATCTACGATCGCGCGCACGCCGTCGAGCGCATCGTCGCCGCCGTGGAGGCGGCGCGAGCGAGCGGCTTCGTCCTCACGGCCCGCGCCGAGAACCTGATCCGCGGACGCGACGATCTGGGCGATACGATCACACGGCTCCAGGGGTTCGAGGCTGCCGGGGCGGACGTGCTGTACGCGCCGGGCCTGCGGAGCGTCGACGACGTGCGCGCCGTCTGCAGCGCGGTCGGCAGGCCGGTGAACGTGCTCGCGCGGCCGACCTTCACCTTCGCCGAGCTGGCGGAGGCGGGCGCGCAGCGCGTCAGCGTCGGCGGGGGGCTGACGTGGGTGGCGGCGAAGGCGCTCGCGGACGCGGCCGGCGCGATCCGCGACGGAGGCGACTTCTCGGCGCTCGCGGCGAGCGTTCCGCTGCGCGACTGGCTCTAGCGCCAGCTCGCCGAGTACGCGTCCAGGTCGTGCGTCAGCCGCCGCAGCCCGGTGCCGTCGGTGCGCACGGTGCAGACGTCGTCGACGGCCGCGCCCTGCGTGAGCCCGACGACGACGAAGAGCTCGCGGGCTCGCTGAAGCTCCAGCGCGCGAGCAGGATCGCTTCCGTGACGGTTTCGCAACAGCGACGTCACGGCTTGACTGCGCGGCGAAGCTGCCTAACGTCAGGGAAGGCCACGCGCCCCCGCGTGGTCGGCGACGTGGAGGAGCCATGCGCTTCGTGACAGCACAACGCTCGGGGGAGCGTTGGGAGCGGGCTCCAGCTGCGGCAGCTTCGAAACGACCCCACGCCGTCCGTCGACCGTGCCGCCGCCCGGCACCCGGGGAGAACGGGCGCGGTGGAGAGGAGCTCGAATGCCGCAGCAGAGACCGTTCGCCCGCACAGCGCCGCTCCTGGCGCTGCTCGCGCTCGCCTGTGCCCTCGTAGCCGTCGCCGCCCCCAGCGCGAGCGCGGCGTCGAAGCGTCGCCACGTGATGGGACCGGCGCTCGGAATCGCCTGGGACGTCGCCGGCAAGGGCGCGTCACGCCACCAGCTGAAGCCAAGGCCCGCGCGCCGTGCGCACCGCGTCGTCCGCAGCCGCTTCGGCCACGCGCTCAGGACGCTGGTGCCGTTCGCGGTCTGCCCGGACCCGACCTGCAACATGACCTACCACAGCGGCAGCCTCGTGCTCGGGCCGCACACGACGCACGTCGTCTACTGGCAGCCGTCCGGCTTCTCGGTCACCGCGAACTACCACTCGCTGATCGAGCGCTTGTTCACCGACGTCGCAGCCGACAGCGGGCGTGTGACGAACGTCTACGCGACCGACACGCAGTACAGCGACTCGGGCAGCAACTTCATCCAGTACCAGCAGACGTTCGCCGGCTCGCTGACGGACACGAACGCCTTTCCGGCGACGCAGTCGGGCTGCCCGACGAGCGACGGCGCCGGCCGCACGGTGGCGGTCTGCCTGACCCAGACGCAGGAGGCGAACGAGCTGGACTCGTTCATCCAGTCGAACAGTCTCCCGCGCGGCCTCGGGAACATCTACTTCCTCGTCCTTCCCGACAACGTCGAGACCTGCGTCGACGACTTCTCGTCGTGCGGGAACATCCTCAACACGACGCCGAACCGGTACTGCGCGTACCACAGCTTCTTCAACATCTCCGGCCACGGCGAGACGCTGTGGGCCAACCAGCCGTACATCGGCTTCGCCGACAACCACTGCGGCAGCGGCGACGCCACGAAGCGCCCGAACGGCGACGTCACCGACCACGAGCTGAACGTGCTCAGCCACGAGCACAACGAGACGATCACCGACCCGGACAACGGCGGCTGGTTCGACACGAACGGCACCGGCGAGAACGGCGACAAGTGCAACTTCGACTTCGGCACGAAGATCGCCTCGAACGCCAACGGCAACTACAACCAGTTGATCAACCACAACCCGTACGAGCTGCAGCTCGAGTGGGACAACTCGATCACCGGCTGCTCCGCGAACTTCGGCGCGCTGGCGCCGACCGCGCTGTTCGCGTTCACGCCGGGCTCGCCGAAGGCGCTCGACCCGGTGAGCTTCGACGGGAGCGCCTCGCACTCGAACAACACGGGCGGCTACATCGTCGACTGGCAGTGGACGTTCGGCGACGGCAGTAGTGGCTCGGGCGCGACGCCGAGCCACACCTACGCCGCCGCGGGGACGTACACCGTCACGCTCACGGTCGAGGACGACGCCGGCCTGACGAGCACCGTCAGCCACACGGTCACGGTCGCGCTGCGGCCGACCACCACCACGTACACCGGCGCGACCTCCGGCGACTACCACGACGCCGTGACGCTCGGCGGCAGGCTCGTCGACGCGGCCACCACGGCGCCGCTCGCGGGGCGGACGCTGACCTTCGCGCTCGGCTCGCAGTCGTGCTCCGGGACGACCGACGCGCTCGGGCTCGCCTCCTGCGTGGTCACGCTGGCGCAGACGCCCGGCTCGTACACGGTCACCGCCGCCTACGCGGGCGACGGCACCGTCTACGTCGGCAGCTCCGACGCGCAGCCCTTCACGCTCTCGCGGGAGGAGTCGACGCTGACCTACACCGGGCCGACGGTGGCCGCCGCCGGGTCGCCGCTGACGGTCTCCGCGACGCTCGCCGAAGACGGCGCGAACGACGACGACGCCGACCCGGGCGCGGTGCCGCCGAGCCCGGCCGGCCAGTCGGTCACGTTCACGCTCGACGGCCAGAGCTGCACCGGCACGACGGACGCGTCGGGTGCTGTCAGCTGCACGATCCCGAGCCTGTCCGGCTCGACGCTCGGCTCGAAGACGGTCACCGCGAGCTTCCCGGGCGACGCCTACTACCTGCCGTCTTCGGACAGCGCGTCGGTCGTCGTCTTCGCCTTCCCGAGCAGCGGGGCCTTCGTGCTCGGCGACCTCTCGGTCGCCGCCGCGCTGCCGGGCACGACGCTCGACTGGTGGGGCAGCCAGTGGGCCGATGACAACGGCGTCAGCGGCGGCACCGCGCCGTCGTCGTTCAAGGGCTTCGCCGACGACGTCGCGACGCTGCCGACCGGCAGCCCGGCGACGACCTGCGGCAGCTCGTTCGCGACGCGGCCGGGGAACAGCTCCGCGCCGCCGAGCACGGTGCCGACGTACATGGGCGTGCTCGTCGCGGGCTCCGTCACGAAGTCAGGGAGCGCGGTGAGCGGCCACTGGGCCAAGATCGTCGTCGTCAGGACCGACCCGGGTTACGCGGCGAACCCCGGCCATTCCGGCACGGGGACGGTCGTCGCGACCTTCTGCGGCTAGCGAGATCGACCGGAGGGGCGCGGAGCCGTCCGCGCCCCTCCGAGCCGGTTCCTAGGAGTTGTTGGCGGTCAGCAGGTCTTCCACCGCCTTTGTCTGGTACCCGACCGGGCGGATCGAATAGACGATCCCGCCCGAGGCCGGGATCCACGCCCGCTCGAACTGCTCCCGGTCGTAGACGTGCCGGACGGCGGTGTCGTCGCTCGAGGCCGGGTCGTAGGCGATCACGTCCCCGTTGCCCGTGAAACCGCCGATCACCATCAGGTGGCCGTTCGTGCTCTTGATGCCGCCGTCGAGCTTGTTCGAGTTCCACGCGACCGACGCGACGAGCGGGATGCCGAGGCGGATGAACGGCTCGGCCTCGCGCAGGCTGTGCAGCGCCGTGACCTCGCCCATCAGACCGCGCGAGGCCGCGTAGGCGACGTTGAACGGCCAGTTCCCGGCGCCGTTGTAGTGGTAGTCGTAGACCTGGCGGGCCGCATAGTCGACCCACGGGTCGGGGTGGTTGGCGCCCAGCGCCGCTGTCACCCAGTCGTAGTCGGTCGTCGTCGGGTCGTAGTTCGTCCCGGTGACGTTCGACCAGTAGGAGACGACCATCGAGGTCGAGGTCGGGCTGCACCACGCCTCGCCGCCGTTGTCGTACTGCGGGAAGTCGCCATGGTGGATCTCCTGCGAGTAGCCCGGCACGCCGAGGTCGATCCCGGTCCCGGCCATCGTCGTCGGGCTCGGGAAGCTGCCCTTCTGGTTGGTCAGGTTCATCGCGATCGCGCTCAGGCGCGTGAGCGTCGGCGACTGCGTGGTGGTCGTGCTGCGGAAGAGGGTCACGCGCAGGCGGTAGGCGAGCGCGAGATGGTCCTTGGCGAAGAAGGTGTCGATCGAGACGAACCCGTTCGCGTCGCCCTGCCCGCCGACCGAGGTGCGGTGGAAGGTCGAAGGGTGCGGGTCGTCGGAGGCCCAGCGGCCGAGGATGTACCACTTGGCCCACCCCTTGCCGTCGATCAGCGGTTGCATCTCGACCTGGATCCACGTGTTCGGTGGGGTCGTGGCGTTCCACGACGAGACGAGCTCGTTGAACCCGAAGCCCAGCGTGGTGACCGGCGACGTCCACGTGCCGTAGACGTAGTTGCCGGTCCCGTCAGCACCGTCGCCGGAGTAGTCGGCGAACGGGTCGCTGTAGAAGTAGGGGCCGCCGAGGCCGCTCGAGGCGAGGGTTACTCCTGCGTCGGAGTAGACGACGCCGCTCGTCGCGTCGGGCGCGTCGAGGCCGAAGGTCTTGAAGTTGAGCGGGTACGGCTGTGCTGCCATCGCGGGGGCGGTCCCGACGAGCCCGAAGGCCGCCGCCGCGAACACGGTGATGAGTGCGCGTCTGATCATGTGTTCGATCCTAAACGGATTGCTTTCAACGAAGAAACGCACCGTTTGCGTCATTGCGCTCGAGCGCGTCGACGGCTAGTTCGAGCTGCTCTTCCGTCAGCCGCACGTACGAGTGGCGCCCGAGGCTGCGCGGGAACACCCCGGCGGCCTCGACCGGCGGCGCCTCGCGCAGGTCGCTCACCAGCAGCAGCGGGCGGATCGCGAACGACCACCGCCAGCGCTCCCGCTGTGGGTCGTTCTCCGGGTCGCCTGTGACCTCGACGAGGGCGAAGACGACCTGCCAGCGCGAGGCGTAGCAGACGGCGAGATCGCCCTTCTGCACGCTCGGGCGCCGCGTAGACGAATGTCGCCGTAGCGACTCCGGCGCGACGCGCTCCGACAGCGGGCGCTCGCCGGTCCCACGCACGAGCAGCCAGCGCTCCATCGGCGCGTAGCATGCAGGGCATGTGCCGGAACATCCACACGCTCTTCAACTTCGAGCCGCCCGCGACCGACGACGAGGTGCGCGGCGCGGCGCTGCAGTACGTGCGCAAGGTGAGCGGCTTCACGAAGCCTTCGCAGGCGAACGCTGCCGCCTTCGAACGCGCAGTCGACGAGATCGCGACGGCGACCGAGCGCCTCCTCGCCGAGCTCGTGACGAACGCGCCGCCGAAGGACCGCGAGGTCGAGGC
>DATIER010000038.1:0-12969 GCA_035455605.1 Gaiellaceae bacterium
CTACTACGAGGCGCTCGTGCCGCGGCTGGCGCCGACCGGCCTGATGGCGATCGACAACACGCTCTGGAGCGGGCGGGTGCTCGACGACGGAGACGACACGGACGCGACCCGGTCGATCCGGGAGCTGAACGACCGGATCGCGGGCGACGAGCGAGTGGTCGCCGTGCAGCTGACGGTGCGCGACGGCGTCACGCTCGTGCGCCGATCGGCGAGCTAAAGCATCCGGCCCTCGCTGCCGATCTCACCCGTACGGGTCGCGGCCGCGCGACCGGTTGGTGAGGGAAGCTGGCCCAGCTGGGGGAGGATCCATGCGTTGTCAAGCCTGGAGAAACGCCGCCGACCGCGGTACATTTGATGCACAGCGCTGCGCTCCCCAACGGCGGCCTGCGACCTAGCTACGTCAGTGATGAAGCCGCCCTACGCCCACGTCTCCCGCACCGCACTAGTCGTCGTCGCGGCGGCCGGCTCGGTCTGGCTGTCCGCGTTCTTCCTGCCCGGTTCCGGCCTGCAACCGGTCCCGCTGCTCCCCGCGCTCGGAGGCGCCGCCGGTAACGTCGTCGCGGCCTCCCTGCCGCACGCCAAGAAGCGGACGCCTGCCGCCGCCCTGCGCCCGACGCGACCGGCGGCCGCCCCCGTCCGTGTGCCGGTCACGCCGGTGTTCGTGCCGCATGCCGTGCAGCCGCGGCCGGCGCCTCGCGTCGTGCCGAGACACCGGGCGCACCGCCCGCATGCCCCTGCGGCCCCGAAGCGTCCCCCGCCTGTCCAGGCTGCGACTCCGGCTCCGGCGGTCGCAACGGTCGCCTCGGTTGCGTCGACCCCTGCGCCGAGAGGCAAGGCGGTCGGCTGGCACCGCAAGCACGACCACGCCACTGCGACATCGGTCGCCGCGCCCCCGCACGGTCACGGGAAGTCGCACGTCAAGCACGAGTACGCGTCGTCGCCTCAGCCGGCGCCGACACCCGCGCCTGCGTCGCCGCCTGCGCCTGCTGCACCCGCCGCGCCGCCCAGCACTGGTGGTCACGACAACGGCAAGCACCTCGGCAACGGCAACGGCAACGGCAATCAGGGGCACGGCCCCGGGGGCAAGCCATAGGGCGAGTCACGAGCGGTCGCCTGCGGCTCGCCACGGGACTGCTGCTACTGGCGCTCCCGCTCGCGGTCGCGGTGTGGGCGTTCGGCGCGGTTGCCGGCAAGCGGGAGCGCAGCAACGCCGACCAGCGGTTGGTGCACGCGATCAACGTCGCCGGCAAGCGCTACCAGGCAGCCTCCGGCACGGCGCAGGCGCGGGCAGTCCGGATCGCGAAGAACCGGCGCGTCCAGCGCGCTCTCGCCGGCCCCGACCGTCGCGACCTGCGCCGGTTGCAGCGCGCCTACGCAGCCGGCGGCGTGTTCCTTCTGCGCCCCGGGACGCCGCTTCCGGCGACGATGGGACGGGCCGACGTCAAGGTCCGAGGCAGGGTGGCCGGGCGCGTTCTCGTGGGCTCCCTCGACCAACGGCTCGCGCGGCGTCTGGCCGCGGGCAGAGAGCCGGATCGGGTCGGCTTCCTGATCGGGGATCGCCTCGTCACCGGCGCGAGCACGACCTCCGTTCCTGCGTCGGCCGAGCGCGAGAAGCCGTTCGACCTCTCCTCGTACCGAGCCGTCGCCGTGAGCGTCCCTGCCTCGGCGGGAAGCGCGGCGCTCGTCGCGCTGGAGCCACGGTCCGAGATCTCGGCCGCCGCCACCCGCGCCCGCTGGGAGGCGGCCCTCGTCGGCCTCGGCGTCATCGCGGCGCTGCTCCTGATCGCCTACGCGGCCGCGCCCGCGATCGCGCGGAGCCGGCTCTCGCGCCAGCAGCGCGACCAGGCCGAGCGTGTGCTCGCGCACCTCGGTGACGGCGTGGTGGTGGTCGACCGCGGCGGCGTCGTGCGGCTCTGGAACCGCGCCGCGGAGGCGATCACGGGCCTGCGCGCGACCGACGTCACGAACCGTCCCGCCGAGGAGGCGATCCCGGGCTGGGCGACGATCGCGTCGTTCGTGCCGATCGCGAACCGGCCCGGCGACGGCGACGGCACCACGACCGAGGAGACCGTGCCCGTCGACGTCGACGGCAGGGAGCTCTGGCTCTCCATGGTCGCGGTGGCGCTCGACGACGACACGGTCTACGCCTTCCGAGACGCGACGCACGAGCGCCGGCTGGAGAACCTGCGCTCGCAGTTCGTCGCCACCATCTCGCACGAGCTGAGGACGCCGCTCGCCTCGCTGCACGGAGCCGCCCTGACGCTGCGCGAGCACGACCTGCCGGCCCAGACCCAGGACGACCTGCTCACGATGATCGCGGAGCAGTCCAACCGCCTGGCGCAGCTCGTCGAGGAGATCCTGGTCGCCGGGCAGCTGGACAGCGGGCTGCTCAGCGTCGTCGCCGACACGTTCGACCCGGAGGAGCTCGTCCGCGACGTCGTCGCCGGCGGCCGAACGCGGATCGGAGAGGAGACGACGATCGAGGTGTCACTCCCGGCCGTGCTGCCGAAGGTGCACGGCGACGAGGAGCGCACCCGCCAGGTGCTGCTCAACCTCGTCGACAACGCGATCAAGTACTCGCCGTCCGGCGGCCGCATCGACGTGACGGTGGAGCCGGTCGGCGAATGGCTGCGCTTCAGCGTCAGCGACGAAGGGCTCGGCATCCCGCCGGGCGAGCAGGAACGGATCTTCGAGAAGTTCTACCGGCTCGATCCGGACCAGCGTCGTGGCATCGGCGGCACCGGCCTCGGGCTCTACATCTGCCGCGAGTTCGTGCGCGCGATGGGCGGCCGGATCTGGGTCGAGTCGGAGCCCGGACGCGGCACGACCGCGTCGTTCGAGCTGCCGGCCGAGCCCGTTGCGGCCGCCGCGCGCGCCTCGTAGAGCTGGCGCCGGCGCGGCTACACTGTGCCCGCGCGGGGCTATAGCTCAGCTGGGAGAGCGCCTGGATCGCACCCAGGAGGTCGCCGGTTCGAGTCCGGCTAGCTCCACCTCGGAAGGCCCTGGAGACAGGGCCTTTTCATCACACCGATGTTCGTTCTCCGAGCGTCGACAACGGGGGACGCGCGTTCGCTGCATGCCACTACTCCGCTCATGGCGCCGGTTTGAACGGCCGTTGAGCAAGGGAAATAGTCGCGGGAGAGCTTGGCCACGTCGAGACGCGGCCGCCAGTCGGCCAATCGCGCGCTTTCGAGAACTCCGGGGTCTTCGGAACTCGTCCTTACTCGGGCGAACAACACGCAACGCGTTAGTCGGCCGCATCGAATGCGAACAGGTCGGGTCGTACTCTCGAACGAAATTCCGTGGACGCTGGAGTTGGAGCGCGACTTGCCGCGCATCCATGGACCGACGCCCTGATGGAGCGAGGGTTCTGGGTTCAACCGAAGCCGCTGCGCGGCGGAAGTACCCTCTGGACGGCCAAGGCTCGAATCCCCCGCTGAAATCGATCTTCCGCGTCCTGGAACCCGCCCATTAGCATCGGCCCGATGGCGGGGGAGCCTTTCGACTTCACGGGCCGCACCGCACTCGTCACGGGGTGCGGCAGTGCCGAGGGGATCGGCTTCGCAACGGCGCGAATGCTGGCGCGGCTCGGGTCGCGCGTGGCAATCACCTCGACGACTCGTAAGCGGATCGAGGCGCGGGCGGAGGAGCTGCGCGCCGCGGGTGCCGACGTGTCGGCTCACGTCGCCGACCTGACTGACCGAGACCAGGCTTTCGCGTTCGTTGCGGCCGCCCGCGAGGCGCACGGGCACGTCGACGTGCTCGTAAACAACGCCGGCATGGTGCAGATGGGGTCGGAGCCCGTCGACGCGCCGTTTGCGGAATTACCGCCGGAGGAGCTCGACCGCGAGCTCGACATGACTCTCAAGACCGCGTTCCACACGACCCAGGCGGTGCTGCCCGAGATGGTCGAGCGCGGCTACGGCCGGATTGTGATGGTGTCGTCGGTCACAGGGCCGTTGGTAACTGCGCCCGGATCGGCTGCGTACGCGACGGCGAAGGCCGCGATCGATGGGATGATGCGGACGATCGCGCTCGAGCACGGCCGCGACGGAATCACGGTCAACTCGGTCGCGCCCGGGTGGATCGCCACCGCATCGTCGGACGACGACGAGCGGGAGGCGGCGCGGCACACGCCGGTGGGTCGAGCCGGTCGTCCGGACGAGGTCGCGGCGCTGATCGCATTCCTCGCGTCCGAGGGCGCGAGCTACGTCACCGGTCAGTCGATCGTGGTCGATGGCGGGAACCTCATCCAGGAGCCGCACGGGATCGACCTGTACGGCGACAGAGGGTGAACGTTCTCGAGGCGCCCCCGCCGCGGTTCACGGCGGACGAGGTCGCCCAGATAGCGGAGGAGACGTTCGGCGTCTCGGGGAGGGCGAGCGACCTCGGCAGCGAGCGCGACCAGACGTTCCTGATCGACGACGGCAGCGACGGTGCGGTCGTGAAGATCTCGAACCTCGGCGAGGACCCCGCGGTGCTCGATCTCGAGCACGAAGCGATCCTGCACGTCGCGCGCGTCGACCCGGAGCTTCCGGTCGCGCGGCCGCTGCGCGAGCGGGCGACGATCGCCGGGCCGGACGGCAACCACTACGTGCGGCTGTTCGAGCGGCTGCACGGAGGCGAGGGACGCGCGCTCGACGACGACGCCGTGCGCGCGTACGGAGCGACGCACGCGCGGCTGAACATCGCCCTGCGCGGCTTCTTCCATCCGGCGGCGCGGTCGCGCGAGCTGCTCTGGAACGTCGAGCATGCCGTGGCGTTACGCCCGCTGTTGGGGTCGATCCGCGACGAGGCGGGGCAGGCGGTCGTGGCGCGCGTGCTCGACCGCTACGAGGAGCGTGTCGTTCCGCGCTGGCCGCACCTTCGCGCGCAGATCGTCCACGGCGACTTCAACGTCGACAACGTGCTCTTCGACGACCGCGGACGGATCACGGGGATCGTCGACTTCGGGGACAGCGGCTGGTCGGCGCAGGCGGCGGACTTCGCGATCGGCGCGGCGTCGCTGATCCGCGGGCGCAGTCGCGACGACGTCTTCAGGATCGCGCGTCTCGCGATCGACGGGTATGCGTCGCGGATCCCGTTCGAGCCGGAGGAGCTGGAGCTGCTCGGTGATCTCGTGGCGGCGCGCCTGGCGGCTGTGGTGACGATCAGCGCCTGGCGCGTCGAGCGGTACCCGCAGAACGCGGGGTACATCCAGGCGTGGGACGACGACTGCTGGGAGCTGCTGCGGCTGTTCGACGAGGTCGGGCTCGACCGGCTCGCGTACGAGCTCGGCGCGCCGCGGCCGCCGGTGCCGAGACCGGAGCTCGCGCGGCGGCGGCGCGCGGCGTTGGGGTCGGCGCTGACGAACCTGACGTACCGCGAGCCCGTGCATGTCGTTCGCGCGGAGGGCGTGTGGCTCTACGACGCGGATGGGCGGCGGCTGCTCGACGCGTACAACAACGTCCCGGTCGTGGGGCACTGCCACCCGCGGGTGACCGAGGCGGTCGTGCGCCAGACGCGGCTCGTGAACACGCACTCGCGGTACCTGTACGAGCCGCTGATCGAGCTGGCAGAGCGGCTGGTCGCGTCGATGCCGCAGGGCTCGCGCCTCGACACCGTCATGCTCGTCAACTCGGGAAGCGAGGCGAACGACCTCGCATGGCGCTTCGCGACGGCGTACACGGGCGCGAACGGCGGGATCGCGACGGGGCACGCCTACCACGGCGTCACGACCGCGATCGCGGACTTCTCGCCGGAGGAGTGGCCGGAGGGGTATCGGCCGGAGAACGTCGAGACGGTGCTGCCGGGTGAAGACATCGCTAGGCCCGCCGCGCACGTGAAGGGCGGTCTGGCCGCGACGTTCGTCGACACCGGGTTCACTAGCGACGGGATCCTGGTCCCGACGCGCGAGGAGGTCGCGGCCATGGTTCGCGCGACGCACGACGCCGGCGGCCTGTTCGTCGCCGACGAAGTCCAAGCGGGCCACGGCCGCACGGGCGAGCACCTGTGGTCGTTCGAGCGCTACGGGATCACGCCGGACTTCGTCACGCTCGGGAAGCCGATGGGGAACGGCTATCCCGTCGCCGCGGTCGTGACGCGCGCGGAGATCGTCGACCGCTTCGCCGCGAGCGGGAGCTTCTTCAGCACGTTCGGCGGCAACCCGGTCGCGGCGCAGGCCGCGCTCGCCGTGCTGGACGTGATCGAGGACGAGCGGCTCGTCGACCACGCCGCTCGGGTTGGGTTACGCCTCCTCGGGCTATTGCGCGAACGCGGCTTGAACGCGCGCGGCCACGGCCTGCTGATCGGCGTCGAGCTCGAGACGGGCGACGCGGCCGCCGCAGTCGTCGACCGCCTGCGAGACGACGGCATCCTGATCGGCCGCACAGGCCGCGCGGGGAACGTGCTCAAGATCCGCCCGCCGCTCGTGTTCCGAGACGAGCATGGCGACCTGCTCGTCGAGACGCTCGAAAGAGCGATCGAGGGCCGGCGAGCCTAGGTCTGAGCGCCTGCTTAGCTCAGTTGGCGGACTACCTCAAGGTATGAGCACGCGGTATTCGACACCGTTCGTTGACCTCGTTGACCGCCGTTGTTTGGGGAGCAACGTCTCTCCCACTCCGGCGACCTTGTTCGAGAGGTGGCGTGCCGCGAGGCCGACTGCCGGGCGGCGTGCGAGTTCGGCGAGAGCTCGGGTGACCAGGAGGTTGACCGTGACCAACTCCATGCGCGCAGCGGGATGGCGCTCGAGCGCGGCCGCTGCGTCCGGCCAGGCATCGCGGATCAGGCCGAGAGTCACACGGAACCACAAGCCGTCAGCGGCGCACTCCCGCCTGCGCAGGTGGCGTTGCGGCTGCCCGGCCGAGGTCGTGCGTCTTCACGCGAACGCCCCTCGAGCGCGGTGGCCGCGCTTGCGGCGCCTATCACCAGCACTCCCCCGGCGATCTCGGGCCATCGCAGGCGTTCGCCAAGCGCGACGACGGCACCGGCCGCGGCCAGGACGGGGATCAGGTTGAGGATGAGCCCCGCGTGCGCGACAGTGAGGTCACGGATCGCGCGGTTGAAGGCGAGAAACGGAACCGCACCGCCGAGCACACCTGTGGCGACCGCTGCGAGCACGTGCGCGAGATTGGCACTCGCGAGCTCAGTCCTCCCACCTGTGCCGGCGATCACGATGACCGGCGCGACGGACACCGCGGCCGCGACCAGCTGCGTCGTCGTCGCAGCGAGGTTGTCCGCGCCAGCGCTCATGCGGCGAACGCCGACGCCGTTACCCGCGGCTGCGGCAGAGGCGGCAACAACCAGCAGGTCCCCGATCAGACTCGCACCGTGGCCGGTCTCGGCGAGTCCGACGAGTGCCGATCCCGCGAAGCCGACGCCCACGGCCGCGCGTGTCACAGCCGAGACGCGCTCGCCGAGCAGGGCGCGCGCCAGGAGGACGCCGAAGAGGCTCTGGGAGGCGATCAGAATCGCGCCGTCGGCGGCACCCGTGCGCGAGAGACCGAAGTCGAAGAGACCGAAGCTGAGGCCTGGCTCGAGCACGCCGAGGAGTGCGAAGACCGGCCAGCGCCGCGGCAGGAACGGCCGGCCCCGTGCCCCGAGCAGGCAGCCCATGGCGATCGCGGATGAGAGCAGCTCGATCGCAAGGAGGTCGAGGGGCGCGAGCTCGCGGAGCGCGACCTTCGTCAGAACCGTCGCAGCAGCCCACGACGTGGCAGCCGCGACGATCAGTGCCACGGGGACCGCTCGGCTCATCGGCGGTTGCTCGGCACGTACTCGAGAATCCGACCGAGATCGTTGAAGCCGACCGCCGCGTAGAGGCGCTCCGCCGTCTGCGTCGACTGAAGGCTCGCCGTTTCGCAGCCTCGTGTGCGAGCTTCGTGGAGATGAAGGGCGGTGAGTGCGGTCGCCAGGCCGCGTCGGCGAGCATGCTCCAGCGTTCCGGTGTTGTAGATGCCGCAGTCGCCGGCGTGATCGAACGCCATTGCCGTCGCAACGTCCTCGCCTTCGAGGCGCGCGATCAGGATGTGGTAGGCGCGGGGATCGGCCAGGTCGAGGAAGTTCGGCGGCGCGCCGGCGATGCGCAGGTGTTCGCACCAGTTGGCTGGTCCGAGCTCGATCTGCGGCCGGGGCAGGCGGATGTCGTCGAGTCTCATCGCCATCGCGCGCGTCGAGCTGTCGAGCGTGTAGCCACGACGCGTGAGGTCTCTGCGCATCGCCGTGGCGCTCTCGTGCACCCAGGCGGCGAAGTGCTCGACGCCGGCGGCGGCGTAGGCTGCTTCGACGGAATCGATTGCGTCGACGCGGCGGCCGGCCGAGAGGTCGAAGCCGAGAAGAGCGTTGTTGAGGACGGACCGCTCCGGTTCGTGGGGAAAGACGGCGATGTCGACGCCGGGCGCGCGTTCGACGGTGGCGCCGGCTACTCCGCGGGCGTACTCCTCCCAGGAGGCGACGAGCGTGGTTGCTCCGCGGAGGAAGAGATCCGTCTGGTTGATTGTGCTCACCGGAGCGGTCCTCCTACGGCGCCGCGATCCTCGATCGCGGGTCTTCTGCTCGGACCGCTTGCCACTGCGACCAGGACACGATCCCGAGCTCGGGGCGCGGCGCCTCGTCGAGCATCGCCAGGTACTCGAGCAGGTGGCCGTCGGGATCGCGGAAGTAGACTGCGGCGGCCGGCATCCAGGCGATGACACTCGGCTCTTCCGTCTCGTTGGCGAAGAACGAGAGCGGCGTTACGCCGGATTCCCGCAGGCGGCCACACGCGTTCAGGAGTTCTGCCCGTGTCGCTTTGAAGGCGACGTGCAGCGACAAGGCGATGGGCGCCGAGCCGAGCGACCACAGTCCGAGCACTGCGCCGCCCGGTGTGCCGACCCAGAAGAAGGCGGCGTCGCGCTCGCGCACCTCACAGGCGAGCGGCAGACCGACGACGTCGCGATAGAACGCGATCGAGCGGTCGAGGTCGCCGACGGTCAGGTGGGCTTCGAAGAGGCCGTCGATTCGAACGCTCACCGTCGCCGTCCGTGAGACGGCTCACCCATGACAGCCGGCAGGTGCGCGAACGGGTGGTAGAACGCCTCGAGCGCATGCTCGCGCGGCACGGGGAAGGCGAGGGTCTCGCTCGTTTCCCGTTGCCAGACCTCGATGCTGGTTCCGTTGTCGTCTGCGCTCCAGTAGAGCGTCACCTCGAGGCCGCCGCTGGCGCGATGCGCCAGCTCCCGGAGTGGCTCGAGGAAGCCCGCGGCGGTCACCGCGATGCCTCCTGCAGCTTCGCTGCGACCACCTCGGCGTGTTCGATGCGCGGCGGCTCGGCGAGGAGCTCCGGCGCGCTCGCGATCAGTGCTGCGGCGACCGGGCCGTCGATGTGCGCTTGCCGTCCAGCCTCGTCGGGGAAGACGTCGACGATCGCGAACGACGAGGCGCCGGTCCTGATGGCGAACCAGGCGACCGTCTCGGGCTCGGCTTCGACGAGCGGGAGGGCGTCAGCCAGGAAGGCTGCGAGTTCCTGTTCCTTGCCGGGCTGCGCTTCGAGCGTGACGAGCAAGCCTGTCGTGACCATGATCGAGTGCTCCTTCCTCGGTCTCGTTTCACCGAGGATGGCGGCCGCCGCTGAGTGGTCGCTGTGTCTCGCCTCAGTCGGCGAGAGCGCGTTGCCGGTGCTCGCTGCGGTCCTGCACGAGACCGAGGATCCGCAGCTCGCCGTCGAGCTCGAGCGCGTGCAGCGAGATCTCCGTCGGAAGGAAGGTGCCGCCCTTGGTGCGGCAGGTGAGCTTGATCGTCGAGGCGCGGCCGTGCCTGAGGACGCTTTCGAGCAATTCGCCCAGCTCGGCCAGCTCGGCGGGGTGAATGCGGGAGATCGGCGTCTCGAGTAGCTCCGCGTGGGTGTATCCGAGCAATGCGCACCCGGCCTCGTTGGCGGCGAGGATGCGGTTGTGCTCCGGATCCATCACGTATGCCGGTTCGGGCGAGTGCTCGAAGTTCGTCCTGTCCAGCGACGCTTGATCCGTGCGCATGGGCGTCAGCCGGTCTCGGAGACGGCGGTCGCGGGTCGGTCGAGCCGCTGCTGCAAGAGGCGCTGCCGTGCCGGGGAGATGCTCTCGAGCAGCGCTTGGCGCACGAGGTCATAGCGGAACCGGAAGCGGAAGCCGTCGACACGGAGGATCCGGCGCTCGCACAGCCGTTCCAGCCCCTCGACGAGCTCGGCTTCGTCGACGTCGAGAAGCTCCGCCAGCGGCGCGGCGTCGAACGGTTGCTCGAGCACCGAGGCGGCGACCAGAACACGGAAGGCCCAATCGCCCTCGGCACGGCACTGGGCGACGAGGGCCTCGTTGAGCGTTGCGGACGGGCTCGCTGCGTGCCCGTTCGTGAGCGCCTCTGCGACCAGACGCGGCTCGCCGCCGGTGGAGGCGTGCAGGTCCGGGATGCCGAGTGGGGCGAGCTCTGCGGGAGAGAGCGGCTCGAGGCGGACGCGCAGATCGGCGGAGAGCCGGTAGGGGGCGCCCGGCAAGGCCGCGGTTGGACGGGTGGTCGTCACGATCGCGCCGGAGAGGGCCGTGCCGCGGCGGCGCAGGTAGCCGAGCGCGGCGAGCGTGCGGGGGTCTGCGCAGTGGAGGTCGTCGAGCAGGAGGACGATCGGGCCGTGCTCGGCGACGAGCGCCACGAGCGCTTCGAGCACCTCGATCTCTTCGGCATCGCTTCTCGGCGTGCCCAGCTCGAGCTCGGGCAGGATCTGCCGTAGGGGCGGTAGCCGGCTCGCGTCGAGCTCGACATCTGCGAGAGCCTCGCGCAGCGCGGTCGCGAGCGGCACGTAGCCGAGATGCCGCTCGAGCAGCGAGCACTTGGCGCGCCCGACCCGGACGCCCCCGAGCTGTAGGTGCAGTTCGTCGAGCAGCCGTGTCTTCCCGAGGCCCGTCTCGCCCTCGACCTGGATCAGCGTCATGCCCTCGGCGAGTCCGCGACGGATCGCCGCCTCGAGCGTGTCGAGCTCCGCACGGCGCCCGATCAGCCGCAGCGTCTGGCCGTCGGCGTTCCCGTGTTCGCTGCGGATCGGGCGCGGCAGGAGGGCCCGGACGTCCTCCTGACGGATGACCGCCGCCTCGAGCGCGCGCGTCTCGGCGGATGGCTCGAGCCCGAGCTCGTCGTCAAGTCGTTGGCGGTACTGGCGGTAGCGGGCGAGGGCTTCGTGCATGCGGTCGAGGGCGTGGAGGGCGAGCATCTGCGCGCGGTGCGACCGTTCGCTGAACTGGTCGAGCGCCGCGGCCTGCTCTGCGTGCGCGAGCGCGGCTGCGAAGTCGAGCTCTGCGAGTGCGGCATCGGCCGCATCGAGCCGTGCGCCGAGGACCCGCCCCTGGTAGCTGCCGCGCAGGTCGAGCGCCCAGGTGGCGTAGGGCTCGTCCTCGAGTACCTCCCCGCGGACGAGGTCGAGTGCGTGCTCCAGCGCCGCGCGGGCGCGGTGGGTTGGTTCGCGCGCGGAGCGCTCGAGCAGGCGGTCGAAGCAATCGAGGTCGAGGGCGACGAGGTCGGTGGCGAAGCGGTACGCCTCGGGCTCGGTCACGACCAGTTCGCGTCCACGTTCCACGTCGGTTGCGAGGTGGCGGCGGAGGTTGGAGACGAACGTCTGCAACGAGCCGGCCACGTTCTGCGGTCGTTGCTCGCCCCAGAGGAGCTCCGCTAGACGGTCGGTCGGCACGCGGTGTCCACGCGCCGCGAGCAGGATCTCGAGGACCTGCTTCGGCCGAGCGCCGCCAAGGTCGGCAGGGCCGAGAGTCCGCTCGCCGTCCTCGATCGAGAGGGGTCCGAACAGGCGGATCAACGGCCGCGCGCTGCGCTCGGGCGCGGTCTTCACCTCGGTGCTCGAGCTACGGCCTGCCGTCACCTGGGTCATCGCACGAGCGTCCCGTTCCGTCTGACGACGAGCCAGAGCCCGCCGAACTCTCGGACGTTCTGACACAACACCTGCCCTGCCTTCCGATCGCCGACGTAGAAGTAGAGCGGCCTACCGGCGTAGGTCGCCTGGAGCCGGCCGTCGCGCCTGCGGGTTATTCCGAGCAACGAGGCCCTGGCGCCGTGGACTGCTCGTGGCAGCCGGCCGACGACGAAGGGAGGCCACGCCTTCGCGCACGCATGGGAGCACGCGCTGTGCGCGGGCCGGTCGCGCGTGAAGGCGTAGAGAGCGAACCCACGGCCGTCGAACAGGATCCGGCCGTAGTCGGAACTGCGGACGGCGACAGCGGCCGGGGTGCGCGACGTCGAGGCGAGGACCCCTTGCCCCAGGACGAGCGCGTTGACGGCAAGGGCGAAAGCGATCAGAGCGGCACGCATCACGGGTGAGTCCCGAGGAAACGGAATTCGTTACAGACGACCGCGTCAGGTCGCCGCGCGCACGAGGCTCGGTAGCGGTAGCCTCGCACCGTGATCGGGCCCGCCTCTCAGGTGGGGGTCGCCGACGACGCCACGCTCGTGGCGCGTCTTCGAGACGGCGACGAAGACGCCTTCGACGAAGCGGTCACCGCCTTGTTTCCGGCGATGCTCGCGGTTGCGCGCGGGTACGTGCGGACACGCAGCGTCGCCGAGGAGGTTGTGCAGGAGGCGTGGCTCGGGATCCTCAAGGGCCTCGACGGTTTCGAGGGACGCTCCACGCTGCGCACCTGGGTGCTGAAGATCGTGGGGAACATCGCGCGGACGCGGGCAGCGGGCGAGGCCCGCTCGGTGCCGTTCTCCTCGCTCGAGGGCGAGGGCGCCGAGCCGGCGGTCGAGCCAGAGCGCTTCCGGGGGCCGGACGAGGCCTTCCCCGGTGGCTGGAGGTCGTTTCCGACCAATTGGCAGACGCAGCCCGAGTCACAGCTCCTCGCCCGCGAGACGCTCGAGCTCGTCGAGCGCACCATCGGTGAGCTGCCGGTGGCGCAGCGAACGGTGATCACGCTGCGCGACGTGACCGGCTGTGCGGCTGCCGAGGTGAGCGAGGCGATGGGGATCAGCGAAGGCAACCAGCGG
>DATIER010000039.1:0-4029 GCA_035455605.1 Gaiellaceae bacterium
ACGGGGTGCGAGGCCGTCCACCCGGGGTACGGCTTCCTCTCCGAGAACCCGGCGTTCGTCGCGGCGTGCGCCGACAACGACCTGGTCTTCGTCGGCCCGACCGCCGACGTGATGGCGCGGATGGGGGACAAGGTGGAGGCGAAGCGCGAGCTGCGGGCCGCCGACGTGCCGCTCGTCCCCGGAACCGAGGACGCGGCCACGGTCGACGAGGCGCGGGCCGCCGCGGACGAGGTCGGCTACCCGGTGCTGCTGAAGGCCTCGGCGGGCGGCGGCGGCAAGGGCATGCGCCTCGTCCACGGCCCGGACGAGCTCGACTCGGCCTACGGCATGGCGGCGATGGAGGCGGAGGCCGCGTTCGGCGACGGCAGCCTCTACCTGGAGAAGGCGGTCTCGCCCGCGCGGCACGTCGAGATCCAGGTCCTCTGCGACGGCCACGACGGCGTGCTCACGCTCGGCGAGCGCGAGTGCTCGATCCAGCGGCGCCACCAGAAGCTCGTCGAGGAGTCGCCCTCGCCGGCGCTCGACGACTCGACGCGCGAGGAGATGGAGGCCGCGGCCGAGCGTGCGTGCCGGGTGATCGGCTACCGCAACGCCGGCACGTTCGAGTTCCTGCTCGGGCCCGACCGGAGCTTCTACTTCATCGAGCTGAACGCGCGGCTGCAGGTGGAGCACCCGGTCACGGAGCTGGTCAGCGGGATCGACATCGTGCGCGAGCAGCTCCGCATCGCCGCGGGCGAGCCGCTGGCGCATACCGGCCGCGCGCCACGGCGCGGCCACGCGATCGAGGTCCGCCTGAACGCGGAGGACCCGCGCAAGGACTTCGCCCCGGCGCCCGGCCTCGTCTCGCGGCTGCGGCCGCCGCTCGGGCCGGGCGTGCGGCTCGACACGCACGTCGAGGACGGCTACCTCGTGCCGCCGCACTACGACTCCCTGCTCGGCAAGCTGATCGCGTGGGACGAGACGCGCGAGCAGTCGATCGACCGGATGCTGCGGGCGCTCGGGGAGCTCGTGCTCGAAGGCGTTCCGACGACGCGCGAGCTCGCGATCGACATCCTGCGCAGCGAGGAGTTCTCGAGCGGCCGCTACTCGACCGGCTTCCTGGCCGAGGCGGCCGAACGGCTCCCCGCGATCGTCGGGTCATGACGGAGCCGCTGGTCTTCCGCGGGCCCGACGGCGCCGTCACCGTCACGGCCGGGGCGCTGACGGAGCTCGTCGCGCGCGCCGCACGGAGCGTCGAAGGCGCGCGCGTGCGCCGGCCGAAGCGCTCGATCGAGATCCGCCACGGCGACGGCCGCGCGTCGGTGACGCTCGAGCTCGGCGCGCAGTACGGCGTGCCGCTGCCCGAGCTGGCGCGGGCGGTGCAGGAGCGCGTGGCCGAGGCGCTGGCGCAGGTCTCCGGGCTGGAGGTCGAGCGCGTGGACGTCTCGCTCGAGGAGATCTCGTAGTGGCCGGCCGCCGCGCGGCGCGCCGGACGGCGCTCGTCTTGCTCTACCAGTGGGACGTCACGGGGCAGCAGCTGGCCTCGCTCTACGAAGGCGAGATCGACCCGTTCTCGCAGGCGCTCGCCGAGGCGGTCGTCGAGGAGCACGAGCAGCTCGACGACCGCATCACCGCCGCGGCGGACGAGTGGACGGCCGACCGGCTCGGCGCGCTGGAGCGGAACATCCTGCGCATGGCGATCCTCGAGCTCGATCGCGGCGAGGTGCCGGCGGAGGTGGCGATCGACGAGGCCGTGTCGTTGGCGAAGCGGTACTCCTCCGAGGACGCGGGCAGGCTCGTCAACGGCATACTCGGGCGCATCGTGAAGGAGGCGGCGTGAGCGAGTCCGCGGAGGAACGGCTGCGGAACGCGGAGGAGCTGCTCGACCGGCTGGAACGGACGCGGGAGCGGCTCGAGCAGACGACAGACCCGGACGAGGCGATCGAGATCCTGACCCAGCTCTCCGAGATCGCGAAGGAGGTCGAGGTGCAGCTCCAGCAGGGGAAGCGGGCCGCCGAATCATGAGCACGCCGGACGAGTTCCGCGCGCTCGTCGAGTCGTACCTCGACGACCTGGCGCTGACGCCGGAGCTCGGCGGGCAGGCCGAGTCGGTGCGCTACTCGATCGAGGTCGGCGGCAAGCGCGTCCGGCCCGTGATCTGCCTCGCGACCGCCGAGGCGGCCGGCGGCGACGCCGAGACCGCGCTTCCCGCCGCGGCGGCGCTGGAGCTCGTGCACACGTTCTCGCTCGTCCACGACGACCTCCCGGCGCTCGACGACGACGACGAGCGCCGCGGCCACCCGTCGACCTGGAAGCGCTACGGCGAGGCCGTCGGCATCCTCGCCGGCGACGCGCTGCTGGCGGAGGCGGTCCGGCTCGCGCTCTCGTACCCGACGCCGGCCGTCGCGCGCGAGCTCGTGCAGGCGACGCTCGGGATGATCGGCGGCCAGTACCTCGACATCACCGGCACCGCTCCCGACCTGGCGTCGCTGCACCGGCTGAAGACCGGCTGCCTGTTCGCGGCGTCGGTCGGCCTCGGCCTCTGGACGGCGGAGGTACCGGAGCGCGAGCAGGCGCCGTGGCGGGCGTTCGGCGACGAGCTCGGCCTGCTCTTCCAGGTGGTCGACGACATCCTCGACGAGGACGGCTACGTGCTCGAGCGCGGCGCCGGGGGCGCGCGGGCCCTGGCCGACGAGGCGGCCGGGCGGGCACAGGCCCGGCTCGGCGAGATCCCGGCCGACACCTCGGTGCTGGCGGAGATCGTCGCCGGCCTCGCCGCGCGCACGTCGTAGTGGCGCGGCCGAGCAACGACACCGTCGAGCTCCGGCCTCGCACCTCGTTCGCAGGCCCAGAGCTCCGCTTCGACTTCCCGGGCCTGCAGGTCGGCGTCGCCGAGTACGACGAGGGCCCGACCGGCTGCACCGTGTTCACCTTCGCGGACACGGCCGCGCTCGCGCTCGACGTGCGCGGCGGCTCGCCGGCGACGAGCGGCGCCGGCCTCGACCTCGTCGACGCGATCTGCCTCGCCGGCGGCTCGCTGTACGGCCTCGAGGCGGCTGCGGGCGTGGCCGCCGAGCTGCTCGCCGCGCGCGGTTACCGCACCGGCTGGCAGGAGATCCCGCTCGTCGCGGGCGCGATCGTGTTCGACTGGGGACGCCGCGACAACGCCGTCTACCCCGACAAGGAGCTCGGCCGCGCGGCCGTGCGGGCGGCGCGGGCGGGCGTGTTCCCCGTCGGCCGCCGCGGCGCGGGCCGGTCGGCGACCGCCGGGAAGCTGTTCGCCTACGAGGAGGGCGAGCCCGCCGGCCAGGGCGGCGCCTTCCGCCAGGTCGGCGAGACGAAGGTGGCGGTCTTCGCCGTCGTGAACGCGATCGGCGCGATCGTCGACCGCGACGGGAACGTCGTCCGCGGTCACCACGACGCCGCCTCAGGTCTGCGCCGGCAGCTCGTGCCGGGAGTGGAGGAGCGGCTCGCGGACGGGACGGCGGTGCGGCCGCCGCCTGGCAACACGACGCTGACGGTCGTGGTGACGAACCTGCGCCTCGACCAGCGCCAGCTGCGGACGCTCGGCCGGCAGGTCCACGCCTCGCTGGCGCGCGCGATCCAGCCGTTCCACGCGCTCGAGGACGGCGACGTCCTGTTCGCCGTCTCGACCGGCACGCTCGAGCGCGACCCGCTGCTCGACACGACCGCGCTCGGCGTGGTCGCCTCGGAGCTCGCGTGGGACGCCGTGCTGTCCGTCGCCGACGACCCGCTCCCGTGACGGCGAAGAAGCGGCTCGACCTCCTGCTCGTCGAGCGCGGGCTCGCCGAGAGCCGCGCGCAGGCGCAGGCGCTCGTCCTCGCGGGGCGCGTGCCCGGATACGCGAAGGCGGGGCAGCAGGTGGACGAGTCGGCCGAGCTGACGGTGACCCGGCCGCCGCGGTTCGTCTCGCGCGGCGGCGAGAAGCTCGAGCACGCGCTCGGCGCGTTCGACGTCGACGTGCGCGGGCGCGACGCGCTCGACGTCGGCGCCTCGACGGGCGGCTTCACCGACGTGCTGCTGCAGCGC
>DATIER010000040.1:0-2816 GCA_035455605.1 Gaiellaceae bacterium
CGGCACGGTGCTGGACAAGTCGGAAGGCGCGATCAAGTCGCTGCAGCACCGCGCTCTCGCCTCCCTGCAGAAGCAGCTCCCGCAAGACTAGGGCTGTGCTCGAAGCCGGAATCGTCGGCCTGCCGGCCGCGGGAAAGACCACGCTCTTCAACGTCCTGACGCGTGCCGGCGTGGGGCCGGACTTCGGCAAGGAGCACGTCGGGATGGCGCCGATCGCCGACGAGCGGCTGGAACAGCTGGCGGAGGTCGTCTCGGCGGCGAAGGTGACGCCGCCGGCGGCGCGCGTGGTCGACGTTCCCGGCACCGGGCCCCAGCTGCTCGGCAACCTGCGCCAGGTCGACGCGCTGCTCGCCGTCGCCGACGGCTTCTCTCCCGGTGCGGATCCCGACGGCGACCTCGAGCGGCTCGAGCTGGAGCTGCTCGTCGCCGACCGCGACCACGTGGAACGTCGGCTCGAGCGGGTCTCCAAGCAGGCGAAGTCCGGCGACCCGAAGCTGCGGGCGGAGCTCGTAGAGCTCGAGCGCGTGCTGGCGTGGCTCGACGCGGGACGCTCGCTCCGGGACCGGGAGGGCGAGCTGCCGCCGGAGCTGGAGCCGCTGACGACGAAGCCGTTCGTCCCGGTCGTCAACGGGCCCGGCGGCATCGACCTGAAGCTCGAGGCCGAGCTGGCGGAGCTTCCGGAGGAGGAGGCCTCGGCGTTCCGGGAGGGGCCAGCCGCGCTGGACGAGGTCGTGCGCCGGCTGTTCGAGGCGCTCGGGCTGATCACGTTCTTCACGGCCGGCGAGAAGGAGGCGCGAGGCTGGACGCTGCGGCAGGGGCAGACGGCGCTCGAGGCGGCGGCGACCGTGCACACCGACATCGCGCGCGGGTTCATCCGGGCCGAGGTCGTGCGGTGGGACGACCTGGTCGACGCGGGCAGCTACGCCGAGGTCGCGCGGCGCGGCAAGCAGCGCCTGGAGGGCAAGACGTACGAGGTGCAGGACGGCGACGTCCTCACCGTGCGCTTCAACGTGTAGGGATCCTCGACCTTGAGCCAGTAGGCACGAGCGATCGCGCGGCCTACGGTAGGGCGAATTCTGCGGAAGGGGAGGCAGGCCCGTGGTATCCCGACTGTTCTTCACGCTGGTCCTGTTCGTGGCTGCGAGCGCGCTGCTCGCGCCGGGCGCCGGAGCACACGACGGCGTCAACACCGCCGCCGGCCACGCCGCTGAGGACGCGGTCACGCTCACGCCGGTGCAGGAGCGGGCGCTCGATGCCCACACCCTCGCCGTCGGCAAGCGCGCCGCGAAGACGGCAGCTGCCGCGCTCCCGGCCGCGCCGCAGGACGTCGGCGAGTGGGGGCCCGTCGTCGCCTGGCCGGTCGTCGGCGTGCACGTCGCGCTCCTGCCGAACGGGAAGGTCTTGGCCTACGACTCGATCGGCGACAACGCGACCGAGACGTACCCGGTGCAGGATCACACGCGCGCGACGCTCTGGGACCCGACGACGGGCTCGCAGACGCCGGTCGACGTCGACACCGGCTTCAACATCTTCTGCAGCGGCCTCGCGCATCTTCCCGACGGCAGGATGTTCATGGCCGGCGGGAACAAGGACCAGCAGCTGAACGGGATCGTCCAGACGCACCTCTTCGACCCCGTGACGAACCTGTGGAGCCTCGGGCCGAACATGCTCGGCGGGCGCTGGTACCCGACGGTGACGCCGCTCAGCAACGGCGAGATGCTGATCACGTCGGGTCGCGTCGACACGCCGGAGGTGCGAACCGTCTCCGGAAGCTTGCGCGCGCTCACCAGCGCCGTGCTCGGCCTGCCGCTGTACCCGTGGATCGACGTCGCTCCGAACGGCCGTGCCTTCTACTCCGGCCCCGACCAGACGCTGCGCGCGCTCGACACCTCCGGGACCGGCGCCTGGCAGGCGTTCGGCCAGCGCGACACGATCAACCGGGACTACGGCGGTCACGCGCTGTACGGCGTCGGCAAGATGCTCGTCGCCGGCGGAGGCGCGTCGACGAAGGACGCGCGGGTGGTCGACATCAACGGCGCCACCCCGCAGGTGAGCGCCACCGCGCCGATGGCGTTCGGGCGGCGGCAGTTCAACCTGACGGTGCTCGCGGACGGGAGCGTCCTCGCGACGGGCGGGAACTCTTCGGGTGCCTCGCTCGTCGATCTGAACGCCGGCGTCTACGCGGCCGAGCAGTGGAACCCCGCCACCGGCCAGTGGCGAACGCTCGCGTCGGAGTCCGTGACGCGCCAGTACCACTCGACGGCGCTGCTGCTACCCGACGGGCGCGTGCTCTCGTCCGGCGGCGGCATCTGCGGCACCTGCGACCAGGTCGGCTACCTCGCCAAGAACGCGCAGATCTTCTCGCCGCCCTACCTGTTCCAGGCGGACGGCACACCCGCGCCCCGGCCGACGATCGACTCCGCGCCTGCCACCACGTTCTACGGCGCGGCGATGGACATCGCGACCGGGAGCCCGGGTTCGATCAGCAAGGTCGCTCTCGTCCGGCTCGGCGCGGTTACGCACTCGAACAACATGGAGCAGCGGTACATCCCGCTCGCCTTCACGGCGGGCGCCACCAGCCTGACGGCCACCGCTCCGGCCAACGCCAACATCGCGCCGCCGGGCTTCTACATGCTCTTCGTCGTCGACGGGAACGGCGTTCCCTCGGTAGCGCGCATGGTGACGCTCCAGGGGAACTCCCTGCCGACGGTCACCCTCACCCAGCCGACGAACGGCGCGACCTTCACCGCGCCGGCGACCGTAGATCTCGCCGCGACGGCGTCGGACACCGACGGCAGCGTCACGAAGGTCGAGTT
>DATIER010000041.1:0-3344 GCA_035455605.1 Gaiellaceae bacterium
CCGCCGTTGCGGCGCAGCTCGTGCACCATCGTGCCGACGATCCGCCCGCCGCTCGCGCCGATCGGATGCCCGAGCGCGACGGCGCCGCCGTTGACGTTGACGTCCGCCTCGTCGGCGCCGAGCAGCTTCGTCGAGTTCCAGGCGACCGACGAGAACGCCTCGTTGATCTCGACGCGCTCGACGTCGTCGATCGTCTTGCCGGCCCGCTCGAGGGCGATCGCTCCGGCCCTCGCGGGCGTGCGCGCGAGGTAGGCGAAGTCGTCGGCCACGTAGCCCTGCGAGAGGATCGTCGCGAGCGGCTCGAGGCCGCGACCGGCGGCCCACTCCTCCGAGCAGACGACCACGCAGCTCGCGCCGTCGTTCACGCCAGGCGCGTTGCCGGCGGTGGTCGTGCCCTCGGGGTCGAACACCGGCTTCAGCGTCGCGAGCTTCTCGACGCTCGTGTCACGGCGGATCGACTCGTCGGCCGTGACGTCGCCGACCGGAACGATCTCGTCGTCGAACCGGCCGGCGTCCTGCGCGCCCGCCGCACGCTGGTGCGACCGCGCGGCCCACGAGTCCTGCTGCTCGCGCGAGATCCCGAGCTCGCGCGCGACCTTCGAGTTCTGCTGGACCATGTGCAGCTGGTCGAACGTCGACGTGAGGCCGTCGTAGACCATCGAGTCGATCAGCTCGCCGTCGCCGAGCCGGTAGCCGAAGCGCGCCTGCTTCAGCAGGTACGGCGCGTTCGACATCGACTCCATCCCGCCGGTGACCACGACCTCGACGTCTCCCGCGCGGATCATCGAGTCGGCGATCTCGATCGCGCGGATCGACGAGGCGCAGACCTTGTTGATCGTGTCGGCGGGGGTCTCCTTCGGCAGCCCGGCCCCGATCGCCGCTTGCCGCGCCGGCGCCTGGCCCGCGCCGCCCTGGAGCACCTGGCCCATGATCACGTACTGCGGCTCGTGCGCCTCGACCCCGATGCGCTCGAGCGCGGCGCGGATGGCGATCGAGCCGAGCTCCGTCGCCTGGTAGGGCGCGAGGCCGCCGCCGAGCTTGCCGAAGGGCGTGCGAACGGCCGAGACGATCACGGAGCGGGACACGGAAGGACCCTAGCGAGTGAAGTCGAGGCCGGGCTCGAGCCGGGCCGCGAACGCCGCGACGAGCCGGATCGCGGCGTCGACGTCGTCGAGCGAGACGACCTCGTTCGGCGTGTGGATGTACCGCGTCGCCAGCGAGATCAGGCCCGTCGCGATGCCTCCGCGGCTGGCGTAGGCGGCGTCCATGTCGGTGTGCGTGTCGCCGGCCGAGACGTTGACGGCGTACGGAATGCCCTCGGCCTCGGCGGCCGCGACCAGCAGGTCGAAGACCTTCGGGCTGATCGTGGAGCCGCGGTTGACGATCGGCCCCGCGCCGAGCTTCGCCTCGCCGTCGAGCTTCGGGTCGCCCTCGGGGATGTCGGTCGCGCCGGTCACGTCGACGGCGAGCGCGACCTGCGGCCGCAGCGCGAAGACGCTCGTGCGGGCGCCGCCGAAGTCGCCGACCTCCTCCTGCACGGCCGCCACCGCGAGCACGTCGCCCGCGGCGCCGCCGGCCCCCGCCACGCGCCGCGCCGCCTCGAGCGCGACGTAGGCGCCGAGCCGGTTGTCGAGCGACCGCGACGCGATCCGGCCGGCCGCCAGCTCCGCCGGCTCACCCGCGATCACGGCGACGTCGCCGATCTGCAGCAGCTCGAGCGCCTCGGCCCGGTTGCGCGCGCCGATGTCGATGTGCAGGTCGCCGTGCTCGAGCTCGAGCTTCTCCGTCGAGCGGCGCGGCTTGGCCCACGTGCGGCCGACCACGCCGGGGACGCGGCCGTTCCGCGTCACGAGCTCGACGCGCTGGCCGAGCAGCACCTCGGGCCGGATGCCGCCCACCTGCAGCACGGAGGCGAAGCCGTCGTCGTCGACGTGCGTGACCATCAGCCCGATCTCGTCGATGTGGCCGAGCACGGCCAGCGACGGGCCCTCGGCGGTGCCCGGGACGCGCGCGACCGACGAGCCGAGCGTGTCGCTCGACACCTCGGCGAAGGCCGACGCCGCCTCGCGCCACACCGCCGCGGGCGCCGTCTCGTAGCCGGACGGCCCGGGGGCCGTGAGCAGGTCGCGCAGCAGCTGCGGGATCGCCATCCGCGGGAGCCTAGTGCCGTTTGCCGTTCCGGGATGCGGGAAGCCCGCTCCGCAGACGACGAAAGGAGCCGAGATGCCCAGCTGGGGTTGGGTTCTGATCGCAATCGGGATCGTGGCGGTGCTCGCCCTTGTCGCGTGGAGCGCGTACGGCGCGCGCAGGCGCAAGGGCCTACAGGAGCGCTTCGGGCCCGAGTACGACCGGACGGTCGCCGACGCGCCCAGCCGGCGCGAGGCGGAGTCCGAGCTGACCGAGCGCCAGAAGCGTCGCGAGGAGCTCGAGCTCCGGCCGCTCAGGCCGGAGTCGCGCGACCGCTATGCGAGCCGGTGGCACAACACGCAGGCGAATTTCGTGGACGAGCCGGAGGAGGCGGTCGGCGAGGCCGACAACCTGATCCAGGAGGTCATGCGCGAGCGTGGCTACCCCGTCGAGGACTTCGAGCAGCGGGCGGCCGACCTCTCGGTCGACCACCCGGAGGTGATCTCGAACTACCGCGCCGCGCACGGCATCTCCGTGGCGAACGAGCGCGGCAAGGCCTCGACCGAGGACCTGCGCACCGCGATGCAGCACTACCGCGCGCTGTTCGTGGAGCTGCTGGAGCAAGAGCCGGCAGAGGTCTCCCGGACGTAGCGGCTTGACGACCGGCCCCGGGTGCGCCTAGCCTGCGGAAGATGACTCTCGCACCGCGCACCTGGGGCTGGGCCTGGCGCCACGAGCGGGGCGGGAGCGTCGCCTGACCTGACCTAGACGCAAGCCCGTTCCGCTCTCAGACCTTCCAGCCGGAGGGTCTTTTTGTTTGCCATGAACGCATTGACCGTGATCTCCACCGACCTGCTCACCCCGCTCGGGGCGTACCTCCGGCTGCGCGAAAGCGGGCGGGCGAGCTTCCTGCTCGAGTCGGTCGAGCAGGGCCGGCTCGGGCGGCACTCGTTCGTCGGCTCCGGCTCGCGGCTCGTCGGGCTCGAGGAGGCGGAGTCGTGCGGCCTGCCGGTGGTCGGGTACGTCGGCTACGAGCACGTCGCGCGGCTCGAGCCGAGCGTGCCGGTGCCGGAGGACGGGCGCGACCTGCCGGAGAGCCGGTTCGTCGTCGCCGAGACGCTGGTGCGGTTCGACCACGGGCTCGGGATGGCCGAGGTGCTCTGCGGCGATCCCGCCGCGGTCGCCGAGCTGCTCGAAGGCCCACAGCCGTCGGCCGC
>DATIER010000042.1:0-27018 GCA_035455605.1 Gaiellaceae bacterium
TCGATCTACGCCCAACTGCACAAGGCAGGCCGGGCGTAACGGCACAGGTCGGCCCGGCCGCCGCCTTCGCGCTGCTGCGGCGGCGTACGTTCGGCCCCTACTTCGCCGGCAACGCGCTCTCGGCGAGCGGGACGTGGTTCCAGAACCTCGCGGCGTCGCTGCTCGTCTTCCGGCAGACGCATTCGCCGCTGCTGCTCGGAGTGCTCAACTTCGCGCAGTTCGTGCCGGTGCTGGTGCTCGCGCCGTGGGCCGGCGGTGCCTCCGACCGGTGGAACCGCCGGAGCCTGCTGTTCGTGACGCAGAGCACGGCGATCGTCCTCTCGGGCGGGCTCGGGCTGCTGGCGGCGCTCGATCTGGCGCCGACGCCGGTCGTGATCGCCGACGCGCTGGCGCTCGGCGTCGTGAGCGCCTTCTCGGCGCCGGCGCAGCAGGCGCTGATCACCCAGCTGGTCGACGAGCCCGAGGTGCCGACCGCCGTCGCGCTCAACTCGATGACGTTCAACCTCGCGCGCGCCGTCGGACCCGCAACGGCGGCGGTCGCGGTCGAGTACCTCGGCATTCCGGCGGCCTTTGGCCTGAACGCCGTCTCGTACGTCGTCTTCATCGCCGCGCTCGTCGTGATCGGGCCGCAGGTCCAGCACCTGGCCGAGCGTCCGAAGAGCCAGTTGCGGGCGAGCATCGAGCTGCTGCAGCAGCGGCCGCAGCTCGTCGTCTACCTGGTGATCGTGGCGGCGGTCGGGTTCGCCTCCGACCCGGTGAACACCCTCGCGCCGGCCTGGGCGCACACGTTCGGGCACAAGGACACGACTGCCGGGTACATCATCGGTGCGTTCGGCGCGGGTGCGGTCACGGCGGGCTTCGTGGTCGCGGGGCGCGTCGGCGGGAGCCGGAGGCGCATGTTCACGACGCTCCTGCTGCTCGGCGGCGGCATGGTCGCGTTCTCCCTCTCGCCGTGGCTCTGGCTGGCGCTGCCGATCCTGTTCGTGGCCGGCTTCGGCTACCTCGCCTCGAACACGCACGCGACCTCACGGCTCCAGCTCGGCGTCGAGCCGTGGCAGCGCGGCCGCATCATGGCGCTGTGGAGCGTCGCCTTCCTGGGACTGCGCCCGTTCGCGAGCCTGCTCGACGGATTGATCGCGAGCTCCCTCGGCGTCCGCTACGCGGGCGTCATCCTCGCGCTGCCGGCGCTCTCCTGCGCGGGCTGGATGGCCCTGCGCGCACGCACCCGCGGGTGGGGCCCGGCGGTGGTCGAGTTGCCGCCCGAGGCCTAGGAGCGTCTCCGCCGAGTCACCTGTGGAATCCCGAGCTCGTTAGGCGCGCGCCCTTCTCAGGCGTTCCATTCGCTGCGTCTGCAGCCGTTCGTAGCTGAGCCTCGGGCGACCGAAGAGCAATTCGTCGCGAGCGTCGTACAGCGCGACCAGGATGCTTGCCGTCCAGGCGATCTCCTGCTCGAAGGCGGAGAAGCGCGCGTTCCGAGCGCGTTCGTATGCGGCGAGGAACGCCGCGGAACTCTCCACGGGCGCGAGCGTGGGCTGGGCATGGCTCGCGAAGACGCCCGCGGCGGCACCCACGAACGCTGCCTCGGGAAGCCAGGCAAGGCTGTCCCAGTCATGGACGACGAGTGGGGCGCCCCGCAGCCAGCGGATGTTCTGCGCCTCCCAGTCGGCGTGACCGAGCACGGGTGGCAGGTCACACGTTCGTAGCTTCGCTCGCACACGGCGGCTGGTGTCCTCCAGCCACGCAGGTACCTCCGAGGTTGCGTGGCGCTCGGGCAGTGCATCCCACCGAACCCACTCCGGGTTCGGCAAAGGCGGCTCGAGATCGAGCGCCGCGAGGCGACGCATGAGATCAGCGAACAGCGCCGCCGACCTCTCCGCTGCCGCAGGGGTGTCCGCGGTCTCAATTTCGCCGCCTCCGACCAACCGCTCCGCGTGCACGGCGAACCCGGCGCGGAAGATCACGTTCGTCACTGGCATCGGGCATGGAAAGCCCTGTTCGGCGAGCAGCCGCTGTCCGCTTACACAGATCCGCGTCCGCCCGGACTCGTCGGCGCGCCGCTTGACGACAAGCTCTCGCCCATCGGCGAGCCGAACACCAACGACCTCGGACACGTACCCGACGACGAACAACGCCTCCGCCGGCGCCGCTCCGAGAAAGGCTCGACACCACGGGTCAACCCACGCTGGAAGTGCGGGCACCTGCGAAGCATTCCTGCCGCAGCGATGGACTAGCGAACAGCCAGCGACGTCGCGAACGCCGCTTCGTGCAGCTGCGTCGTCGGCGCGGTCGCGAGCACGAACACGGGCACCGCCCGGCCGCCCGCGAACGAGGTCGAGATGTAGTCGCCGACCATCGAGCCGAGCGAGGTGCGGGCGATCCCGCTCATCGGTACCCGGCGCGAGTTCAGCTGTTGCGGCCTCGTCCAGCTCGCGCCGGCGTTCGACGACGAGACGAAGCGGACGTCGAGCGACGAGCCGTGGAAGACGTAGTACGCGAGCGCGAGGCGGCCCGGACGCGTGGGGTCGGCGTCGAGGCCGGGCAGCTCCGCGTCGCCGGCGCCGGTCGGGATCCGCGCGACCGGCGTCCAGGCCACGCCGTCGGTCGTCGACGTGTATACGACGTCGTTCGCGGGGCAGCCGGCGCGGAACGAGCAGTCCGTCCACGCGACGTAGGCGCGGCCATCGGAGCTGACGGCGGAGGTCGGCAGCGGAGCGGCGCGCAGCCCGCGGTGCGACCGGTACGAGACCGGGGCGATCCCGACCTGGGCGGTCCAAGTGGCGCCGCCGTCGTCGGAGATCAGGGTCGAGAGCCTGTTCTCGTCGTAGTACGGGATCAGCGCGCGGCCGCCCGGCAGCACGAGCGGCTGCACGCCGGGCGCGAACGCGCCGCGAATCGAGTCGCGACCCGGAAAGCCGGGCGCCGTCGTCGCCGCCGACCAGGTGCGGCCGCCGTCGGTCGAGACCTGCGCGACGACCTGCTCGCCGAGCACATCACTGTAACTGAGGTAGCACGTGCCGTAATGCGGGCTCTGCGGCCAGTCGTCGCAGGCGATCCACTCCTTGTCCTGGCCGAGGCCGGGGCTCGTGCTCACCGCCTCGATCGGCCCGCCCCAGTGGCGGCCGTCGCTCGAGCGGCTCACGTCGATCGACGAGCTCGAGCTCGAGAAGACGAGCGAGACGGCGAGCCAGACGCCGTGCCGCCGGTCGTAGGCGACCGCGGGGTCGCTCGCTCGCGGCGTGAGCCCGCCGAGGAAGCCGCGCGTCCACGTGCGGCCGGCGTCGCGCGAGACCGCGAAGCCGATCGTGCGCGCGCCGCCGTCGAAGACCCGCCCGACCTGGAAGACGGCAACGACCTTCCTGCCGAACGCCGCCGAATCCGGCTCGACCTCGGTCGCGTGCTGGCTCTCGGCGTTCGTGTACGGGTCGCGCGAGGCCTCGCGCGTGACGACCTCGCAGTCGCGCCCGACCCGGTCGAACGCGTCGACCGTCGCGAGGTCGTGGCCGGCGCCGCAGGCGACCGTGTCGCGGACGCCGTTGACGGCCTGCAGCCGGTCCGGGCCGCGCGTGCCGCGGATCCGCGCCGCCGTCGCGACCGACGCGGCGACGAGCAGCAGCGCGAGGCTGACGACGAGCGCCCGCTTCAGCGGGAACCGCCGGGGCCGCCCGGCCGGCCGTCGCTGTCCTCGGCGTCGAGGAAGGCGTAGCGGTAGTCCTGCGGCGGCACGAACGTCTCCTTGATCGTGCGCGGGCTGACCCAGCGGATCAGGTTCCACATCGACCCCGCCTTGTCGTTCGTGCCCGACGCGCGCGAGCCGCCGAAGGGCTGCTGGCCGACGACGGCGCCGGTCGGCTTGTCGTTGACGTAGAAGTTGCCGGCCGCGTAGCGCAGCGCCTCCTGCGCCTCGTCGATCGCGCCGCGGTCCTGCGAGAAGATCGCGCCGGTCAGGCCGTACGCGGCCGTGTCGTCGACGAGCTCGAGCGTCTGCTCCCACTGGTCCTCGGGGTAGACGTACGTCGTGACGATCGGGCCGAAGAACTCCTCTTGCATCAGCCGGTCGCGCGGGTCCTTCGTCTCGATCACGGTCGGCTCGACGAAGAAGCCCTGGCTGTCGTCGGTGCCGCCCCCGACCACCACGCTACGCGTTCCAGAATCCACGGTGGCAAGGCCAATGGCCTCTTTTTGCCGGGCGAACGACTTGGCGTCGATGACCGCGCCCATGAAGTTCGAGAAGTCGGTGACGTCGCCCATCGCGATCGTGCCGACCTCCTCGACCAGGCGCTCGCGCAGCCCCGGCCACAGGTTCGACGGCGCGTAGACGCGCGAGGCGGCGGAGCACTTCTGCCCCTGGTACTCGAACGAGCCGCGCAGGATCGCCGTCGCGACGGCGTCCACGTCCGCGCTCGGATGGGCGACGATGAAGTCCTTGCCGCCCGTCTCGCCGACGATGCGCGGGTAGTTGCGGTAGCGGTCGATGTTCGAGCCGACCGTCTTCCAGATCGAGTGGAACACCTCCGTCGAGCCGGTGAAGTGGATGCCGGCGAGGTGCTCGCTCGCCATGACCGGGTCGCCGACGGCCGCGCCGCTGCCGGGGATGAAGTTGACGACGCCCGGCGGGAGGCCGGCCTCCTCCAGCAGCTTCAGCGTCCAGTAGCTCGAGTAGGCGGCCGTCGACGCGGGCTTCCAGAGCACCACGTCGCCCATCAGCGCCGGGCTCGAGGTCAGGTTGGCGCCGATCGCGGTGAAGTTGAACGGGCTGATCGCGAAGACGAAGCCCTCGAGCGGCCGGTACTCGAGCCGGTTCCAGACGCCGGGCGAGGAAACCGGCTGCTCCTCGTAGACCCGGACCATGAACTCGACGTTGAAGCGCCAGAAGTCGATCACCTCGCAGGCCGCGTCGATCTCGGCCTGGTGCGCGGTCTTCGACTGGTTCAGCATCGTCGCCGCGACGAGCGTCGAGCGCCACGGCCCGGCGAGCAGCTCGGCGGCGCGGAGGAAGACGGCGGCGCGCTCCTCCCACGGCAGCCGGTGCCAGTCCTCCCAGGCCTCGGCGGACGCGGCGATAGCCTGCTCGACCTCGGCCGGGCCGGCCATGTGCACGTCGGCGAGGACGTGCTCCTTGTCGTGGGGCATGACCGCCTGGAACGTGTTGCCGGTACGGACCTCCTCGCCGGCGATCACGACCGGGATCTCGAGCCGCTCGCCCGTCATCTGCTCTAGGCGCGCGCGCAGCTCCTCGCGCTCGCGCGAGCCCGGCGCGTACTCGAGCACCGGCTCATTGCGGGGCGGGGGCGGCCGGAAGATGCCGGGGCGGCTCATCGGCGGGATTCTACGATTCCGGGCGATGGTCGAGCAGTTCGCCTACGCGGTTCGCGGCTGGGGGGTCGGCGAGCTGGTGCTGGTGGACGGGGTGGTGGCCTGGCACGAGCTGCCGACGACGACCGCGAGCGAGCGCAGGGAGCACGAGCTCGCCGACCGCGTCCGCGGCTACCTCGCCGGCTCTCGGGACACCTTCGCCGACGTCGAGCTCGACCTCGACTGGTGCACGCCGTTCCAGCGAGCGGCCGTCGAGGCGATGCGCGCGATCCCCTACGGCGAGGTGGCGACCTACGGCGAGGTCGCGGCGCTCGCCGGCTACCCGAACGCGCAGCGGGCGGTGGGCTCGGTCTGCGCGGGGAACCGGTTCTCGCTGTTCGTCCCCTGCCACCGCGTCGTCGCCGCCGGCGGGCTCGGCTCGTACGGCTCGCTCGGCGCCGCGTACAAGCGCAGGTTGCTGGAGCTCGAGGGTGTCGTTCTCTGAGGACGTGCGCACCGAGCTCGCCGGCATCGCGCCGGCGCGCGAGTGCGACCGGCTCGCCGAGCTCTCGGCGCTGCTCCACTTCGCCGGGCGCCTGCACCTGCGCGGGCGCGGTGAGGTCGACCTGCACCTCGACCTCTCGAGCCCGGCCGCTGCTCGGCGCGCGTTCTCGCTGCTGCGCGACTTCGGCGTCCGCTCGGAGATCCGCACGTACCAGCGGCAGGCGTTCGGGCGCGAGACGCGCTACCAGCTCCACGTCGAGCACGCAGGGCCGCTGCTGGAACGGGCCGGCGTCGTGGACGCGCGCTTCCGCCCGCGCGACCGTCCGCCGCGGCGCGTGGTGGCGCGGTCGTGCTGCCGGGGCGCCTACGTGCGCGGCGCGCTGCTCGCGGCCGGGTCGGTGAGCGCGCCGCCCTCGCCGCACCTCGAGGTCCGGAGCGAGACGCGCGAGGGCGCCGAGGCGGTCGCGGCGGCCGCGGCGGCGGAGGGCGGCGAGCTCAGGGTGACGGCACGCGCCGACCACGCGGTCGCCTACGCCAAGGGCATCGACCGGATCGCCGGCGTGCTCGCTGCGGCCGGCGCGAGCGAGGCCGCGCTCGCGCTGCAGGAGCGCGCGGTCGTCGGGTCCACGCGCGCGCGCGCGAACCGCCTCGCGAACGCCGACCACGCGAACCTCGTCCGCACCGGCCGCGCGGCGCACGCGCAGCTCGAGGCGCTGCGCCGACTGGAGCGCGACGGGCGGCTCGAGCACGTCTCGCCGCCGCTCCGCGAGATCGCGCGCCTGCGGCTGAAGCACCCGTCGCTCTCGCTGCGCGACCTCGGCGCGAAGTGCGATCCGCCGGCCGGCAAGTCCGCTGCGCACCGGCGCCTGCAGGCGCTCGTTCGCCTCGCGCGCCGGTAGAAGAAGCTCGACTTTCTGGATTGCAAACGCCGTGGTTTTTGGGTGGTGCGGTGCGTAATACTCTCGGCCGGCGGGTTCGCGCTCGTCCGGCGATGGATTCAGACCCCGTCCGTCGCCAAGGTCCGGAGCGCGACAAAGCGGAGGGGGAGGTCGTCCTCGGAGCTTCCCCTCCGGCCCGCCCCTGGCCGGAGGCCAGGGGCGGGCCGGTCGGGCTGAAGACGGCCGCACGGGCAACGCCCGCACGGCCTCTTTGACGGCGTCGCAAGGACGCCTCAGCGGCCCGCCTTCGCTCCGGCCAGGGCGGGCCGGTCGGGCTGAAGACGCGCGTACGGGCGAAGCCCGCACGCGCTCTGCCAGCAGCTACAGGAGGAGCTCTAGTTCGAGCTCGTCCTTGATCGGGATGCCGTTCGCGCCGCGTTCCGGGATCGACGGCTTCAAGGTCTTGCGCGCCTCCGTCACGGCGTCTCGGCGGAAGACGACGAGCTCCATCCCCCAGCGCTGGTAGATCCCGAGGGCGCGGACGTTGTCGTTCGTCGTCACCAGCCAGAGGCGCCGACAGCCGGCGGCTAGGGCCGCTCCGCGGACGGCATCCAGGAGCGCGCGGCCCACGCCGAGGCCCTCGCGCAGGCTGTCGATCGTGACGAGCTCGCAGTCGCCGCGGCGGACGGCATACGTGGCGAGGCCCGCCCGCTCGCCGTCGACGTGCCCGACGAAGCCGGGAAGCCCGGTCGGGTCGACGAGCTCGCCCCGCCGCGCGACGACGCCGCCCCAGCTTTCGCGCAGGAACGCGGCGGCCCACTCGCGCTCCGGCCCCTCGAGCGAACGCACCTCGATCACAGGCGGCCAGCCTACGCATGGCCGCGGTTAGACTCGTGACGGAAACCGAAGGGGAGGCGAGATCGTGGCTATTCGCGTCGGTATCAACGGCTTCGGGCGGATCGGGCGCAACTTCTTCAGGGCGCACCTGCAGCGCGGCGGCGACTTCGAGGTCGTCGCGGCGAACGACCTCGGGGACGCCGAGACGATGGCGTACCTGCTCAAGCACGACTCGGTGCTCGGAACGCTCGACGAGGACGTGTCGGCCGGCGACGGCGCGATCCGCGTCGGCGGCCGGGAGCTGAAGCTCCTCTCCGAGCGCGACCCGGCCGAGCTGCCGTGGGGCGACCTCGGCGTCGACGTCGTGATCGAGTCGACCGGCTTCTTCACCGGCCGCGACGGAGCCGCGAAGCACCTCGAGGGCGGCGCCAGGAAGGTGATCATCTCCGCGCCCGCGAAGGGCCCGGACGTGACGATCGTGCTCGGCGTCAACGACGACGACTACGACCCCGAGTCGCACGACGTGATCTCGAACGCCTCTTGCACGACGAACTGCGTCGCGCCGCTCGCCAAGGTGCTGCACGACGAGCTCACGATCGAGCAGGGCTACATGACGACCATCCACGCGTACACGAACGACCAGCGCGTGCTCGACCTCCCGCACGAGGACCTGCGCCGGGCGCGGGCCGCGGCGATCAACCTGATCCCGACCTCGACCGGCGCGGCCAAGGCGATCGGGCTCGTGATGCCGGACCTGCAGGGGAAGGTCGACGGGATGTCGATGCGCGCGCCGGTGCCGACCGGGTCGATCGTCGACCTCGTCGCCCGCGTCGGGCGCGAGACGAGCAAGGACGAGGTGAACGAGCTTTTCCGCTCGAAGGCGGACGCCGGTCCGCTCGAGGGCATCCTCCGCTACACCGAGGAGCCGCTCGTCTCGACCGACATCCAGCACTCGTCGTACTCGTCGATCTTCGACAGCCAGCTGACGATGGCGAGCGGGACGCTGGTCAAGGTCTTCGGCTGGTACGACAACGAGTGGGGGTACTCGTGCCGGCTGGTCGACCTCGTGGCCAAGGTCGGCGCGACGCTGCCTGCTGCAGTCGGTGCGTAGACCCCGTTCGGTTCGCGACGCCGACGTCGGCGGCAAGCGCGTGCTCGTGCGCGCGGACCTGAACGTGCCGCTGGACGACGGTCGCATCGCCGACGAGACGCGCATCCAGGCGTCGCTGCCGACGCTCAGGTACCTGCTCGACCAGCGCGCGGCGGCCGTGCAGGTCTGCTCGCACCTCGGCCGCCCGAAGGGGCCCGACCCCGCCTCCTCGATCGAGCCCGTCCGCGAGCGGCTGCGCGAGCTCCTGCCGGACGAGCGCGTCGAGGTGCTCGAGAACACGCGCTTCGATCCCGGCGAGACGAAGAACGACCCGGATCTCGCGCGACGGCTGGCCGACGGCAACGACCTCTTCGTCGAGGACGCGTTCGGCTCGGTCCACCGGGCGCACGCCTCGACGGTCGGCGTCGCCGAGCTGCTGCCGGCCTACGCCGGCCTGCTGCTGGAGCAGGAGCTCGAGCACCTCGGCGCGCTGCTCGGCGAGGTCGAGCACCCGTTCGTGCTCGTCTCCGGCGGCGCGAAGGTCGAGGACAAGCTCGGCGTGCTCCGCAACCTCGGCGGCAAGGCCGACACGGTGCTCGTCGGCGGGAAGATGGCCGAGGAGCTGCGCGAAGGCTCGCCGCTGCCGTTCCCGGTCGAGCTCCCGTCGGACGTCGTCGCCGCGAGCGCGTTCGAGGCCGACGCCGAGACGAAGGTCGTGCCCTACGACGAGCTGCCGAAGGGGTGGCTCGGCCTCGACATCGGCCCCGAGACGCGTGAGCGCTTCGCGGCCACGGTCGCCGGCGCGAAGACGATCTTCTGGAACGGCCCGATGGGCGTCTTCGAGTGGCCCGCGTTCGCCGGAGGGACGAAGGCCGTCGCGGAGGCCGTGGCCGGCTCCGAGGGCTTCTCGGTCGTCGGCGGCGCCGACTCGATCCGCGCGCTGAACGAGCTCGGCCTGCTCCACCGCGTGTCCTGGGCGTCCACCGGCGGCGGGGCGGCGCTCGAGCTGCTCGAGGGCAAGGAGCTCCCCGGAGTGGCCGTCATCCCGGCCGCCTAGCGCGGCGTCGGGTCGAGGAACACCTCGCTCACGTCCGGCACGGCCTCGCGGAGGCGCTCGTCGAGGTCGGTCGCGAGCTGCTCGACCCCGTCAGCGTCGATCGCGTCGGCAAGGTCCGCGCGCAGCGCGACGAGCAGCGAGCGTGGCCCGACGTACATGGTGCGCAGGTCGAGCAGCTCGTCGACGCCCGGGTCGCTCTCGACGATCTCCCGGATCCGCTCCACGTCCTCGGGTTGAGCCCCTGCGCCGACGAGCAGCTCCTTGAAGTTCCGGCCGAGCACGACGGCGACGTAGACGAGCATCACGCCGACCGCGATCGCCGCGGCCGCGTCCCACGCAGAGCTCCCGGTCAGCTGGTGCAGGCCGACGCCGAGGGCTGCGATGACGACGCCGGCGACGGCCACGACGTCCTCGCCGACCACGGTCTTCGAGGTCGGTTCCGTGGTCTCGCGCACGTGCTCGAGCCAGCCCTTGCCCGCCTCGCCCGCCTCCCGCCTCGTCTGGCGCACCGCGCGCACGAGCGAGGCGCCCTCGGCCACGAACGCGAAGGCGAGCGTGCCGTAGACCAGCGCGAAGCTGGTCCGGCTCTCGGGCCGCACGAGCTCGAGCACGCCCTGGCCGATCGAGAAGACGGCGCCGGCGAGGAAGATCAGGACGGCCGCGAGGAACGACCAGAAGAAGCGCTCCTTGCCGTGGCCGAACGGGTGCTGCGGGTCCGGCCCGCGCCCGCCGAGCCGGATCGAGGTGAGCAGAAAGCCCTGGTTGGTGGTGTCCGCGATCGAGTGGGCGGCCTCGGCGAGCATGGCCGCGGAGCCCGAGACGACGCCGGCGAAGCTCTTCACGAGCGCGATCGCCACGTTCGCCGCCAGCGCGATCAGGACGGTCTTGCGTTCCGGCACCGGATTACCATGCCCGCCTGTGCCGCTCTTAGCCGCGAACTGGAAGATGTTCAAGGGCCCGCGCGAGACGCGCGAGTTCTGCACCGCGTTCTCGGCCCCGGCCGGAGTCGAGGCGGTGGTCTGCCCGCCGTTCGTCTCGCTCGGGGCGGCGGTCGAGAGCGGGCAGACGGTGTTCGCGCAGAACGTCCACTGGGCGGACGAGGGCGCGTACACGGGCGAGATCTCCGCGCCGATGCTGCTCGAGCTCGGCGTCGAGGGCGCGATCGTCGGCCACTCGGAGCGGCGACAGCTCTTCGGCGAGACCGACGAGTCGGTCGCACGCCGCGCCGCGGCCGCGCTCGAGGCCGGCCTGCGCGTGATCGCCTGCGTCGGCGAGTCGCTCGAGGAGCGCGAGTCCGGGCAGATGGAGCTGGTGCTGCGCCTGCAGGTCGAGTCGGTCCGGGACGCGGTGGGCGAGCACGAGCGGCTGGTGGTCGCCTACGAGCCGGTCTGGGCAATCGGCACGGGGAAGACGGCGACGCCCGAGCAGGCACGGGAGGCGCACGCGTTCGTGAAGAGCCTGCTCGACGTGCCGGTGCTCTACGGCGGCTCGGTCAAGCCCGAGAACGCCGCCGAGCTGCTCTCCCAGGACGGCGTGGACGGCGCGCTCGTCGGCGGCGCGTCGCTCGACGTGGGATCCTTCACCGCGATTTGCCGGGCAGCCGCCGACCGATAGTCCTCGTCGTCCTCGACGGCTGGGGCTGCGCGCCGCCGGGGCCGGGGAACGCGGTCGAGCTGGCCGCGACGCCCGTCTTCGACCGCCTCTGGGCCGACTACCCCCACTCGACGCTGAAGGCCTCCGGCGAGGCGGTCGGCCTGCCCGCGGGGCAGATGGGCAACTCCGAGGTAGGGCACCTGACGATCGGCTCGGGGCGCGTGCTCGACCAGGACCTGCAGCGGATCAACCGCTCGATCGCGGACGGCTCCTTCTTCGAGAACCCCGCGCTGAAGGCGGCGTTCGCGAAGGGCAGCAACGTCCACCTGCTCGGGCTCGTCTCGCACGGCGGCGTTCACTCGCACATCGAGCACCTGCAGGCGCTGTTGCGGTTCGCGCCCGAGCGGACGTGGATCCACGCCTTCACCGACGGCCGCGACGTCTCGCCGCACGCGGCGGAGCACGACCTCGGCGAGCTTCCTGCGGATCGCATCGCGACCGTCGCCGGCCGCTACTACGCGATGGATCGCGACCAGCGCTGGGACCGAACGCAGCGCGCGTTCGCGGCGATCACCGCCGGCGAGGGCGAGCAGGCCGACGACCCGGTCGAGGCCGTGCGCGCGAGCTACGAGCGCGGGGTGACCGACGAGTTCGTCGAGCCGATCGTGCTCCGCGGCCGGCCGAGGCTCGAGCCCGGCGACGCCGCCGTCTTCTTCAACTTCCGGCCCGACCGCGCGCGGCAGCTGACGAAGGTGCTGCTCGACAACGGCTACGACGTGACCACGATGACGCGCTATAGCAACGATCTCGACACGCCGGTCGCCTTCGGCGAGCAGGACGTCGAGGAGACGCTCGCGGAGGTGCTCTCCGAGCACGGCCTGCGGCAGCTGCACGCGGCCGAGACCGAGAAGTACGCGCACGTGACCTACTTCTTCAACGGCGGCCGCGAGGAGGAATGGCCGGGGGAGACGCGCCTGCTCGTCCCGAGCCCGCGCGAGGTCGGCACGTACGACAAGCAGCCGGAGATGTCGGCGGAGGAGGTCACCCAGCGCTTCTGCGCCGAGCTGGCGGTCGGCGACTACGCCTTCGCGGTGGTCAACTTCGCCAACCCCGACATGGTCGGCCACACCGGCGTCATCCCGGCGGTCGTGCAGGCGGTCGAGACGACGGATGCCTGCCTCGGGCGCGTGGTCGAGACGGTCGAGCGGCTCGGCGGGGTCGCGTTGATCACCGCCGACCACGGCAACGCCGAGCAGCTGCTCGAGGACGACGGCACCAGCCCGCACACCGCGCACACCACGAATCTCGTGCCGCTCGTGGTCACCGACGCCGGCGCGAGCGTCCGCGACGGCGAGCTGAGCGATCTGGCGCCGACCGTTCTTGCTTACCTCGGCCTAAGGAAACCTTTACAGATGAGGGGCCAAAACCTCTGCAATTAGCCAACTTAGGGGTGCTGCGGACGGCCGTCTCCGCGTCTATACTCCGCGCACCTTGTCACTGGCCCAGCCCGACCTCGGCGTCCTGCGGAAGGCGCAGCGGGGTGACGAGCGAGCATTTTCGCTCATCCTGCGCGCGTACGAGACGCCTGTCTTCAACTACGTGCTCCGTCTCGTCGGCGGAGACCGGGCGCTGGCCGAGGATTTGACGCAGGAGGTCTTCCTGCGGGTCTTCCAGGGGCTGCCGAAGTTCTCGCTCCGCTCGAAGTTCACGACCTGGCTCTTCCAGGTGACGAAGAACCGGGTGCTCGACGAGCTGCGTGCGGTCGAGCGGCGGCCGCGGGCGCTGGTGGCGCTCGACGACATCGCACCGCTCGAGGTGCTCGACCAGCCGGTCGAGCGGCTCGAGGAGATCGACGCGCTCTGGCGCGCGGTCGAGGAGCTCAGCACCGACCTGAAGATGGCGCTCCTGCTGCGGGACGTGGTCGGGCTCTCGTACACCGAGATCGCCGACTCGCTCGAGGTCACCCTCGCCACCGTCAAGTGGCGGATCTACAAGGCCCGGGAGGAAGTCCAGATCGCGCTCGAGCGCGAGGGCGTCTCCTTCGCCACGCACGCGGCTACGGCCGAGCGGATCTAGCCCGTAGCCACGCCGCGATGTTCCGCGCCTGCTGCCGGGTGTCGGCGGCGCGCGGGATCGGCCGCACCGTCGCCGGACGTGCCGGAGGCGGCGCGTTCGAGCCCCCGCCCGTCGTCGCGATCGCGACCGCCACGACGATCCCGACGAGGACGAGGAGCGCCGCCAGCGCGAGCCAGAGCCGACGCCGGTCGCGCCGCCTCCCCGCCGGAGCCACCGTCGCCGGGGCCTCGAGCGGGACGGTCGCGCTGAGCTCATCCGCGAACGCCTTCGCCGTCGCCGGCCGGTAGTTCGGGTTCCGCGCGAGCGCGCGCATGACCGCGTCCTCGACCTGCGGCGGCACGCCGTCGGCGAGCTCGCTCACCGGCGTGATCGGCTCCTCCCGCTGCTTGGCGGCGAGGTCGGCGAGCGTGTCGAACTCGTACGTCGTCCGCCCGGAGAGCAGCTCGTAGAGCACGGCGCCGAGCGCGTACACATCCGCGGCGGGCGTGACCTGTTCGCCGAGCGCCTGCTCCGGCGCGAGGTACGCGGCCGTGCCGAGCACGGTGCCGACCTGCGTCAGCGCGGTCGCCTCGGCGGCCCATGCGATGCCGAAGTCGGCCACCTTCAGCACGCCGTCGTCGCGCAGGAGCAGGTTCTTCGGCTTCACGTCGCGATGGACGAGCCCGCGCTCGTGCGCGTGCGCGAGGCCGTGGCACGCCTGGGTCACGAGCGCGACCGCCTCGGCCGCCGGGAGCCGCCCGACCTCGGCGAGCGTCGTCCCGTGCACGTACTCCATCACGATGTACGGCCGGCCACGCTCGTCCTCGCCGGCGTCGTAGACGGCGACCACGTTCGGGTGCGAGAGCCCCGCGGCGAGCCGCGCCTCGCGCAGGAAGCGCCGGCGGAAAGCCGTGTCGCCGGCGAGGTGGTCGGCGAGCAGCTTGATCGCGACCGGACGGTCGAGCTCCTCGTCCCGGGCGCGGTAGACGGTCGCCATGCCGCCGTTCCCGAGAACACGCTGGAGCCGGTAGCGGCCGCCGAGGCTGGGGGCACTCATCCGGGGGATTTGTACCGGCGGGTGCAAGTTTTCCGGCCCGGCGCACTCCTGCGAGGTGCAATCCGGCCTCTCCCCAGCTCCGAAAGGACTTCCAGATGAAGCGCATCCTCCTGCCGGCAGTCGCGCTCGCGGCCGTGCTGGCCCTCCCGGCGACCGCGTCCGCCTTCCGCGGCGTCGCCGTCGCGAAGAACCCCGCGCGGCACACCGTCGTCGTCGCCTCCAGGGGCGGCGTCGTGCGCACCGTCCGCGCGCCGGGGCACCTCGCCGCCGTTCGCCCGGGCAGCAGGGTCTCCTACACGGCGCGCCGGCTCACCGACGGCACCTTCCGCGCCGGTACCTTCCGCGCGTCGGGCCGCGCGAGCCACGCCGTCCTGCGCGGTATCGTCGTGCGCAACGAGGCGAAGCTGCACCGCCTGCTGCTCTCCTCGGGCGGCTCGGTCTTCTCCGTCCGTGCGCCCGCGCGCGGCTTCATGTCGCGTCGCGACCACCGGCCGGGCGAGAAGGTCGAGGTGCAGGTGCGCGTCACGAGCTCCGGCCTCGGCGCGACGTCGATCACGACCCTCGGCCAGGCGTCGACGCTCGAGCTCGAAGGGATCTTCCTGTCGGCTGCAGGCGACCAGCTCCGGCTGGCGGTCGAGCACCGCGGCGAGGTGTTCGTGACGATCCCGGGCGGCCTCCAGCTCCCGCAGCTGCAGCCCGGCGACGAGATCGAGCTGATCGTGACCGTGGACGCCGGCGGAGCCTTCACGCTGGTCAGCGTGAACACCGACGACCAGAACGACACCGATCATCAGGGGACCGGCGAGGACAACGGCCGCGTCGAGGTGCACGGCACGATCACGCAGCTCGGCGGCGGCACGATCGCCGTCCAGCCGCGCGGGGGGTCGACGGTCCAGTGCGCCGTTCCCGACGGCGTCGACCTCTCGGGCTTCCAGCCGAACGACCGCGTCGAGATGACGTGTGCCGTCGTCAGTGGCAAGCTGACCCTCGTCCGGCTCAAGCAGGAGGACCAGGGGGACGATGAGGGTGGTGATGGAGGCGGCGACCACTAGCGCCGCCCGCGTCTCCCGTGGGCTCTCGCTCCCCGGCCGGCGCAGGCGTGCGGCCGGGGAGCGCATCGCCGTGCTCTTCGAGGAGCACGGCCGGATGGTGTACGGCCTCAGCCGCCTGCTGCTTCGCGACCCGGTGGAAGCCGAGGACGCCGCCCAGCAGACGTTCCTCTCGGCCTACCGGGCGCTGCTGGCGGGGCAGGAGCCGCGCGACCCCTCCGCCTGGCTCGGCACGATCGCTCGCAACGAGTGCCGCTCCCGCCTGCGCGCCCGGCAGGCCGAGCCCCTCGCCCTCGTCCAGGAGCCGGCGGGCGAGGAGCTGCAGCGCGACGCGGCCCGACGAGAGGAGATCCAGGCGCTCTGCGCCGCCCTGACCGAGCTGCCGCCCCAGCAGCGCGACGCCGTCGTGCTGCGGGAGTTCTACGGCCTCTCGTACGCGGAGGTCGCCGCCGCGCTCGGGCTGAGCGGGGCCGCGGTCGAGTCGCTGCTCTTCCGCGGCCGCAAGCGCCTGCAGGAGCAGCTGCGGCCGGTGCGGTCGGCGCTCGGCGTGCTGACCCTGCCGGTGACCCTGCGCGACTCGCTCGCCCAGGCGCTGCCGGGCTTCGGCGCCGCGGCGGCGCCGGTAGGCGCGGGTGGAGCGGTTCTCGCCAAGCTTGCGTCGGCGCCGCTCGCCGCGAAGGTCGCCGCTCTCACGCTCGCCGTCGGCACCGTCGGCACGGTCGCGGGCGTGGAGCAGGCTCGCCACGCCCCGCGACGGCCGGCCGCCGCGCCGGCGCCGAAACCGGAAGCCGTTCCGCGATCCCGAGCAACGCCGGTCGCCGTGGCGGTGCACGCGCGCGAGTGGCTTGCGGCTCGGCCCGTCGCGGCCCAACCGGTTGCCCGCGTCGCGCCCGTCTCGCGCGTCCGCGCCGTCGCGCCCGTGAGCTCCGGCTCGGGTGGGAGCGACGCAGAGCATGCTCGCCCCTCGGGCGGCGGAAGCGGCGAGGTCGAGCAGGAGCACCGCGCCGCGCCCACGACGCCGAGCTCCGGCGGTGGCGATGGCGGGAGCGGCGGGAGCAGCGGGAGCGGCGAGCACGTGTCCGATCCCGTCTCGCACGACGGCAGCGGCGGCTCGGGCTCGACCGACGCCTCCGAGCGCGGGACTACCGGAGACTCGGGCCGCGACGGCTCCGGCAGCGGCGGCTCGGGCTCGGATTCCGGTTCCGGTTCCGGCGACTAGTTGTCGTTCTCGTCTCCCTTCCCTTTCCCGTGCTTGTGCCCGTGGCCGCGGTGGCCCGGCGTCCGCGCCGGTGCCGGCGGCGGCTCCGTGCAGGCGGCGAGCCGCGCGGCGAGGTCGTTCGCGGCCGACGCGAGCGGCTCCTGGTAGCGGGCCGGCACCTTCCCGATCGAGCGGATCACGTCGGCCTGGAAGCGCGCGGCGGCGTCGCGCGCCGCACAGGTCCCCGGCGTGAGCGCCGCGACGCGGTCGGCCTCGGCTGCGAGCCGCGCCGCCACCGCGTCCGGAATCCGCGGCGGCTTCGGGGGCGGCTGCGCCTGGTGTCCGCTCCCGCCGCAGCCGGCGAGCAGCGCGACGCTAGACGCCGTGAGCAAGCCGCTGCGCCAGCGCACTCGGCAGCCCTCTCTCGCGGATCTCGTCCTGCGTCAGCGCGACCTCGTAGGCGACGCGCCGGTGCTCGGCACGGCCCACGTCGAGGTCCAGGAGCAGCCAGGCGGCGCGCGGGTCGCCGTCGCGCGGCTGGCCGACGGAGCCGGGGTTCAGCAGCCAGCGCCCCGAGCCGAGCCGGGTCCCGGTGCCGCCGGGAGCGAGGCCGCCGTCGACGACGCCGTCCGCGAGCGAGATCGCCAGCGGGACGTGGCTGTGGCCGACGAGCACGACCTGCGACTCGGTCAGCTCGAACGCGGCCGCGGCGGCCTCGACGGTGATCACGTACTCCCAGACGGGGTCGCGCGGGCTCGCGTGGAAGAGCTCGACGCCGTCGCGCCTCCCCTGGGGCCGCAGCGACTCGAGGAAGGTGCGGGAGCCTCCGGCGAGCACGCTCCGCGTCCAGCGAGCGGCGTCGACCGCGTCGCCGGCGAACTCGTGCAGGTCGATCGTGCCGAGCACGCCGAGGTCGTGGTTCCCCGCGAGACAGGTCGCGGCACGTCGCTCGACGGCCGCGCAGCAGGGGTTGGGGCGCGGACCGTACCCGACGAGGTCGCCGAGGCACCAGAGCTCGTCGGGCTCCTCGCGCTCGATCTCCGCCAGGACGGCCTCGAGGGCGTGCCAGTTAGCGTGGACGTCCGAGATGACCGCGACCCGCTTCGCCAAGGGCGCAACCTTAGTCGGGCTCGTCGCGGCCTGGCTCGCGGCAGCGTGGCTGCTGACGCGCACCACGGTGCCGGGAAGCCTGCACACGCCGCACGTCGACGCCGCGCGCATCTTCCCGGCCGACGTGCTCCGTCGCTCGGCGCGTTACGACGGCCTGCTGCGCTGGCTCTGGGTCGGAGCGACGCTGGCGACGCTCGCCGTGCTCGTCGTCTTCGCCCGGCTCGGGCCGAGGCTCGCGCGTGCGTGGGAGCTCGGCCGCGTGGGGAAGGGCGTGATGGTCGGCTCGGTCACGACGCTCGGCACCTGGGCGGTCGGCCTCCCGTTCGGGGCGGTTGCGCTCTGGTGGGGTCGCCGGTACGGCCAGGAGCGGCAGGGCTACGTCTCGTGGGCGCTGGAGCAGTGGCCGGGGCTGCTCGGGCAGGTCGTCGGCCTGACGATCGCGCTGACGATCCTGCTCCTGCTCGCGGGTCGCCTCGGCCGGCGCTGGTGGCTGGTCGCGGCGCCGCTGTTCGTCGCGCTCGGCGCCGTGTTCCTGCTGGTGCTGCCGTACGTCGAGACCATCGGCACCCGGCCGCCGCACGACACGCCAGCGGCGGCACGCCTCCGGCAGCTCGCCCGCGACGAGGGCGTCGGCGGCACGCCCGTGCGGATCGAGAAGGTGAGCGACCGGACCCGGGCCGCGAACGCGATGGCGACGGGCATCGGGCCGTCGGCTCGCGTGTTCCTCTGGGACACGTTCCTCGACGGCCGCTACTCGACCCGCGAGATCGACGTCGTCGTCGCGCACGAGTTCGGCCACGTCGCGCACCGGCACATCTGGAAGGGCCTCGCCTGGTCGCTGCTGCTGACGGTGCCGGGCTTCTTCGTCGTCGAGTTGGCGACCCGGCGGCGCGGCGGCCTCGAGCGCCCCGAGGTGGTGCCGTACGCGCTGCTCGTGCTCGCGCTCGTCGGGCTGGTGGTGACGCCGTTCGGCAACGCCGTCGCGCGCCGCTACGAGGCCGAGGCCGACTGGTCGGCGCTGCGCGCGACGCACGACCCGGCCGCCGCCGCGAGCGTCTTCCGCAAGTTCACCCGCTACGACCTCGTCCAGCCGAGCCCGCCGCTCTGGTCGTACGTCTGGATCGACAACCACCCGACCGTCGTCCAGCGCATCGCGATGACCCGCGCCTTCGCGGCGCGGGCTCGCTAGTCCGAGTCGTTCTCGGGCGTCTCCGGGAGGTTGCGGATGCCCTCCCGCGACGACCACTTCGACCACGAGTCCTGCATCGCGTCGAGCAGCTCGCGCATGAACCGCGTCGACATGTTCACGCGCGCGACCACGACGCCCGGGACGTCGCCCTCCTCGACCTCGTGGTCGATGCGCGCGAAGGTCAGCGTGAACTCGTAGTCGGAGAAGCTGATGTTCGCGAAGTTCGAGTAGACGCCCGCCAGGTGCTCGGGGTCGAGGTGGATGTTGAGCTGGCGCTCCTGCCCATCGCCTTCCACGGGTGGTGATACTAGCGCCGTGATCGAGTCGCTCAGCGCGCGCCGCGTTGCGTACGCCGTCGCGGCTCTCGTCGCGCTCGTGGTCGGCGGCACCGTCGCCTACCGCCACTCGCTCCACGAGACGTGGGTGCAGGCGCTCTACCGGACGACGGTGACGATCTCGCTCGCCGGCCTCGACACCACCCCGCGCAACGACGAGGCGCGAGTGGTCTCGATCGTGCTCGTGCTCGCAGGCATCACTATCTTTGCCTACATCGCGACGATCCTCGTCGAGGGGATCGCGCGAGGCGTCTTCACGGACGCGTTCGCGGTGCGGAGGAGGCGGCGGGCGATCGAGCAGCTGAGCGACCACTACATCATCTGCGGCTACGGTCGCGTGGGCCGGCGCGCGGCCGCGGAGTTCCGCCAGGAAGGCGTGTCGTTCGTCGTGCTCGACTTCAGCGACGACGCGATCGAGGCCGCCCGCCACGCGAGCGACCCGATCGTTCAGGGAACCGGCACCGAGGACGACGACCTGCTCGCCGCCGGGCTCGCGCGGGCGCGCGGCCTCGTGGCGTCGGCCGACTCCGACGCCGACAACCTCTACATCACGCTCTCGGCGCGCAACGCGCGGCCCGATCTGCTGATCGTCGCCCGCGCGTCGAACGAGGACGCGGCGAAGAAGCTCCGCCTCGCCGGCGCGGACCGCGTCGTGCAGCCCTACTCGACGGCGGGCAAGGAGATGGCGAAGCTCGTCCTGCGGCCGCAGGTCGCGGCCTTCCTCGACATCGTCTCGACGAGCGGCGGCCCGGAGCTGCTGTTCGAGGAGATCGAGGTGAAGGAGAGCTGCCGCGAGGCCGGCAGGAGCATCCGCGACCTGCGCATCCGCGAGGTGACGGGCGCGATGATCGTCGCCCTGCGCAAACGCGACGGGAGCTTCGACGCGACGCCCGCGCCCGACGCCGCGCTCGACGTGGGCGACGTGATGATCGCCGCCGGCACGCCGGAGGAGCTACGCCGGCTCGAGGAGCTGTTCGCGCCGGCTGAAGCCCTTGCCTGACGCCGTAGCGCGGCTGGAGGCGCGGCTCTCGGAGCTGGCCGGCGCGCCGGTCGAGCTCGACCGCCCGAACGACCCTGCCCACGGCGACTACGCGACGAACGTGGCGCTGCGCCTCGCGCCGGCACGGCGGAGCTCGCCCAGGGAGCTCGGCGACGAGCTGGCCGCCGCGGCGACGGGGCTCGCCGAGGTCGAGCGCGCCGAGGTCGCCGGCCCCGGCTTCGTCAACCTCTGGCTGGCCGACGCGTGGTTCGGCGAGGCGCTGGGCGAGATCCTGGCGGCGGGCGCCGACTACGGCGGCGGCTCGCCGGAGCGGCGCGAGCGCGTGCAGGTCGAGATGGTCTCCGCCAACCCGACCGGGCCGATCACGGTCGCCTCGGCGCGAAACGGCGCGATCGGCGACTCCGTCGCGCGGCTGCTGGCCTTCGCGGGCCACGGGGTCGAGCGCGAGTACTACTACAACGACGCCGGCGCCCAGATGGACCGCTTCCGTGCCTCGGTCGAGGCGGCGCGGCGCGGCGAGGAGCCGCCCGAGGACGGCTACCTGGGCGAGTACGTGCAGGAGCTCGCGGGGCTCGCCGGCGACCCGGTCTCCGAGATGCTGCAGCGGATCGAGGCCTCGCTCGAACGCTTCCGGATCCACTTCGACTCGTGGGCGCGCCAGAGCGAGCTCGAGACCCGCCTCGACGAGTTCCTGCCCCGGCTCGACACGTACGAGCGCGAGGGCGCGCTCTGGGCGCGCTCGTCCGCGTACGGCGACGACGAGGACCGCGTCCTGATCCGCTCGCCCGAGCAGGGCGGCCAGCCGACCTACCGCGCCGCCGACGTCGTCTATCTCGTCGACAAGCTCGAGCGCGGCTTCGACCGCGCCCTGTACGTGCTCGGGGCCGACCACCACGGCACGCGCAAGTGGTACGAGGCGGTCGCGCGGATGCTCGGCTACGACCCGTCGCGCGTCGAGGTCCTGCTCTACCAGCTCGTCCACCTGACCCGTGGTGGCCGGCAGGCGAAGATGTCGAAGCGGCGCGGCGACGTCGTCTTCCTGGACGACTTCGTCGACGAGGTCGGCGTCGACGCCGCGCGCTGGTTCCTCGTCGACCGCGGGCCGGACCAGACGATCGAGATCGACGTCGACCTCGCCGCCGAGCGCTCGCAGAAGAACCCCGTCTACTACGTCCAGTACGCCCACGCACGCATCGCCGGGATCCGGCGCAACGCCGGCGAGGCACGCGTCGCCGCCGAGGTCGTGGGCCCGCTGGCCCCGGAGGAGAAGGACCTGGTCAAGCGGCTCGCGGATTTCCCGAATCTCGCCGCAGGGGCGGCCGTGCGGCGCGGGCCGCAGGCGATCCCGACCTACGCGATCCGGGTCGCGGACGACTTCCACCGCTTCTACCACCACCACCGCGTGCTCGAGAGCGAGGCGGAGGCGTTCCGCCTCGCGCTCTGCGAAGCCACGCAGACCGTGATCGCGCGTTCGCTCGACCTCGTCGGAGTGGACGCGCCCGAGCGGATGTAGGATCGGCGGCGATGGGGCGGGTCGAGGCTTCTACGGAGCCCGGGCGGACGGGGAACCGCCCCGACCGCAACCTCGCGCTGGAGCTGGTGCGCGTGACCGAGGCCGCCGCGCTCGGCGCCGGCCGCTGGATCGGCCGCGGCGACAAGGAGGCCGCCGACCAGGCCGCGGTCGACGGGATGCGCGCGATCCTCGACACCGTCTCGATGGACGGCGTCGTCGTGATCGGCGAGGGGGAGAAGGACGAGGCGCCGATGCTCTTCAACGGGGAGGAGGTCGGCGACGGGCACGGCCCGCCCGTCGACGTCGCGGTCGACCCGCTCGAGGGCACGCGCCTGACCGCGAAGGGGCAGCCCAACGCGATCGCGGTGATCGCGCTCGCCGAGCGCGGGACGATGTTCTTCCCCGGCGCGGCCGTCTACATGGACAAGATCGCGACCGGGCCGGAGGCGATCGGCGTCGTCGACATCGAGGCGCCGCCGCGGGAGAACGTCGACCGCGTGGCGCGTGCGAAGGGGATGCGGCCGAGCGAGGTCTCCGTCGTCGTGCTCGAGCGCCCGCGGCACGAGGCGCTGATCGACGAGCTGCGCGAGACCGGCTGCAAGGTGCACCTGATCCCGGACGGCGACGTCGCACCGGCGATCGCGGCCGCGCGGCCCACGACGGGCGTCGACCTGCTGCTGGGCATCGGCGGCACCCCGGAGGGCGTGATCGCAGCAGCCGCGCTGAAGTGCGTCGGCGGCGGCGTCCAGGGGAAGCTCTGGCCGCGGAACGACGAGGAGCGCTCGGAGCTGGTCGCTGCGGGATTCGACCTCGACCGCGTCCTGACGACGAACGACCTGGTCTCCGGCGACGACGTCTTCGTCGCGGCGACCGGCGTGACGACCGGCGCGCTGCTGCGCGGCGTGCAGTACCGCCCGGGCGGGGCGGTCACCGACTCGATCGTGATGCGCTCGCGCAGCGGCACCGTGCGCCGCATCGAGGCGACGCACGAGCTCGACAAGCTCGAGCGCTTCTCGGGCCGCGTGTACCGCTAGGCGCTGAGCTCGGCCACGGCGCCGGTCCTCGCGGCGCCAAGCCGGTCGAGCCAGGGCGTGGCGCCGAGGCGCCCGAAGATCTCGGCGGCCTCCGCGAGGAAGACCTCGGCGTCGTCGCGCCGTCCCTGCGCGGCGAGCCACTCGCCGTGCTCGAGCCGGACGACGGCGAGGTAGAACGGGAGCTCGAGCTCCCGGAGCCGGGCGGCGGCCGCGGTGAACAGCCGGTCGGCGGACGGGTCGGCGCCTGCGAGGCGAGCCCGGAAGCGGTGCGCCTGCGCGTCGAGGAAGGGCGGCCGCAACCCGATCGGCCGCTCCTCGACGATCGCGAGCAGCTCCTCGGTCCTCGGCCGGTCGCCCAGCGCGAACGCGGCCTCGATCGCGTGGAAGAGCCCGAGCTTCGCGTTCTGCGCCGCGATGCCGAGCGCCTCACGGCTCTTGAAGCCCGCTTCCGCGGCGGAGAGCGCTTCGCGTGGGTTCCCCTCGGCCAGCCGGACGGCGGACAGTGCGGCCTGGTAGCAGCCATGAGCCTGGAGGTCGTCGTTGTCCTCGAACGCGGCGAACGCGAGCAGGAGATCACGGGCGGCGTCGAGCTGCCCGCGGTGCAGGTAGAGCTCGACCGGACCGCTCGCCGGGCTGAGGAGCGAGGTGTCGACACCGATCAGCTCGCGCGGGAGCTCGTCCAGACGAGCGAGAGCTTCGTCCCAGCGGCCGATCATGGTCAGCGCGTAGGTCATCTCGCCGAGCGCGAACCACTCGCGGTTACGGTCGCCCACCCTGCGCGCGAGCTCGAGCGCCCGCTGGAGGTACGCCAACGACTCCGCGTACTGGTCCCGCTGCAAGGCGAGGTCCGAGAGGTTCGCGCAGGTGATGCTCGCCGACTCGTCGTCCTGGCGCTCGGTGGCGCTGTCGAGGGCCAGCTGGAAGAGCGCGCGCCCCTCCATCGGCCGGTAGCTGGAGATGAGGAACGCCTTCGTGACGGCGGCGCGCTCGACGATGTCGGGAAGCCTGAGGGCCTCGGCGAGGTCGAGTGCGCGCTCGTTCAGCTCTGTCGCGCGCTCGACGTTGCCGGCGAACGTGTGGGCGTTCGCGAGCCGCGCGAGCAGGAAGGCGAGGTCGGCGTCGGCCTCGTCCTCGCCGATCACGGCGTACGCGCCCTCCATCCGCTGGATCGCGTCCTCGAGGCGACCGAGCCGCTGCTCCGCGCGTGCGTGGAAGGCCGCCGCGCGGGCCGCCGCATGTGTGTCGCCGGTCTGCGCGTAGTGGGCCTCCGTTCGCTCGAACAGCGAGGCCGCCCGCTCGGCCTCTCCGGCGGCGAGCGCCATCTTGCCGGCGCGTAGGAGCGCGGCGGCCTCGTCCGCCGGGTCGGCGCTGAGCTCGGCGGCCTGCTCGAAGTACCGAAGGCCCTCGATGGATGCGCCGACCGAAGCGGCGCGCTCTCCGGCCCGTAGCAGCGCCGCGCACGCGCGCGTCCGCAGCGCGCTCGCGTCGGCGGCGTCCGGATCCAGTCGGTACGCGTCGACAAGGTGCGACGCCACGACCTCGCCGATCTCGTCCTCGGCCAGCGAGCTCGAGAGGTAGTCCGCAGCGGCAAGGTGCTTCTCGCGGCGCTCGCGCTTGGGGAGCGTCTCGTACGCGACGTGGCGGAGCAGGTCCTGGAGGAATCCGTACTGGCCCTGCTCCGGGGAGCGCGGGTCGGACTGGAGCCCGAGGACCTCGCGCCGGACGAGGGTCGTCAGCAGCTCGTCCAGGCGGGGCCGGTCGAGCTCGGCGAGCGCGGCCAGCGCGCCGGGCGAGAACGTCTTCCCGAGCACGGCCGCGTCCTGCAGCACGCGGCGCTCGTCGGGCTGGAGACCGTCGAGGCGGGCGGCGACGAGCGCGCGCAGCGTCTCGGGCACCTCGAGCGACTCGATCTCGCCTGCGACGCGGTAGGAGGGCCCGTCCGCCACGAGGAGGCCGCGGTCGAGCAGCATGCGGACCGTCTCGACCGCATAGAGGGGCACGCCCTCGGCACGCTCCAGGATCTGCCGGCGCAGCGATTCTGCGAGGCCGGGGACGAGGCCGGCCAGCAGCTCCTCCATCGCCGTCCCGGAGAGCGGCTCGAGGTAGAGCGAGGTGAAGTTGCGGTGGCCGGCGCCCCAGGTCTGGCGGCGCTCGAGCAGCTCCGGGCGCGCGAGCGTGATCACGAAGATCGGGTGGTTCCGCGACCATTCGAGCAGGTACTCGACGAAGTCGAGCAGCGACGCGTCGGCCCACTGCATGTCCTCGAAGGCGAGCACCGTCGGGTACGTCTCCGCGAGCCGTTCGAAGAACAGGCGCCAGGCAGCGAACAGATCCTGCCGATCCCGCGCCTCCGCCTCGCCGATCGCGAGCAGCTGTGCCAGACGCGGCTCGACGAAGCGGCGCTCGCCGGCATCGAGGATGTGCTCCTCGATCGCCGCGCGCAGCTTCTGCAGCGCCGTCTGCGCATCGTCGTCCTCGGCGATCAGGCACCGCATGCGCACCATGTCCGCGAGCGCCCAGTAGGTGACGCCCTCGCCGTACGCGAGGCAGCGCCCGCGGTGCCAGTACGCCGTGTCCGCGAGGCCGTCGATGTACTTGTAGAACTCCCAGGCGAGCCGCGACTTGCCGATCCCGGCGATCCCGGTCACGGAGACGAGCTGGGCTCGGCGCTCGTCGGCGGCGACGTGGAAGAGATCCTTGATCTGGCGGAGCTCACGGTCGCGCCCGACGAACGGCGCCTCGAGGCCCTCCGACTTCAGCTGGCCGCGGACGCCGGAGACGACGCGGAGCGCACGCCAGACCGGCACCGGCTCGGCCTTGCCCTTCAGCTCGTGCTCGCCGGCGGCCTCGTAGACGATCGCCCGTTCGGTCGCGCGGCGGGTCGCCTCGCCGACGAGCACCGTGCCCGGCTCCGCGACCGACTGCACGCGTGAGGCGGTGTTGACGAGGTCGCCCGCGACCATGCCCTCGCCGACCGCGGCCAGGTTGACCGCGGCCTCGCCCGTGAGCACGCCCGCGCGCACCCGCAGCTCCGGCGCGCCGATCTCGTCCCCGAGCGCGGTCACCGCGGCGACGAGATCCAGCGCGGCGCGCACGGCCCGCTCGGCGTCGTCCTCGGTCGCGACCGGCGTGCCCCAAACCGCCATCACCGCGTCGCCGATGAACTTCTCGACCGTGCCGCCGTAGAGCTCGACCAGCCGGCGGCAGGTGTCGAAGTAGCGCGACAGAAGCTCCCGCACGGCCTCGGGGTCACGCGACTCGGAGAGCGTCGTGAAGCCGACCAGGTCGGCGAAGAGCAGCGAGACCAGCCGCCGTTCCGACACCGAAGCCTCGGCGACCCCCGGCGGCGCGGACGCGGCGGCGGCGCTCGTCAGCGGCGCACCGCACTCGCCGCAGAATCGCTGCCCCGCCGGGTTCACCCCGCCGCAGGCCGAGCAGACGGCCGCGAGCGCGTTGCCACACGACCCGCAGAAGCGCTGGCCGAGCGGGTTCTCCGCGCCGCAGTTCGCGCAGACGCTCATTCGCCCGAAGCGTAGAACGGGCGTGGCGCCGCTACCAGTGGCAGGCGCCTCAGACCGCTGCGGCCTCGCGTTCCATCTCCGGCGCGTACATGCCGGTGCGCGCGGCGGCGTTCATCTTCGCCCGGTGGTAGTAGGCGCGCTGGGCTGCCCCCACGTTCTCCGCCTTGCCTTCCCAGGCCTTCAGCGCAGGTGCCTGCAGCGCGCGCCCGTACGAGAACGACAGCTGCCACGGGTGCGGCCCGCGTGCGTTCATCGCGTTCAGGTGCGCAGTCGCGTCCTCGTCCGTCTGGCCGCCGGAGAGGAAGACGATCCCCGGCACCGCCGCCGGCACGTGGCGGTAGAGCACCTCGAGCGTCGCCTCGGCCACGTCGTCGATCCCGGCCCGGTCGGACGCCTCGTAGCCGGACAGCACCATGTTCGGCTTCAGCAGCGTCCCGGGGAGGTACACGCGCTGGTCGTGGAGCTCGGTGTAGACGGCCTGGAGCACGCGGCCGGTGGCCGTCGCGCTCTCCTCGATCGTGTGCGTCCCGTCCTGCAGCACCTCCGGCTCCACGATCGGGACCAGGCCGGCCTCCTGCGCCAGCGCGGCGTAGCGGGCGAGCGCATGGGCGTTCGTCCAGACGCAGTAGTCGCTCGGCTTGTCGCCGGCGATCGAGTAGGTCGCGCGCCACTTGGCGAAGCGCGCGCCGAGCTCGCGGTACTCGGC
>DATIER010000043.1:0-4353 GCA_035455605.1 Gaiellaceae bacterium
TTCGCGCACATCGAGCGGATGCGCGCGGGCGACCCGGTGACGATCGAGCTGCCGTACGGAACCTTCGTCTACCGCGTCTTCCGGACGCAGATCGTGCCGGCGAACGACCTGGCCGCTCTGCGCTCCACCGGGCGCGAGATCGTGAAGCTGCAGGCCTGCCACCCCCGCTTCTTCGCCTCGCACCGCTACATCGTGTCGGCGCGACTCGTGCGGATCGAGCCGCGCGGGCAGCCGGCGATCGCCGCGCCGACGCGGGTCCTGGCGGCGGCGCCGCTCGCGGCCTCGGAAGGCTGAGCGGGCACTACTCGAGCCGCAGGTAGCTCGCGGCCGAGCCGGCCTTCAGCTCCCCCTCGCCACGCGGCACCAGCACGAGTGCATCCGCCGCGGCTGCCCGCGCGATCATGTGCGACTCCTGGCCGGTCAGCGGCTCGAGCTCGACGGCGGCGCCGGCGCCGGAGCGCCGGCGTGCGCGCACGAGCTGGTCGCGTTGCGGGCTGCGCCTCAGGCCGGCCGTCAGCGCGCCCGACTCGAGCCGCGGCAGCGGCTCGGCGTGACCCTGCAGCGCAAGCACGGCCGGCCGCACGAAGAGCTCGAAGCCGACGAGGGAGGAGACCGGGTTCCCCGGCAGCCCGAAGACGAGCGTCCGTCCCCGCACGCCGAACGAGACCGGCTTGCCCGGCTTCACGGCCACGCGCCAGAACACCTCGTCGACGCCGAGCTCGGACTCGATCGCGCGGACGAGGTCGTGCGGGCCGACCGAGGCGCCGCCCGAGGTGACGAGCACGTCGTGCTCCAACCCGCGAGCCAGCGCCTCCCGATGCGCATCCTCGTCGTCCGCGACCGCCGCCAGGCGCTCGACCACCGCTCCGGCCGACCGCAGCTGCGACGCGAGGATCAGGCCGTTGGCCTCGTAGACCTCGCCCGGCCCGAGCGGCTCGCCCGGCCGGCGCAGCTCGGTTCCCGTCGCGAGCACGGCGGCGCGCGGCCTCGACCCGCAGGCGACTCCCGCGACTCCGGCGGCGGCGAGCGCGCCGAGCCGGGCCGGTCCCAGCCGGACGCCGGCAGCGACGACCTCGTCGCCGGCGCGGAGATCTCCGCCCTGCGGGCGGACGTTCGCCCCGGCCGAGACGGGCTCCGGGATCTCGACCGTGTTTGCACGATCGACAACGTCCTCGATAGGGACCACAGCATCGGCACCCTCGGGGACGACGCCCCCGGTCGAGATCTCCATCGCCTCGCCGCCCGCGAGCGCTCGCGGCGCCGGGCGCCCGGCCGCGATCCGGGCGCCGACCGGCAGCGTCCCCGGCGTGTCCTGCGAGCGCACCGCAAAGCCGTCCATCGCTGAGCTCGGGAACGGCGGCAGGTCGACCCGCGCCCGCGCCGCCTCGACCAGCACCCGTCCGAACGCCTCGTCGAGCGGGACGCGTTCCGCCGGCAGCCGCTCGGCTCGCTCGAGCACGAGCCGCTGGGCCTCCTCCATCGTCAGCAGAGCCGCCACGGGTGACGCATACCGTATGCGGCGGCGGATAGGCTCACGCGCCGTGATCTCCGTCGTCGTCCCGGTTCACGACGAGGAGCGGACGGTGGCGCTCCTCTACGACGAGCTGGAGTCGGCGCTCCAGCCGCTCGACCATCCCTGGGAAGCGGTCTTCGTCGACGACGGCTCGACGGACGGCTCCTTCTCCGCGCTGACCCGGCTCCACAACGCCCACACGAACGTCCGCGTGATCCGGCTGCGCAAGAACTTCGGCAAGGCCGCCGCGCTCGCGGCCGGGTTCGCGCACGCCGAGGGCGAGGTCGTCGTCACGATCGACGGCGACCTGCAGGACGATCCGGCCGAGATCCCACGCCTGCTCGCGAAGCTCGACGAGGGCTTCGACCTCGTCAGCGGCTGGAAGGCGCACCGGCGTGACCCGATCACGCGGCGCGTGCTCTCGAAGATCTTTAACTGGGTCACGGGCAGGGTCTCCGGGCTGCGCCTGCACGACCTCAACTGCGGGCTGAAGGCGTACCGCGCCGAGGTCGTGCGCGGGCTGCGCCTCTACGGTGAGCTGCATCGCTTCATCCCCGTGCTCGCGCACTACCGCGGCCACCGCGTCGCCGAGCTGCCGGTCAACCACCGGCCACGCGAGCACGGGCGCTCACGCTACGGCGTCGAGCGCTACGTCCGGGGGTTCCTCGACCTGTTGACCGTCTCGTTCATCGGCCGGTACCGCTACCGGCCGCTGCACCTCTTCGGTGGCCTCGGCCTCGCGCTGTCGGCGATCGGCTTCTGCGTCCTCGTCTACCTGACGATCGACAAGATCGAGGGTCACGCGATCGGGCAGCGGCCGCTGCTGCTCCTGGGAGTGCTGCTGGTGGTCGTCGGCCTCCAGTTCTTCTCGCTCGGGCTGATCAGCGAGCTGATCACGAGCCAGCACGAGGAGCGTGCGACCGCGCTGGAGCGGACGGAGTCGCAGGTGGACGAGGTTCTCTCCTAGCGGTCACGGATTCGGCACAGAGGCGTAACAGACACGTGCGCTCGCGCCCGATAGGCTCGCAGTGGGGAGGAGGCAGGGCGCGCCTGAAGCAAGGGAAGAAGGGCCGGCCGCCCGAACCGGGCTAAGGGAGCTCCGATGCGCGTCCTCTACTTCGGCACCTACCAGCGCGACTACCCGCGCAACGCGCAGGTGATCTCGTGCCTGCGAGGCGCAGGCGTGGCCGTCGACGAGCGGCACGTCGCGGTCTGGGACGGGCGTCGCGACAACTGGAGCGCCGGCGTCGGGGCGGCGGCGAGGCTCGCGGCGGCCGAGCTCCGGCTCCTGAGGCCGCCCGCGGACGGCTTCGACGCGCTCCTCGTCGGCTACCCGGGCCACTTCGACCTTCCCGCGGCGCGCCTCGCGGCGCGCGGGAGGCCGGTCGTCTTCAACCCGCTCGTCTCGCTCTCCGACACGTTCGTGAGCGATCGCGGCCGCTTCCGCCACGGCTCCCCGGCGGCACGGGCGCTCGCCGCCGCCGACCGGCGCGCCCTGCGCGCGGCCACGCTCGTCGTCGCCGACACCCGCGCCGGCGCCGATCACCTCGCGGGACTCGCCGACCTCCCGCGGGAGCAGGTCGAGGTCGCGTTCGTCGGCGCCGAGGACCGGCTCTTCACCCCGGGCCAGGAGCCCGCGGAGCCGTTCACCGTCCTCTTCGTCGGCAAGCTGATCCCGCTGCACGGGCTCGAGACGATCCTCGCCGCCGCCCGCGCGGCGCCCGACCTCCCCTTCCGCCTCGTCGGCTCGGGACAGCTCGAGCACCTGATCCGCGAGCGGCCGTCGAACGTCGAGTGGCTCCCGTGGCTCGAGTACGAGCTGCTCCCGGGCGAGCTCCACCGCGCCGGCTGCGCGCTCGGCATCTTCGGCACCTCCGACAAGGCGAGCCGCGTGATCCCGAACAAGGCGTTCCAGGCGCTCGCGTGCGGCACGCCGCTTGTCACATCGGACACGCCCGCGGCACGCGAGCTGCTCGTGGACGGCGAGAGCGCGCTGCTCGTTCCGCCCGGCGACCCGGCCGCCTTGTCCGCCGCGCTCCGCCGCCTTGCAGCCGACCGGCAGCTCGCGCGGCGGCTCGCGGCCGGCGGCCGCGCCGCCTACGAGGCGCGCGCGAGCGAGGAGGTGCTCGGCCGCCGCTGGCGGGAGCTGATCGAGCTGGCCGTGGCCCGAACGTGAGCCGTGCCCTCCGCCCGAGCGTCCTCCTCTGGACGGCCGTCACCGCCTACGCGTCGGGATTCGCCGCGCTCTCGCTCCTGCGCCACCGCTCGTTCGCGACCGGACGCTTCGACATGGGGAACATGGTCCAGGCGGTCTGGTCGACTGCCCACGGGCATCCGCTGCAGGTCACGGGGCTGCGGGGCGACCAGCTCTCGCGGCTCGGGGCCCACTTCGACCCGATCCTCGCCGCGTTCGCGCCGCTGTGGCTCGCCTGGCCGAGCCCCGACGTCCTGCTCGTGACACAGGCGGTCGCGGTCGCTCTCGGCGCGCTCCCGGTCTACTGGCTCGCCCGCAAGCACCTCGGCAGCGCACACGCCGGCCTCGGCTTCGCGCTCGCGTACCTCGCCTACCCGCCGACGCAGTGGCTGACGCTGAACGAGTTCCACCCCGTCGCGCTCGCGTGCCCGCTGCTCCTCTTCGCGTTTTGGTACCTCGACGAGGACCGCCTCGTTCCGTTCGCCCTCTTCGCCGCCCTCGCGATGACGACGAAGGAGGAGATCGGCTTCGTCGTGGCGGGGATGGGGATCTGGTACGCGTTCCGCCGTCGCACCCCCACCGGCCTCGTCGTCGCCGCCGCGGGCGTGGTCGTCTCCACCCTCGCGATCGCCGTCGTGATCCCGCA
>DATIER010000044.1:0-12276 GCA_035455605.1 Gaiellaceae bacterium
CCGTCGTTCGACGCGCTGCAGCCGACGATGGAGATCTTCGAGACCGGCATCAAGGTGATCGACCTCGTCGCGCCGTTCGTGCGCGGCGGCAAGGTCGGCCTGTTCGGCGGCGCCGGCCTCGGCAAGACCGTGCTGATCCAGGAGCTGATCCGCAACGTCGCCCGCGAGCACAAGGGCAACTCGGTGTTCGCCGGCGTCGGGGAGCGGACGCGCGAGGGCAATGACCTCTGGCATGAGATGACGGAGTCGGGCGTGCTCGCGGACACCTCGCTCGTGTTCGGCCAGATGAACGAGCCGCCGGGCGCGCGCCTGCGGGTGGCGCTGACGGGCTTGACGATGGCCGAGTACTTCCGCGACGAGGGCGCGGACGTGCTCCTCTTCATCGACAACATCTTCCGCTTCGTCCAGGCCGGCTCCGAGGTCTCGGCGCTCCTCGGCCGGATGCCGAGCGCCGTCGGCTACCAGCCGACGCTCGCGACGGAGATGGGCCAGCTGCAGGAGCGGATCACTTCGACGCGCCAGGGCTCGGTCACGTCGGTACAGGCGATCTACGTGCCGGCCGACGACCTCACCGACCCGGCGCCCGCGAACACGTTCGCCCACCTCGACGCGTTCATCACGCTCTCGCGGCCGATCTCGGAGAAGGGGATCTACCCGGCGATCGATCCGCTCGACTCGTCGTCGCGCGCGCTCGCGCGGGACGTCGTCTCGCCGGAGCACTACGAGACGGCGACGCGCGTGCAGGAGACGCTGCAGCGCTACCGCGACCTGCAGGACATCATCGCCATCCTCGGCATGGACGAGCTCTCCGACGAGGACCGGCTGGTCGTGCAGCGGGCGCGCAAGATCGAGCGCTTCCTGTCGCAGCCGATGTTCGTCGCCGAGACGTTCACCGGACAGCCCGGCAAGTTCGTGCGGCTCGAGGACACGATCAACGGCTTCGCCGAGATCCTCGACGGCAGGCACGACGACCTGCCCGAGCAGGCCTTCTACATGGTCGGCACGATCGAGGAGGCGGTCGCGAAGGGCCGCGGCGAGGAAGCCGCGCCGGAGCCGGAGCAGGACGAGCAGGCACAGGCCGAGGCGGAGGCCGAGGCCGAGGAGCCCGAGCCCGTCTCCGCCTAGTCGTGGCGACGTTCGAGGTCTCCCTGGTCACGCCCGACGGCGCGGCCTTCGAAGGCGAGGTCGAGATGCTGGTCGTCCCCGGCGAGGCCGGGGAGATCGGCGTGCTCGCCCGCCACGCGCCGCTCGTCGCGATGCTCAGGGCCGGCTCGACCCGGATCTACCGCGACCGCGCGTCGGAAGACGTGGTCGAGTTCGCGACCGGCCCGGGGTTCTTCAAGGTCGAGCAGGACCGGGCGCTGGCGCTCGTCGACGACGCCGTCGATGCCCGCAACATCGACTCAGCGCGCGCGCAGGAGCAGCTCGAGACCGCGCGCGCCGAGCTCGAGCGCGTCGAGCAGGGCGACTCCGACGCCGACCGCTGGCAGCTGGAGCAGCGCATCCGGCACGCGGAGAACCAGCTGGAGGTCGCAGGCCGCACGCCGTGACGCGCTGCTAGGCTCAGTCCACCCGGAAAGCTTTGAAGGCAGCTTGGCGACCGGGTTACCAAACGCCTAAAGAGCCCGCGAGCACCCGGCTCTCGAGGTCTTGGGCAGGGAGTCGAACAGCTTGCAGAACGCGCGCGAACACCTCGAAGCACTTCTCTCGGAGCGGATCGCCGTCCTCGACGGCTCCTGGGGTGTGCTGCTCCAGAACCGCGGGCTGACCGAGGAGGAGTGGCGGGGCGAGCGCTTCCGCGACCACCCGCGCGACGTCAAGGGCGACCCCGACCTGCTGAACCTGACGCGGCCGGAGATCGTCGAGAGCGTCCATCGCGCGTACTTCGAGGCCGGCGCGGACATCGCGACGACGAACACCTTCACCGCCACGAGCATCGGCCAGGCCGACTACGCGCTCGAGGCCGCGGTGCGCGACATGAACCTCGAGGGGGCCCGCATCGCGCGGTCGGTCGCCGACGAGCACGGCGGCCTCGTCGCCGGCTCGGTCGGGCCGCTGAACGTGACGCTCTCGCTCTCGCCCAAGGTCGAGGACCCGGCGTACCGCGCCGTCCGTTTCGAGGACGTCGTCGCGGCGTACGCCGAGCAGATGCTCGCCCTGCGCGAGGGCGGCGTCGACCTGCTGCTGATCGAGACGATCTTCGACACGCTGAACGCGAAGGCGGCGATCGCGGCCGCGCGCGAGGCGGTGCCGGAGCTGCCGCTCTGGATCTCGTTCACGGCGATCGACCGCAGCGGCCGCAACCTCTCCGGCCAGACCGTCGAGGCGTTCTGGATCTCGATCGAGCGGGCCGAGCCGCTGATCGTGGGCGTGAACTGCTCGCTCGGCGCGCGCGAGATGCGGCCGGTGATCGAGGCCCTGTCCCGCGTCGCGACGACGTACGTCTCGTGTCACCCGAACGCCGGCCTGCCCAACGCGCTCGGCCTCTACGACGAGCAGCCGGGCGACACGAGCTCGCTCCTGCGCGGCTTTGCGGAGGACGGCTTCCTCAACATCGTCGGCGGCTGCTGCGGCACGACCCCCGAGCACACGGCGCAGATCGCCGCCGCCGTCCAGCGCGTTGCGCCCCGGACGGTCCCGCAGCCGCAGCCGTGGCCGCGCTACAGCGGCCTCGAGCCGTTCGAGATCGGGCCGGACACCGGCTTCGTGATGATCGGCGAGCGCACCAACGTCACCGGGTCGGCGCGCTTCCGTGGCCTGGTCGAGTCGGGCGACTACGCGACCGCCGCCGAGGTGGCGCTCGAGCAGGTGCGGGGCGGCGCCAACTTGCTCGACGTGAACATGGACGCCGACCTGCTCGACTCGGTCGAGGCGATGACGACCTTCCTGCGGCTGATCGCGTCCGAGCCCGAGGTCGCCCGCATCCCGATCGTCGTCGACAGCTCCCGCTTCGAGGTGATCGAGGCCGGCCTGGAATGCGTGCAGGGCAAGGGCATCGCCAACTCGATCTCGCTCAAGGAAGGCGAGGAGCCGTTCCTGGCGCAGGCGAGCCGCGTGCGCGAGCTGGGCGCGGCGGTGATCGTGATGGCCTTCGACGAGCAGGGCCAGGCCGAGACGATCGAGCGGAAGGTCGAGATCTGCGAGCGCGCGTACCGGCTGCTCGTCGACCGACTCGACTTCGCCCCGGAGGACATCGTCTTCGACCCCAACGTCCTCGCCGTCGCGACCGGGATCGAGGAGCACGCCGGCTTCGCGAAGGCGTTCATCGAGGCGATCCCGCAGCTCAAGGAGCGCTGCCCGGGCGCGCTCGTGTCGGGCGGCATCTCCAACCTCTCGTTCGCGTTCCGCGGTAACGACCACGTGCGCGAGGCGATGCACGCGGCGTTCCTCTACCACGCGATCCGCGCGGGGCTCGACATGGGCATCGTCAACGCCGGCCAGCTGATGGTCTACGAGGACATCGAGCCCGACCTGCTCGAGCTCGTCGAGGACGTGCTCTTCGACCGGCGGCCGGACGCGACCGAGCGTCTCGTCGAATACGCCGGCCGCGTCAAGGGCGAGGCGACGCGGCGGGAGGTCGACCTCTCGTGGCGCGAGGCGGCGGTCGAGGAGCGGCTCGCGTACGCGCTCGTCCACGGGGTCGTCGACTACATCGAGGAGGACACCGAGGAGGCCCGGCAGGAGGCCGAGCGCCCGCTCGACGTGATCGAGGGCCCGCTCATGGCCGGCATGTCGATCGTCGGCGACCTGTTCGGCAGCGGGAAGATGTTCCTGCCGCAGGTGGTCAAGAGCGCGCGTGCGATGAAGCGCGCCGTCGCCTATCTGGAGCCGTTCATGGAGGAGGAGAAGGAACGGACCGGCCTCGGCCGCGCCCAGGGCAAGGTCGTGCTCGCGACGGTCAAGGGCGACGTGCACGACATCGGCAAGAACATCGTCGGCGTCGTCCTCGGCTGCAACAACTACGAGGTGCTCGACCTCGGCGTCATGGTCCCGGCCGACACGATCCTCGACACGGCGGCCGAGATCGGCGCCGACGCGGTCGGCCTCTCGGGCCTGATCACGCCGTCGCTCGACGAGATGGTGAACGTCGCGCGCGAGATGGAGCGGCGCGGGCTCGAGCTGCCGCTGCTGATCGGCGGCGCGACGACGTCGAAGCAGCACACCGCCGTCCGGATCGCGCCCGCCTACTCGCAGCCGACCGTGTACGTCCGCGACGCGTCGCGCGTCGTCGGCGTCGTCTCCGCCCTGCTCGACCCCGTTCGCCGCGCCGCGCTCGACGAGGACAACCGGGCCGACCAGGACCGCCTGCGCGACCTGCACGCAGAGCGCGACCGCAAGCCGCTGCTCCCGTACCCGCGGGCGCTCGACAACCGCCACCGGGTCGCCTTCGACGACCTGCCGGAGCCGGCGTTCCTCGGCACGCGGCTCGTCGAGCCCGAGCTCGGCACGCTCCGTGAGTACGTCGACTGGCAGTTCTTGTTCCATGCCTGGGACCTCAAGGGCAAGTTCCCGGCGATCCTCGAGCGGCCCGAGGCGCGTGAGCTCCACGACGACGCGCTGGAGCTGCTCGACGAGATCGTGCGCGATGGGCTCCTGACCGCGCGCGGCGTCCACGGCTTCTGGCCCGCGTCCTCCGAGGGGGAGGATGTCGCGGTCGGCGACGAGCTGCGGTTCTGCCTGCTCAGGCAGCAGGCCGACAACGGCGACTCGCGGCCGAACCGCTCGCTCGCGGACTACGTCGCCCCGGCGGGCGACCACCTCGGCGCGTTCGCGGTCGGCGTCTTCAGGGCCGACGAGCTCGCCGCGCGCTTCGCGGCCGAGCACGACGACTACCGCGCGATCATGACGAAGGCGCTCGCCGACCGGCTCGCCGAGGCGTTCGCCGAGTACCTGCACGAGAAGACCCGCCGCTCCTGGTACGAGCAGGGCCCGCGCAGCTCGAACGAGGAGCTGATCGCCGAGCGCTACCGCGGCATCCGCCCGGCGTTCGGCTACCCGGCGTGTCCCGACCACACCGAGAAGGCCAAGCTGTTCGAGCTGCTCGGAGCGGAGGCGCACGGGTTCGCGCTCACGGAGACGTTCGCCGTCTCGCCCGCGGCGGCGGTCACGGGCATCTACCTGCACCACCCGGAGGCGCGCTACTTCTCCGTCGGCCGCATCGCCCGCGACCAGGTCGAGTCGTACGCCGCTCGCCAGGGCCGGCCGGTTCCCGAGACCGAGCGCTGGCTGCGCCCGAACCTCGCGTACGAGCCCGGCCGCGAGGCAGTCCTCGAGAGCACCGGCTAGGCCGCGCCCCGTGGACGTCAACTACGGCACGAGCCGGCGGTTCAGCCTCGGCGTGGAGGAGGAGTTCCAGCTCCTGAACGCCGAGTCGTACGAGCTGACCTCGCGCTTCGACGAGATCTTCGAGGCCGCCGGCTCCGATCCCCGCATGAAGCCGGAGCTGATGCAGTCGACGATCGAGGTCGCGACGCACCCGGCCGAGACGGTCGCGCAGGCGGTCGAGGAGGCGCGCTCGCTTCGTGCCACGCTTCGTGACGCGGCGGCCGAGCACGGCGCCCACATCGCCTCCGCGGGAACCCACCCCTTCTCGCGCTACGAGCACCAGGAGATCACCGAGCAGGAGCGCTACCGCGAGCTCGTCGAGGCGATGCAGTGGGTCGCCGAGCGCGAGCTGATCTTCGGCCTGCACGTCCACGTCGGCCTCGAGACGGCCCAGCAGGCGATCGCCGTCGCCGGCGCGCTGCGGACGTGGCTGCCGGAGCTGCTGGCGCTGTCGGCGAACTCGCCCTTCTGGCACGGGCGGGACACCGGGCTCGCCTCGACGCGGATCAAGGTCTTCGACGCCTTCCCGCGCAGCGGGCTGCCGCCGGCGTTCTCGTCCTTCGAGGAGTTCGAGCTCCTGATCGAGCGCGGCGTGAAGACGGGCTCCTTCGACGACTACACCTTCATCTGGTGGGACCTGCGCCCGCACCCGAAGCTCGGCACGATCGAGATCCGCGTCTGTGACGGGCAGACGCGGCTCGAGAGCGTCGCCGGGCTCGTCGCGCTCGTCCAGGCGCTCGCGGCGACGCTCGCCGAGCGGCACGAGCGCGAAGGCGCGCTCCCGATCCAGCCGGTCACGCTGATCGGCGAGAACAAGTGGCGGGCCGCGCGCTACGGCCTCGACGCCGAGCTGATCGACCTCGCCCGCGACGAGGTCCGGCCCGCGCGCGAGGCCGCGCTCGAGCTGCTCGAGCTCGCCGAGCCGGCGGCGAGACGGCTCGGCTGCGAAGCCGAGCTGACCGAGATCGAGCGCCTCTGTGCCCGCGGCAGCGGCGCGGACGAGCAGCGCGGCGTCGAGGCCGAGGAGGGGAGTCTGCTGGCCGTGGCGAAGTGGCTGGCGGAGCAGACAGTCGCGGAGGTGTAATCGCCGGAGGGTCGGCTATCCTGCCCTCTGCGGGCGCCTTTGACGGCGTCCATTTTTCGATGAGAACCACCCTGAAGAGAGGAATCGGCCGGAGCGTCAACGGCAACGGCCACGGGGTCCTCCCGCCGGGAGCGCTCTCGCCGGTCACCCTGTACCGGCAGCCGCCGCCTCCGCGACGGTCGTTCGCGGCCCAGGTCGGCCGCTTCTTCCTCTGGCTCGGCGTGACCGCCGCGGTCGTCGTCTGCGGCCTGGTCGGCGGCTTCTACCTCTGGATCCACGAGAGCGCGGCGGCGCTGCGGCCGCACACCGCCGCGGCCAAGGCGGCCGAGGCGCGCCTCGACCCGCCGAAGTCGGCCGCCACCGCGCTCGTGATCGGCTACGACCACCGCGCCGGCGACGGGAACTCGCCCTCGCGCTCGGACACGATGATGCTGATCCGCGCCGACCCGGTCTCGAAGACGATCTCGCTGCTGTCGTTCCCGCGCGATCTCGTCGTGCCGATCTACTGCGCCGGCAGAGACGGCTCCGTGACGGCCGAGGGCAGCGGCCGGATCAACAGCGCGTATGCGATCTGCCCGAATGCGCTGAGCGGCTCGCTCGAGACCGTGCGCCACCTGACGGGATTGCCGATCAACTACCTGATCAGCGTCAACTTCCTCGGCTTCATCGGCGTGGTGAACAAGGTGGGCGGCGTCTGGATGGACGTCGACCGCCGTTACTTCAACAAGAACGTCGGCACGATCAACACCGACTACGCAAACATCGACCTCCAGCCGGGGTACCAGCATCTGACGGGAAAGCAGGCGCTCGACTTCGTCCGCTTCCGGCACACCGACTCCGACCTCTACCGGCTCGCGCGCCAGCAGCTGTTCGTCGCGGCGATGCGCCAGCAGGTCGCGCACTCGTTCGGCCCGACGAGCATTCCCGGGATCGTCAACACGATCACGCAGCACCAGTACGTCGAGGTCGCCCGTGGCGGGCGCGAGCTGAACCTGAGCGACATCTACAAGTACGCCACCTTCGCCTACGGCCTCCCGCACGGGCACGTCTTCCAGGTGAAGATCCCCGACGTCCAGTGTGTCAACGAGTGCCAGGCGTCGAGCTCCTCGGTCCAGGAAGCGGTGCAGCAGTTCCTCAACCCGGACGTGCAGGCCTCGACCACCGCCACCGAGGTCGCGCTCGGGCGGAAGCTGACGAAGCGCAAGCGGACGATCCCGGCGAAGCAGGTGACGCTGACGGTGCTGAACGGCAACGGCGTCGCGGGCTCGGCGTCGAACGCGAGCTACCTGCTCGCCCGGAAGGGCTACGTGACGGTCACGCCGCCGAACGGCACGCCGGCCAACGCTCCGACGTGGAACTACTTCCACTCCAAGGTCTACTTCGACCCCGCGCGCGCGAAGACCGGGAAGCTCGCCGCGCAGCAGGTCGCGCGCCTCGTCGGCAGCGCCGACGTCGAGCCGATGCCGCAGAAGATCACGCCGCTCTCGAACGGCGCGCTGCTCGCCGTGATCGTCGGCTCGACCTTCCACGGCCAGCTCTCGCCGGTGGCGCAGGCTCCTGCGGCTCCGACCCACCGGCCGCCGAACGTCCGGCGCGATCCGGGCGAGACCCGCTCGCTCCTGCTCGGCCTGCGCAAGCGGCTGCCGTTCCAGCTCCAGTACCCGACGCTGCTCGACCGCAGCTCGACGCTCGACAACGGCTACGGCGAGACGCCGTGGCGGATCTACCCGCTCGGCGGGCAACCGACCCTCCGGCTGACGTTCAAGACCGGGATGATCGGCGACTACTGGGGCATCCAGGAGACGCGCTGGGCCAATGCGCCGGTGCTCGCGGACAAGAACCGGACCGTCTACATGGGCGGGCGGCCCTTCGACCTCTACTACAGCGGCGCGGACCTGCACATGGTCGTGCTGCGCAGCGGCGGTGCGACCTACTGGGTCGTGAACACGCTGCTCAACTCGCTCTCCAACGAGACCATGCTCGCGATCGCGCGTGGGCTGCGGCCGTTGCCCCGCTAGTGTCCCGCCCGTGAAGCCGAAGATCGGGATCTTCGGGGCCGGCTGGGTCGGCCTCGTCACCGGCGCCTGCTTCGCCGAGCTCGGCCACGACGTGGTCATCCGCGACGTCGTGCCGGAGCGGATCGAGGCACTGGCGGCCGGCCGGGTGCCGCTGCACGAGCCGGGGCTGGACGAGCTGCTCGAGCGCAACCGCGAGCGGCTCACGTTCACGCTCGAGGTCGACGAGGTCGTGACCGCGCCCGTGATGTTCGTCTGCGTCGGCACGCCGCCGACGTACTCGGGAGATGCCGACCTCTCGGCCGTCTGGACCGTGGTCGACCAGCTGCCGGCGCTCGAGGAGCGCGCGCTCCTCGTCATGAAGAGCACCGTCCCGGTCGGCACCGGCGAGAAGGTCAGGGCGGCGCTCGACGCCCGCGGGCTCGCCCACGTCGGCTACGTCTCGAACCCGGAGTTCCTCGCCGAGGGGAGCGCCGTCCGAGACTTCATGCACCCGGACCGGGTCGTCGTCGGCGCCTTCACGGAGGCGGACGCCGCGACGGTCGCCGCGCTGTACGAGCCGCTCGAGCCGAACGTCGTCCGGGCGGACGTCGCCTCGGCCGAGATGATCAAGCTCGCGGCCAACGCGTTCCTGATGACGCGGATCAGCTTCATCAACGAGATCGCGAACGTCTGCGAGGCGACGGGCGCGGACGTGGTGAAGGTCGCCGAAGGCGTCGGCCTCGACCACCGGCTGGGGCCGCACTTCCTGCGCGCCGGGATCGGCTGGGGCGGCTCGTGCTTCCCGAAGGACGGCGTCGCGCTGAAGCAGCTGGCGTCGAACTCGGGCTACCACTTCCAGCTGCTCGCGGCCGTGATCGAGGTGAACGAGCTGCAGAAGCGCCGCGTGATCGGCAAGCTCCAGAAGCACCTCGGCAAGCTTCGCGGCAAGTCGATCGCGTTGCTCGGGCTCGCCTTCAAGCCGAACACGGACGACATGCGCGAGGCGCCGTCGCTGGTGCTCGCGTCGCGGCTGCTGGCCGAAGGGGCCGAGGTTCGCGCCTGGGATCCGGTCGCCGACGCGAGCCGGCTGCTGCAGGGCGTGACCTTCGTCGACAGCGTCCTCGACGCCGTGACGGGCGCCGACGCGGCCGTGATCGTGACCGAGTGGGCCGAGCTGCGCGAGCTGGCGTCCGACGAGGTCCGGCAGGTCATGCGCCGGGCGTTGATCGTCGACGGCCGCAACCTGCTCGACCCGGAGCAGACGCGCGCGGCCGGCTTCGCCTACGAGGGGATCGGCCGTGCCGCCTCGCCGCTCGCCGAGCTTCCCGAGACGGAGGAGCCGGCAGCCAAAGAGACCGCGTCGTAGTGGAGGCGGTCATCCTGGCGGGCGGGAAGGCCGAGCGCCTCGGCGAGGCCGCGGCCGGCCGGCCGAAGGCGCTCGTCGAGCTCGGCGGGCGGCCGCTGGCCGCGTACCAGGTCGACCAGCTCGCTCGAGCAGGAGTCGAGCGGGTGCTCGTCAGCTGCGCGGCGGGGCAGGACGGGCTCTTCGAAGCGGCGCTCGGCGGGCTCGGCCCCGAGGTAGTGGCCGTGCCGGAGCCGGAGCCGCTGGGCCGCGGCGGCGGGATCGCGTTCGCGGCCCGGCAACGGCGCGAGGGGGGCGACCTGTTCGCGCTGAACGGCGACGAGCTCGTGGACGTCGAGCTCTCGCGGCTCCTGGAGCACCACCGCAGCGGCGACGCGGCCGCCACGATCACCGTCGTGCCGCTGCGGTCGCCGTTCGGGGTGGTGGAGCTCGACGACGGCGACCACGTGACCGGCTTCCGGGAGGCACCGCGGCTTGAGCACTGGGTCAGCTGCGGCGTTTACGTCCTCGGCGAGGACGCGCTCGAGCGCTTCCCGGAACGCGGCGACCACGAGACGACGACCTTTCCCGAGCTCGCCGCAGAGGGCCGTCTGCGCGCGCTCCGGCACGAGGGCATCTGGCTGACCGTCAACACTCCGAAGGACCTGCGGGTCGCGAGCGAGTACCTCGCGGAGCACCCGGGGTGGCCCGCGTAGCCGCATGGTGGTAGGTTCGCGCGGCTCGTGGCCGAGCACGATCACTTGACGTCGCCCAACCTCGGCGGGCTCGACAGGTTCGCGGTCGAGCCCCAGAAGGTGGAGAAGCCCTGGGGCCACGAGCTGATCTGGGCGAAGACCGACCGCTACGTCGGGAAGACGCTCTTCCTCAAGGCCGGCGAGTCGCTCAGCCTGCAGTTCCACAAGGTGAAGGACGAGGCGTGGTACGTCCTCGGAGGCAGGGCGGAGGTCGAGCTCGGCGCGCCCGGCGAGCGGGTGCTGAACAGCGAGGTGGTCGGGGCAGGGGCCGCGTTCCACTTCCCGCCGGGAACCGTGCACCGGGTGCAGGCCGTCGAGGACACGACGATCCTGGAGGTCTCGACGCCCGACCTCGACGACATCGTGCGGCTCGAGGACCGCTACGGGCGCGAAGGCACGACCGAAGCCTGACACATACGTGTTAAGGTTGCGCGATGCGAACCGCGACGGTCGGACAGGCGGCGGAGCAGACGGGCTGGTCCCCGCGCATGCTGCGCTACCTCGAGCGGGCGGGCCTCGTCGCCCCTCGGCGCACCGGCACGGGCTACCGCCTGTACGGGCTCCTCGAGCTGAACCAGTTGCGGTCGCTCCAGCAGCTCCGGCGCCGGTACGGCGTCGAGCTGCGTGAGCTCGCCTTCGCCGCCCGGCTGCGGCGCGACGCCGAGTTGCGCGCGGCCGTGGACAGCTGGCTGGCGGGAACCGAATTGAGCGCGCTCGACTGGGAGCAGCGCAAGCACGAGCGGCTGCTGGCCGCCTGAACCGAGAGCGAAGGAGCGAGATGGCTACCACGAGACGACACGACGTCAAGGATCTGGCGCTGGCGCGCGACGGGCTGAGCCGGATCGAATGGGCCGACCGGCAGATGCCGGTGCTGGCCGCGATCCGGGAGCGCTTCGAGCGCGAGCAGCCGCTGGCCGGCTACCGCGTCTCCGCCTGCCTGCACGTCACGAGCGAGACGGCGAACCTGATGCGGACGCTGAAGGACGGGGGAGCGGACGTCGTGCTCTGCGCGTCGAACCCACTCTCGACGCAGGACGACGTCGCCGCGGCCCTCGTCGACGAGTTCGACATCTCCGTCTTCGCGATCAAGGGCGAGGACAACGACACCTACTACCAGCACATCGAGGCGGCCGTCGACCACAAGCCGCAGCTGACGATGGACGACGGCGCCGACGTGATCGGCGTGCTGCACTCGCACCGGCGCGAGCAGCTCGGGGACATCCTCGGCGGCACCGAGGAGACGACGACGGGCGTCATCCGGCTGCGCGCGCTGGAGCGCGACGGCGCGCTCGGCTTCCCGGTGATCGCGGTCAACGACGCGCTGACCAAGCACCTGTTCGACAACCGCTACGGCACTGGGCAGTCGACGATCGACGGCATCGTCCGCGCGACGAACGTCCTGCTGGCCGGTCGCACGTTCGTCGTCGCCGGCTACGGCTGGTGCGGCCGCGGCGTGGCCATGCGCGCGAAGGGCATGGGCGCCCACGTCGTCGTCACGGAGGTCGATCCGCTGCGCGCCCTGGAGGCGGTGATGGACGGCTTCCAGGTGCTGCCCATGGCCGAGGCGGCGACGATCGGCGACATCTTCGTCACCGCGACCGGCGACAAGTCCGTGATCGCACGCGAGCACATCCTGGCGATGAAGGACGGCGCGATCCTCGCCAACACGGGCCACTTCAACGTCGAGATCGAGATCCCGGCGCTGCGGGCACTCGCGACCGACACGCGCACGCTGCGTACGTTCGTCGACGAGTTCACCCTCGAGGACGGGCG
>DATIER010000045.1:0-18786 GCA_035455605.1 Gaiellaceae bacterium
GATCTGGCCGCGCTCGTGATCGGCGAGGCGGTCGCGCGCGCCGGCGTGCCCGCGGCCGAGATCGAGGACGTCTGGTTCGGCGCGGCCAACCAGGCCGGCGAGGACAACCGCAACGTCGCGCGCATGGCGGCGCTGCTGGCCCGGCTGCCGGAGTCGGTCGCGGGCGTGACCGTCAACCGGCTCTGCGCGTCCGGCCTGAGCGCGGTCGTCGGCGCCTGCCACGCGATCGCGGCCGGGGACGGCGACCTGTTCGTCGCGGGCGGCGTCGAGTCGATGTCGCGCGCGCCGTTGGTGATCGCCAAGCCCGAGCACGCCTTCCCGCGCGGGAACTCGACCGCCTGGGACACGACGCTCGGCTGGCGCTTCCCGAACCCGCGGCTGGAGGAGCTGTTCCCGCTGGAGTCGATGGGCGAGACGGGCGAGAACGTCGCCGAGCAGTACGGGGTCTCACGCGAGGACCAGGACGCGTTCGCCCTGCAGTCGCAGCAGCGGTGGGCGGCGGCGGACGCCGAGGGGCGCTTCGCCGACGAGCTCGTGCCGGTCGGCGACGTGACGCGCGACGAGCACCCGCGGCCCGACACGTCCGCGGAAAGGCTCGCCACGCTCAAGCCGGCGTTCCGCTCCGGCGGGACGGTGACGGCGGGGAACTCGAGCGGGATAAACGACGGCGCCGCCGCGCTCGTGGTCGCGTCGGAGGAGAAGGCGAAAGAGCTCGGCGTCGAGCCTCTCGGCGCGTTCGTCGGCTCCGCGGTGGCGGGCGTCGACCCGCGGGTGATGGGCATCGGGCCCGTGCCGGCCGTGCGCAGGCTGCTCGAGCGGGTCGGCATCCCCCTCGGCGAGATCGACCTGGTCGAGCTGAACGAGGCGTTCGCCTCGCAGAGCCTCGTCGTGATGCGGGAGCTGGGGCTCGACCCCGAGCGGGTGAACGTGAACGGCGGCGCGATCGCGCTCGGCCACCCGCTCGGCATGAGCGGGGCCCGCCTCGTCGTGAGCCTGCTCCACGAGCTGCGGCGCCGCGGCGGCCGCTACGGCCTCGCGACACTCTGTGTCGGCGTCGGCCAGGGGCAGGCGGCCCTGTTCGAGCGATGAGCGTGACGGAGCGCTACCTCGAGCTCGCGCTGCGGCTCGGCAAGCACGACGACGACCTCGTCGACTCCTTCTACGGGTCGGAGGAGCTCGCGGCGCGGATCGAGTCCGAGGAGCCGCGCGACCCGGCGGCACTGGCCGAGGACGGGGCCGCCCTCTCGGCCGAGCTCGGCGACGACCCGTGGCTCGCGGCACAGGTGCAGGCGCTCGCGACGAACGCGCGGAAGCTCGCCGGTGAGCGCTTCGACTACGACGAGGAGGGCCGGCTCGTCTACGGGATCGAGCCGCGCTGGCGCGAGGAGGCGAGCTTCGAGCAGGCGGCCGCGCAGCTCGACGAGGCGCTGCCGGGCACCGGCGACGTGCGCGACCGCTACGCCGCGTGGCTCGAGGCGACGGCGATCCCCGCGGAGATCCTCGAGCAGGCGCTGCTCGACGTCGCCGCCGAGCTCCGCCGGCTGACGCGCGAGTCGATCGGGCTGCCGGAAGGCGAGGAGTTCGAGCTCCGGCTCGTGACCGGCGAGCGCTGGCTCGGGTACGCCGAGTACCTCGGCGGGCTGCGGACGAGGATCTCGATCAACACCGACCTGCCGCTGCCGGCGGGCGACATCGTCCACCTGACCTCGCACGAGATCTACGGCGGGCACCACACGCACCGCTGCTGGATCGAGACCGATCTCGTCCGCGGCCGGGGGCAGACCGACCGGACGCTCGACCTGCTCTACGCGCCGGAGGCGGTCATCTCCGAGGGGATCGCGGAGACCGGGCCGACCCTGGTCACGGGCGACGGGCAGGAGCTGGCGGCCGCGGTGCTCGGGCGGCTCGGCTTCGACTACGACGCCGAGCTCGGTGCGCGCGTGATCGCGGCGCGGGAGCGGATTCGCGCGGTTGCCGCGAACGTCGCCATGCTGCTGCACGGCCGGAACGCCACGCGCGACGAGGCCTACGAGTACGCGGCGACGTGGTCGCTGCTGCCGCCGGAGCGGGTCGAGAAGCTCGTCGACTCGCAGCTCCAGAGCGGCTCGCCGGTCTACCAGCACACGTACTGGCAGGGTCGCGAGCTCGTGTCGGCCCACGTCGCCGGCGATCCCGCTCGGCTGCGCGGGCTGATGACCGCGCGCCTGCGCCCGACCGACCTGCGATGAGTTCTCCCGCGCCGCGCCGTCAGCACCCTCGACGACGCGACGACAGGGAGGCGCCACCGTGAGCGACACCAACGTCTACCGGATCTGGATCAAGGCGACGCCGGAGCGCATCTGGCAGGCGCTGACCGACCCGACCGAGCTCGAGCGCTACGGCTACGGCGGTCGCTACGAGATCGACGTCCGGCCCGGCGGCGCGTACCGCGTCGGGGCGACCGACCAGATGCTCGAGGCGGGCGCGCCGGAGCTGATGCTCGAGGGCGAGTACCTCGAGGTCGACGAGCCCCGCCGGCTGGCCCAGACATGGCACGCCCTCTTCGACGAGCAGATGACGGCGGAGCCGCCGACGCGCATCACTCACGAGCTCGAGCCCGGCGCCGGCGGGGTCTCGAAGCTGACGCTGACGCACGAGGTCGGCGGCGCGCCGCTCGCCGCGGCGATCACGACCGGCGCGGTCGCCGAGGCCGGCGGTGGGTTCCCGTGGGTGCTGAGCGACCTGAAGACGTACCTCGAGACCGGCGAGACGCTGCCGGTGCAGATGGGAGCGTAGGCTGCGCGCATCGACGGCCTCGTCACGCAGCGACACCCCTCGCTCGACCGCTCGCTCGACCTGCTCGCGGCCGTCCGCGCGGAGGCCGAGAGGCAGTCGCTCGTGCTCGCCGCGTGCGTGGTCGACGCGGCCGGGCACGTGATCGCGAGCCAGCGGATGGACGGTGCCGCCCTCGGCGCGATGCGCCTGGCGGTCGGCAAGGCCTACACCGCGGCGCTCTGGGGCATGCGCACCGGCGACTTCGCCGACAGCACGATGCCCGGCGGCGCCGACTGGGGCTTCAACACCACCGACGAGCGCATCGTCGTCTGCGCCGGCGGGCTGCCGCTCCTCGCCGACGGCGAGCTGGTCGGCGCGGCCGGCGCGAGCGGCGGCACGCCCGAGCAGGACGAGGCATGCGTCAGGGCCGCGGCGCTCGTCGCCGGGTTCACGGTCGAGTAGCGCGAAGACGATGTCCCGCCGTGCCGTCGTCGTCACCGCGCTTGCCGCGTCCGCGGTCTTCGGTGCCGCCGACCAGTACCTCGGCAGCTTCTCGGCGCATCCGTGGGCGGCCGACGTGAGCCTGCTCTCGGCGCCGTGGCTCGTGCTCGCCTTCCTGGCGGGCTGGACGCAGGGCGGGCCGCGACGCGGGGCGCTCGTCGGGCTGGCGTGCACCTTTGCCGCGCTGGTCGGCTACTGCGTGCTGACGCTGAGCCCGGTCGAGCACGCCCAGCTGACCGGCGCCGGCGTCGAGGGCTTCGTGCGGAGCAGCCGGCGCGTGATCGTCGGCGGCCTGTTCACCGGCCCGCTGTTCGGCTGGCTCGGCCATCGCTGGCGGACGGGTCGCGCCTGGCCCGGGGCGGTGCTCGTGGCGGGCGCCGTCTGCCTCGAGCCGCTGGCGCGGCTCTACGCCGGCACCGGCTACGAGATCCGCTTCAGCACCGTCTGGCTCGCCGAGGTCGCGGCCGGCCTGGCGATGCTCGGGTACGTCGCGTGGGCGACGATCGCGAGGCGGAGGTGGTCCGGCCCGGCGGACCCGAGCCCGCCGGGCCGGATTCCCGAAGCGCGCTAGTTCGCCGGCTCCACCACGACCGGCGTCCCGACGTGCCGGTAGGCGTTCGAGCCCAGGCCGTCCGCCGTGACGGTGTCCGTGAGCCAGATCCCGATCGCGTTGTCGCGGATCACGTTGTTCGCGATCCGCTGCTCCACGGGCGGGACGGAGTAGATCGCGACGCCGGTCGTCGCGAAGTTGCTGACGCCGCCGTCGAAGGTGTCGCCGGTGACGTTGTTCGTCGCGAAGACGTTGCCGACGATGTCGTTCCCGTTGATGTCCTCGCCGCCGGGATGGTGGGCGTGGAACGTGATCCCGGCGAGGCCGTTGCCGGCGAGGTAGTTGCCCTCGAGCAGGTTGTCGTAGGCGCCGCTGCCCGGGCCGGAGCCGAACACGCCGATGCCGCTGCCGCTGCCGCCGACGCCGCCGAACTCCGGCGGCGCGGTCGCCGTGCCGTTGTCGATCGCGACGTTGCCGCGGACGACGTTGTCGTAGACGCCTCCCTGGTCGGGGTTGCGGCCGGTGACGGTGAACGAGCCGTTCGGGCTCGCCACGTAGCTGACCGCGTCCGAGCTGTGGCTCGGCAGCACGATGCCGCACTCGGTGCGGTTGTCGCTGACGAAGTTCCCCTGCAGCAGGTTGTGGGCGTTCGGGCCGTAGTCGTCCGTCAGCAGAATGCCGTCCGCGTTCCCGGTCGCCTGCGAGCCCTCGATCACCGAGCTCTCGACGACGTTGAGGTGGATGCCGCCGCCGCAGTCGCCGGGGTACTTGCAGTTGCCGTTCTCGGTGCCGTTGAAGCCGCGGTCGTCGTTCAGCGCCTTGACGTCCTGGACGGTCTCGCCGCTCAGCACCGGCGACCCGGACGGCAGCAGGCCGAAGTCGGCGAACGAGTCGATGCCGACGAGCAGGCCTTCCCCATTGGCGTTCACGAGCCTGAAGCCGCGGACGGTGACGCCGGAGGCGACGACCTGGATCGCGTTCTCCAGGCCGGTGGCGTCGATCGTCGCGTTCTGGCCGATCAGGGTCAGCGGCTTCTGGATCAGGACGTCCTCGGCGTACGTGCCCGGGCACACGACGATGGTCCCGCCGTCGGGCGCGGCGGCGACTGCGTCGCCGATCCGCGAGAAGCTGGCCGTGCCGCAGTTCTTGCCGGCGTTCGACGGGGAGCCGTGCGTCGACACGTACTCCGTTCCCGCTCCGTGCTTGTCGTTGCCGGCGGCCGCGAGCGACGGTGCCGCCGCACTGATGAGCACCAGGCCGGTAGCGGCCAGCGCCGAGGCGACGAGCAGCCTCAGCACGGCTGTCTGGCGGACCTGCATTGGGTTCCCCTTCCGTTGGGGGTTGAGCTGGCCCGCCAGGCCACGCGAGTCGTCCCGAGTCGCCGCAGTGCCCTCGTCCTTGGGGCGAGGGCGACCTTATCCCGGCGCTTTGCGCGGCATCAACCGAGAACCGTCGCTGCCAGCGCGAGGGCACCGAGCACTCCGGAGCGGTTCCCGAGCCCGGGCCGAACGAGCTCCGGCACCGCGACGTAGCCGTTCACGAGCTGGTCGAGCTGCCGCTGGACGAGCTCGAGCAGGCCGGGACGCTTCAGCACGCCGCCGCCGAGCACGATCCGCTGCGGTGACACGACCGCGCTCACCGCCAGCAGACCGAGCGCGAGGTAGCGGGCCTCGAGCGTCCACGGCGCGTCGTCGCCGAGCTCGTGCGCGGGCCGGCCCCAGCGCGCCTCCAGGGCCCGGCCGGCGGCGAGCCCCTCCCAGCAGTCGCCGTGGAACGGGCACACGCCGGGGAACGGGTCCTCGTCCCGGTCGTGCGGGATGCGGAGGTGGCCCATCTCCGGATGCTGCAAGCCGTGGAGCGGCCGACCGCCGACGAGCACGCCCCCGCCGATGCCGGTGCCGACCGTGACGTAGACGAAGGTGTCGAGCCCCTGGGCCGCGCCCCAGCGGTGCTCGCCGAGCGCGGCCGCGTTCACGTCGGTGTCGAAGGCGACCGGCGCGCCGAGGCGCCGGCCGAGCGCTCCGGCGACGTCGGTGTGCGCCCACCCGGGCTTCGGCGTCGTCGTGATCACGCCGCGCGCGAGGTCGACCGGCCCGAACGAGCCGATCCCGAGCGCGTCGACGGGCCCTTCGCGCTCGAAGAAGTCGGCCGCAGCGCCGATCGTCTCGCCCGGCGTCGTGGTGGCAATCGTCGAGACGGCGCGCAGGTCGTCGGGCCCGGTGCCGACGGCGCACTCCCATTTCGAGCCGCCGGCCTCGATGCCGCCGAGCGCCGTCAGCTCAGCGGCGGGCGGACGTAGATGACGCCCGCGTGCTTGATCGGGACGAAGTTGGCGCCGATCCGCATCGTCACGTCCTCGACGTGCGCGAACACCTCGTCGCTCACCCCGGCCGCGTCGTCGCCGACCCGGACCTCGATCCCGACCTCGTCCACGGGCTGCGCGTCGAGCCCGGCTTCTCGCAGCTCCGCGACCAGCCGGTCGCGGTCCGGGATCCGCGCCGCCTCCACTTCCAGGTGGTCGCTCATGCCGTGATTATGGCCCCTCTCGCGGCGGCGACACTCCGTACAAACCCGGTATCTTCCGCCGCGCATGGCGGTGGCCACCGAGCGCGAGTACGGCCTCTTCATCGACGGCGAGTCGACCGAGTCGTCGACCGGCGAGCTCCGTGACCTCGTCGAGCCGGCCACCGGCGAGCCGCTCGCGAAGGCCGCGATGGCCGGCGAGCACGACGTCGAGCGGGCGGTCGACGCCGCGCGCGCGGCGCTCGCAGGCGACTGGGCGAGGACGCCGCCGACGGAGCGCTCGCGCCTGCTGCACGCGCTCGCCGACGCGCTCGTCGCGAACCGGAAGGAGCTCGCCGAGCTCGAGGCGCGAAACGTCGGCAAGGCGATCTCCTCGGTCAAGGCGGAGCTGGCGCAGGCGATCGAGAACTTCCGCTTCTACGGCTCGGCGATCGCGTCGATCGGCGGCCGCTCGAACCCGCTCGGCGGCTCGCTGCTCTTCTACTCGCTGAAGGAGCCCGTCGGAGTCTGCGGCCAGATCGTGCCCTGGAACTACCCGCTGATGATGACGACCTGGAAGCTCGCGCCCGCGCTCGCCGCCGGCTGCACGATCGTGCTCAAGCCGGACTCCGCGACCCCGCTCTCGGCGCTGCGCATGGCAGAGCTCGCCTCCGAGGTCGGGTTCCCGCCGGGCGTGATCAACGTCGTGCCCGGCCCGGGCACGATCGTCGGCGCCGCGATCGTCCGCCACCCAGGGATCGAGAAGGTCGCATTCACGGGCTCGACCGCGACGGGGGCGGAGATCATGCGGCTGGCGGCCGACGGGATCAAGCGCCTGATCCTCGAGCTCGGCGGCAAGAGCCCGAACCTCGTCTTCGCCGACGCGAGCCTGGACGACGCGATCCCGAGCTCGGTCTGGTCGATCTACTACTCGGCCGGGCAGAGCTGCGAGGCACGGTCGCGCGTGCTGGTCGAGCGCTCGCTCTACGACGACTTCGTCTCACGCTTCGCGGACTACGCGGCGAGCCTGAAGGTCGGCGACCCGCTCGACGCCGAGACGCAGGTCGGCTCGCTCATCTCCGAGGAGCACCGCGAGCGCGTGCACGGCTACGTCGAGGCGGGGCGGGAGGCCGGCGCGGAGGTCGTCACCGGCGGCGAGCCGGCCGAGGGAAAGGGCGCGTTCTACCCGCCGACGGTGCTGGCGCAGGTCGACAACTCGATGCGCGTGGCCCAGGAGGAGATCTTCGGGCCCGTCGTGACCGTGATCCCGTTCGAGGACGAGAAGGACGCGGTGCGGATCGCGAACGAGAGCCGCTACGGGCTGATGGCGACCGTCTGGACCGGCGACCCCGCCCGCGGCCACCGCCTCGCACGGCGGATCAAGGCGGGCACGGTCGGGATCAACATGCCGTACACCGCCTTCCCCGGCATCCCGTTCGGCGGCTACAAGCAGTCCGGCTTCGGCCGCGAGCTCGGGCTCGAGACGCTCGACGCGTACCTCGAGACGAAGAGCGTGATCGTCTCGACGAGCCCGAAGCCGTTCAACCCGTTCGGCCTCTAGCGCGTGTCGCGTTACCGGTGGCTCGTCCTCGCCGCGGGGACGGCGGCGCAGACCTCGTTCTCGGCGGTGATCGTCGGGCTGCCCGTGCTGGCGCCGACGCTGCGGGATGTGCACGACCTCTCGCTGGTGCAGGTCGGGGTCGTGCTCGACTCGCTCTGGATCGGGACGCTGCTGACGCTGCTGCCGTGGGGCCTGCTCGCCGACCGCGTCGGCGAGCGGCTCGTGCTCGCGACCGGCCTCGTCGCCTGTGCCGCCGCGCTCGTCGGCGCCGGGTACGCCGGCGGCTTCGGCTCGTTGATCCTCCTCGTCGGGCTCGCGGGCGCGGCCGGCGCGAGCGTGAACGCCGCCAGCGGCCGGGCCGTGATGCAGTGGTTCCCGGCGCGGGAGCGGGGCTTTGCGCTCGGCGTGCGGCAGACGGCGATCCCCGTCGGCGGTCTGGTCTCGGCCCTCGTCCTGCCGGCGCTCGCGCTGCGGGCGTCGTTCGTCTTCCTCGCCGCTCTCTGCGTCGCCGGCGCGCTCTTCGGCGCGGCGGTGATCCGCGAGCGGACGGGCGCGGCCGAGGACGACGTGCTCGAGCCGCGCGGCCTCGGCGCGACGCTGCGCGACCACCGCCTCTGGCTCCTGTGCGGCGGGAGCAGCCTCTACCTCGTCGCACAGCTCGCGATCACGGGCTTCCTCGTCCTCTTCCTCCACGACGAGCGGGGGCTGTCCGACGCCGCAGCGGCCGGGGTGCTCGCCGGCGTGCAGGTGGTCGCGGCCGCGATGCGGATCGGCGGCGGGAGCTGGTCGGACCGGCTCGGCTCGCGTGTGCGGCCGTTGCGGATCGTCGGGGTCGGGAGCGCGATCACGCTCGCGGTCGCGGCGGCGCTGCTCTCTGCGCCGCTGCCGCTCCTGATCGCGGCGTTCGTCCTGGCGGGCGGGCTCTCGATGTCCTGGAACGGGCTCTCCTTCACCGCGGCCGCCGAGATCGCCGGCCGGACGCGTGCGGGAGCCGCGCTCGGGATGCAGCAGAGCGCGCTCGCAGCGGCCGGCGCGATCGTCCCGCCGGCGTTCGCGGCCGTCGTGGCCGCCTCGTCCTGGCGCGTCGGGTTCGCGTTGTCGGCCGCCTTTCCGCTCGCGGGGGTGGCACTGCTGCGGCCGTTGCGGTCGTAGGGTTCCGCCGTGCGGGTCCTCGAGCGACTGGACGAGCTGTACGCGATCGGCGGCGGCACGCGGCTGGCCTACTCGGGCGAGGAGGACGCGGCACACGAGCTCGCGGCCGGGTGGATGCGCGAGGCCGGCCTGACGGTGTCGCGCGACGACGCGGGGAACCTGTTCGGCAGCCGGGGCACGGCCCGGGCCTGGTGCGGGTCGCATCTCGACACGGTGCCGAACGGCGGCAAGTTCGACGGCGCGCTCGGCGTGGTCGCGGCGATCGAGGCGGCGGAGCGGCTGGCCGACGTGCCGTTGGCGGTGGCGGCGTTCCGCGCCGAGGAGTCGGGCCCGATGGGCAGCAGGCGTCTCGCGGAGCTGCCGCGGGCGTTCCTCGAGCTGCACATCGAGCAAGGCCCGGTGCTCGAACGCCTAGGCGAGCCGCTCGGGATCGTCACTGCGATCGCCGGCCAGGCGCGGGGAAGCGTGGCGTTCGAAGGACGAGCCGGCCACGCGGGGACGACGCCGATGGCCGAGCGGGCGGACGCGCTCGTCGAGGCGGCCGGGTTCGTCCTGCGCGTGCGGGACGTCGCCCGCGACGGCGCCGTCGCGACCGTCGGCGCGCTGGAGGTCGAGCCCGGCGCGACGAACGTCGTGCCCGGGCGTGTCACGGTCTCGGTCGACGCCCGCGCGCCGAGCGCCGAGCAGCTCGAGCAGCTGATCGGCGCGATCGGCTTCGAGCCCGACTGGCGGCAGGCGCCGGTCGCGATGAGCGGGCCGCCCGTGGACGCCCTGCGCGCGGTGCTGCCCGACGCCCCGGAGCTCGTCTCGGGCGCCGGGCACGACGCGATGGTCCTGGCCGCGGCAGGCGTCCCGACCGGAATGCTGTTCGTGCGCAGCCTGAACGGCGGCGTCAGCCACTCGCCGGACGAGCTCACGGCCGACGAGGACGTGGCGATCGCGGTCGAGACGCTGACGCGTGCGCTGGAGCGGCTCGCCGCCGCTGTGGACGGGTAGTCACGCTTCCGGCGCGGCCGGGTCACAGACAGGCGCGAAATCGCGGGCTACGCTCACCGCGGGTGGCGGGTGGAGCCGCGGCTCCCCACCCAGTTGAAGGGCGGGGTGCGCTTCCTGCTCGGTCAGGTCTCGGTGAAGAGGATCGGCTGGGCGCCCTCCCAGAGGGCCTTGCGGCCCAGGTCGGGCAGCCGGTCGACACCCTCCAGGACGGTCGCGAAGTGATTGCCAGCCAGCGCGCCCGCCTTGCTCGCGAAGGACGTCGAGCCGTACGGGAACAGGATCTCGGTCTCGCTGACGCCGCCCGGGTAGAAGAGGATCTGGCCGGGCGCCGGGTAGCAGGTCGCGTTCTCGGGGCCGAAGCCGACGTCGAGGTCACCGAACGGGATCCAGCACGCCTCGCCGCTCCAGCGCGCGTGGATGATCCGCGAGTCGAGCGGCAGCAGACGCCGGAACGCCGCCACCGTCGCTGGCGCGAGCTCCTCCTCGAGCCGGGCCGTGAAGCGGAACTCTCCCGAGACGATCTCCACCATCGCTACGGCGCCCGCCTGCGAAGCCGACCGGAGAGGCCGTGCCGGCTCGGCCGACGGGACCGTCCAGGGCTCATGTGCGCTCGACCTCCCTTCCCAATTCGACCGCGAACCTACTTGATCTTCGCGCCTGCGCGGATCCAGGCACCGAGCGCCGCCCGCTCGGCCGGCGTCATCGCGGTCGCGTTCCCGAGCGGCATCACCTGCGAGTCGACCGCGACGCGCCGGATGTCGGCGGCGCGAGCGTGCATCTCCTCGGCAGTGTCGAGCTCCACCCCGAGCGGCGCCGCGTCGACCTTCGTCGGGTGCGCCGAGTGACACGGCACGCAGCGCGCCTGCACGATCGCCTGCGCCCGCGCGAACGGCACCGGCGCCGCCGCGGCCGCCCCGCCCGAGCCGCCGCCGGGGCGGATCGCGATCGCGACCACCGCGATTCCCGCGGCCGCCGTCACCAGGATCCACCACGCGTTCCGCCCGGCGTGGTGCAGGTTGAAGAACAGCCGGATCCACGCGCCGATCAGCATCAGCGTCACCAGCACGAGCCATGCGTAGCTGTGCCCGTACGCCGTCGGGAAGTGGTTGCTGAGCATCGCGAAGACGACCGGCAGCGTCAGGTAGTTGTTGTGCACCGACCGCCGCTTCGCCTCGATCCCGGGTGCCGGGTCGGGCTCGCGGTAGGCCTCCTTGGCGCGGATCAGCTCCCTGTGCGCCGGGATGATCACGAAGAAGACGTTCGCGACCATGATCGTCCCGAGCATCGCGCCGACCTGGAGGTAGGCCGCCCGCGGCGCGAACAGCTCGCTGCAGCCCCAGGCGGCGAGCGTCGTCAGCCCGAGCAGCGCCGCCGCGACCCGGAGGTCGCTGCGCACCAGCCGGCAAAGGACGTCGTAGACGAGCCAGGCGACGGCCAGCAGCGCGATGCTGACCGTGATCGCCCACCCGGTGCCGAGCGGGTCGCCCAGCTGGACGAGGTAGGTCGACGCGTTGAAGTAGTAGAGGAAGACGAAGAGCGCGAAGCCCGACAGCCAGGTCGTGTAGGCCTCCCACTTGAACCAGTGCAGGACGTCGGGCAGGCGCGGCGGCGCCGGCGTGAACTTCTGGATCCGGTAGAAGCCCCCGCCGTGCACCTCCCACGCCTCGTCGTCGCGCAGGTGGTTGTCGAGCGCGACGAAGTAGAACGACGTCCCGATCCAGACGATCCCGGCGATCACATGCAGCCAGCGCGCGAGGAACGAGAGCCACTCGTTCGCGTACGGGTCCATCAGCCGCGCTCCCAGCGGTCGCGGGCGATGGCGACGAGCTCGTGCAGCGCGGTGTCGAGCTCCTGGTCGCGCGTTCCCTCGAGCCGGCCGCGCAGCACCTCGAGGATCTCCGACTTCGGCCGCCGGTCGACGAAGACCACGAAGCGGAAGCCGAAACGCGCCTCGTAGGCCCGGTTCAGGCGCGCGAGCTCGGCGAGCACCGCGGGATCGGCGTCCGCGCCCTGCTCGGCCGCCGAGCGCGCCGACAGCCCCGAGCGGCCGCCGATCGCCGGGTGCGCGTTCAGCGCCTCGAGCTTCTCGCCCTCGTCGAGCTCCGCGATCACGGCGTCGGCGGTCTCGAGCGGGTGCTCGCGCTGCGCGAGCAGCTCGACCAGGCGGGTGCGCCCCTCGAAGAGCTCCGCGAGCTCGTCTGCGCTCAGCTGCCGCGGTAGGTCGCGCATCCGTACGAGGAGACGAGCAGCGGCACGTGGTGGTGGCCGTCCTCGAGCTCGAGCTCCAGCTCGACCCGGCGGAAGTACGGCGAGGGCGGCTCGAACGCGAGCCGGTAGCGGCCCGGCTCGAGCTCGTCGGCGAGGCGCGCGCGGCCGTCTCCGTCCGTCTCGGCGCTCGCGAGCACCTGGTCGCCGCGGCGCAGCTCGACGCGCACGCCGCTGCCCGGCCGCCCGCGCCCCGTGTCGAGGACGTGCGTGGAGAGGGAGACGCTCACGCGGCGGACTCTACGACGCGCCCAGGCTGCGCCGAAGCCACGCGAGCGCCTCGACACCCTGCGCGCGCTGGAACTCGCGCACCGTCGAGAGCCCCGGCGGAGGCGGCAGCGTGCCGCGGTGGACGAGGTAACCGGAGATGGCCGCCAGCAGCGGCTGGAGCCGCTCGGACGGGACGTCCTGCGCGAGCGGATGCGTCGCCCAGACCTCCCACGGGTGCGGCCCGCCCTGCATCGCCACGCTCGGCAGCAGGAAGAGCAGGTCGCACCAGGCCACGCCGACGGATGCGTGCGGCCAGTCGACGAACACCACGCGCTCCGCCGTGAGCAGGATGTTGTCGGCGCGCACGTCGCAATGGAGCAGCGTCTCGCCGACGGCGGCGCCCGACCACTGCGCCTCGAGCGCTCGCAGCTCGTCCAGGTGCGCGGCGGCCCACTCGTCCGGCGGCCGCTCGAGCTCGCGCCAGCCGTCGAAGAGCTCGTCGTAGTGCTCCGCGAGCGGCGGCGCTGCGAGCGGCGCCGGCGTCAACGCGTGCGCAAGCTCCGTCAGCGCGTCGAGCACGCGCCCGAGCTCGTCCGGCCGCCAAGGCAGCTGCGGCTCGCGGCCGTCGACGTGCTCGAAGACGAGCGCGACCCAGCCCGCCTCGTTCTCGACCGAGAACAGGAACCGCGGCGCCGGCGTTCCGGGCGGGAGCGCGGACGCGATCCGTGCCTCGCGCCGGTGGAACGCCGGCGAGTCCGCGTTCGGCTCTGGCCCGACGGCCTTGGCGAAGAAGCGCCGGCCGTCCTCGAGCTCGAGCGTCGTCGCGAGCCCCGGCGAGAAGCCGCCCGGTCGCGTGACCGCCCGCGCGACCGGGGCGTCGAGCCGCTGCTCGATCGTCTGCCGGATGTCGGCCGGAACCCGCTCCCAGGGCAGCCGCTCGCCCTGCGCAGGCGGGAAGCTCACCGAAAGCGCTCGGCCACCCGCCGGTGCTCGCGGGCGACCTCTTCCTCGTCGGCGTGGACGAGGCGTCCGTCGACGACCACGTCGTCACCCGCGACGACGAGCCGCTCGACGCGGTGCGGCGCGCTGAAGACGAGGCCTGCGACCGGGTCGTCGGCACCGGCCAGCTCCAGCCCGTCGAGGCGCCAGACGGCGAGATCGGCGCTCTTGCCCGGCTCGAGCGAGCCGAGCTCGTCCCGCTTCAGCACGGCGGCGCCGCCGCGGGTGCCGAGCTGCAGCGCCTCGCGCGCCGTCAGGGCCGCCGGGCCGCCGCGGCCGCGGGCGACGAGCAGCGCCTGCTTGACCTCGAGGAAGAGGTCACCGCGCTCGTTCGAGGCCGTGCCGTCGACGCCGAGCCCGACGCGCACGCTCGCGTCGAGCAGCTGCCGCACCGGCGCCACGCCGGCGCCGAGGCGCAGGTTCGAGGACGGGCAGTGCGCGACGCCGGTGCCCGTCTCGCCGAAGCGGGCCACGTCCGCGTCCGAGAGGTGGACGCAATGGGCACACCAGACGTCGCCGTCGAGCCAGCCGAGCCGCTCGAGGTACTCGACCGGCGTGCACCCGTACAGCTCCTGGCAGTACTGCTCCTCCTCGACCGTCTCGGCCAGGTGCGTGTGGAGCGTCAGCCCGAGCTTCCGCGCCAGCTCCGCCGACTCGCGCATCAGCTCGCCGGTGACGGAGAACGGCGAGCACGGAGCGACCACGAGCTCGGGGTGGCGCGAGGCCAGCCGCTCGGTCTCTGCCAGCACCGTGTCCGCGTCCTCGACCAGCGAGTCGGGCGGGAGGCCGCCGGCGGACTCGCCGAGGTCCATCGAGCCGCGCGACGGCACCAGCCGCACGCCGAGCTCGCGCGCCGCGGCCAGCTCCGCCTCGACCAGGTCGCCGGCGTCGCGCGGGAAGACGTAGTGGTGGTCGAAGACGGTCGTGCAGCCGGAGAGCGCGAGCTCGGCCAGGCCGGTGCGGGCGGCGACGTGCTCGGCCTCCTCGTCGAGCCTTGCCCAGATCGGGTACAGCGCCTTCAGCCAGCCGAACAAATTCGACTCCTGCGCTCGAGCGCGCGTGAGCGTCTGGTAGAGGTGGTGGTGCGTGTTGACGAGGCCCGGCGTGACGAGGGCGCCGCCGAGGTCGACGCGCTCGTCCGCCTCGGGCTCGGTGCCGCCGCCGGTCGCGGCCACGCGGCCGTCCTCGACCAGCACCCACCCGTCCTCGTGCTCCGTGCCCGCGTCGTCGACGACGGCCACGTAGGCATTCGCGAACAGCCGTCTCACGCTTGCAGCGGCACCAGCTCGAAGCGGTCGACGTCGACCAGGCCGTGGTCGGTGATCTTCAGGCTCGGGATCACGGACAGCGCGAGGAACGCCATCGTCTGGAACGGCGACGGGAGCGTGCAGCCGAGCTTCGCCGCGGCCGCGATGCAGCCCTCGCTCGCCGCCACGACCTCGGCGAGCGGCGCCTCCGAGATCAGCCCCGCGATCGGCAGCGGCAGCTCCGCCCGGACACCCCGGTCCTCGACGACGACCACGCCGCCGCCGATCTCGCTCAGCCGCGTCACCGCTCGTGCCATGTCCTGGTCGTCCATGCCGACGACGACGATGTTGTGCGCGTCGTGCGCGAAGGTCGAGGCGAGCGCGCCGCTGCGCAGGCCGAACCCGCGCACGAGCCCGACCGAGCGCCGGCCGGTGCCGAGGTGGCGCTCGACGACGGCGATCTTGGCGAGGTCGCGCTCCGGGTCGGCGATTGCGTGGCCGTCCTGGAGGGGCGGCTCCTCGACCAGCGAGTCGGTCACGATCTGGTCGGGAATGACGCCGATCACGCGCGCGCCGCCGTCCCCGGCCCACGGGAGCGCGAAGTCGCGGGCGGCGACGTGCCGGACGCGCACCGTGTGCTTCACCCACTCGGGCACCTCGACCCGCTCGATCTCCTCGACCGGGCGGCCGCGCTTGAGCACGGTCTCGGGGACGAAGGACTCCAGCTCGGCGAGCAGGAGCAGGTCGGCCTGGTAGCCGGGCGCGATCGCCCCGAAGCCGCGCAGCCCGTGCCAGGTCGCCGGGTTCAGCGTCGCGAGCACGAGCGCGTCCTCGGGCGGGATCCCGGCCGCGACCGCGTCCCGCACCATCGTGTTGACGTGCCCGTCCTCGGCGATGTGCTCGGGCTCGCGGTCGTCGGTGCAGAAGGCGATCCGGTGCGGCCCGTACTCGCGCACGAGCGGGAGCAGCGCCTGCAGATTGCGGGCCGCCGAGGCCTCGCGGATCAGGAGCCACATCCCGGCGCGCAACCGCTCGCGTCCTTCCTCGATCGTGAACGCCTCGTGGTCCGAGTAGATCCCGGCCGCGGCGTAGGCGTTGAGCGTCCGACCGACGACGCCGGGCGCGTGGCCGTCGACGTGCTCGGCCCCCGGTAGCGCCAGCTTCGCCAGCTCGTGCTCGTCGCCCGAGACGACGCCGGGGAAGTTCATCATCTCGGCGAGGCCGATCACGCGCCGCCGCCGGAGCAGGCCCTCGAGGTCGCCCGGCGAGAGGGGCCGGCGCGGCGACTCGAACGACGAGGCCGGCACGCACGACGAGGCCATGAAGAACACGTCGAGCGGCAGGTCGCCGCAGACGTCGAGCAGCCAGTGCACGCCGTCGGTGCCGAGCACGTTCGCGATCTCGTGCGGGTCGACGACGACCGTCGTCGTCCCGAGCGGCAGCACCAGGCGCGCGAACTCGTCCACGAGCAGCTTCGACGACTCGAGGTGCATGTGCGCGTCGACGAAGCCGGGCACGACCCAGCGGCCGCCGGCGTCGAGCACCTCGTCGCCGTCGTACTCGCCGAGCCCGGCGACGTACCCGTCCACGACGGCGACGTCCGTCTCGAGCCACTCGCGCGTGAAGGCCGAGAACACCCGTCCGCCGCGGACGACGAGCTCGGCCGGCTCGTCCCCGCGCGCTACCGCCAGCCGTCGTGCGAGGTCGGGCATGGTTGCGACCTTACTAGTCGAAGTACATTTGCCACCGTGGAGGTCCTGAGCCCCCGCAGCCTCGAGCAGGCGCTGGCGATCAAGGCGGAGCGGCCGGAGGCGGTGCCGATCCAGGGCGGCACCGACGTCGTGGTCGAGCTCAACTTCGACCGCGCGCGGCCGCCTGCCCTGCTGAACCTGAACGAGGTCGCAGAGCTCCGCGGCTGGTCGCGCGAGAACGGGACGTACCGGCTCGGGTCGGGCCTGACGTACACCGAGGCGATGGATTTGGCTGACCCTTTCCGTGCGCTTGCGGAAGCGTCACGGACCGTCGGCGGACCGCAGATCCGTAACCGCGGCACGATCGGTGGGAACCTCGGTACCGCATCGCCCGCTGGCGACGCCCTGCCACCGCTGCTCGTCTACGACGCTGTCGTCGAGGTCGGCTCGGTTCGCGGCGCCCGTCTCGTGCCGCTCCGAGAATTCCTCGTTGGTCCAAAGAGCAACGCGCTGGAGCCCGATGAGCTGATTCTCGGCGTGAGGGTGGAGAGCCCCAGCCCGAAGCAGACGTTCATGAAAGTCGGACCGAGGAACGCGATGGTCATCTCCGTCGTTTCCTTGGCGCTGATCGTCGATCACGAGATTCGGGTTGCGTTCGGCTCGGCTGGACCGGTGGCGGGGCTTGTCTCGTGTCCAGTCGAGGAGCTCGGTGAGCTTCCGGATCGCGTCGCTGAAGCTGCCAGTCCCATCGATGACGTCCGCGGAACGGCGCGCTACCGCCGTCATGCTCTTCATGTGCTCACGGGCCGTGCTCTCCAGAGGTGCCTCGCGTGAAGGTGACGCTGACGGTCAACGGCGAGCAGCGCGAGGCCGACGTCTGGGAAGGCGAGAGCCTGCTCTTCGCGCTGCGCGAGCGCCTCGGCCTGCCGGGCTCGAAGAACGCCTGCGAGCAGGGCGAGTGCGGGTCGTGCTCGGTGCTGCTCGACGGCACGCTCGTCTGCGCGTGCCTCGTGCTCGCGGCGCAGGCCGACGGCCACGACGTGGTCACCGTCGAGGGCCTCGCGCGCGGCGAGGAGCTACACCCGGTGCAGGAGGCGTTCGCCGAGACCGGCGCCGTCCAGTGTGGCTTCTGCACGCCGGGCCTGATCGTCGCGACCGCCGACCTGCTGCAGCGCAATCCGACGCCGAGCGAGGACGAGATCCGCGAGGCGCTGTCGGGCAACCTCTGCCGCTGCACCGGCTACGCGAAGATCTTCGACGCCGTCCGCTTCGCCGTGGGGCGGTCGTGACCGAGGCGCGGCTGCTCCCCGGGACGAGCCTGGAGCTCGGCCGCGTCGGCGAGGTCGTCAGGCGATCCGACGCCACGCCGAAGGTGACCGGCCAGTTCGCCTACGCGAGCGACCTGTTCGCGGCCGGGATGCTCTGGGGCCACACCGTGCGCAGCCCGCACGCGCACGCGCGGATCGTCGAGATCGACATCTCGGAGGCGCTGGTGATGCCGGGCGTGCACGCCGTGCTCACGCACGAAGACGTGCCGGGCGCGAAGACCTACGGCCTCGAGTTCCCCGACCAGCCGGTGCTCGCGATCGATCGCGTGCGCTACTTCGGCGAGCCGGTCGCGCTCGTCGCCGCCGAGCACCCGGAGCAGGCGCGGCGGGCGGCCGAGCGGATCCGCGTCGAGTACGAGCCGCTCGAGCCCGTCACCGACATGGAGCGGGCCGTCGAGCAGCCGCCGATCCACGACGAGAGCCCGACCGCCGGCCACGGCTTCCGCGACGACCCGCGCCCGAACGTGCTGCGCACGATCGTCGTGCGCCACGGCGACCCCGACGCCGAGGGCGACGTCAGCGTCGAGGGCGTCTACGAGCTGGGCATCCAGGACCAGGCGTTCCTCGGCCCGGAGTCCGGTCTCGCAGTGCCCGACGGTGAGGGCGGCGTCGACATCTACGTCGCGACGCAGTGGCTGCACGTCGACCGCGACCAGGTCGCGCCGTGCCTCGGGCTCGAGCGGGAGCAGGTGCGCATCCACCTCGCCGGGGTCGGCGGCGCGTTCGGCGGCCGCGAGGACCTCTCGATGCAGGTGCACGGCGCGCTGCTCGCGCTGCACACGAACCGTCCCGTGAAGATGGTCTACAACCGCGAGGAGTCGTTCACCGGTCACGTGCACCGGCACTCGGCGCGGATCAGGGCGGAGCATCGCGCGACGCGCGACGGCCGGCTCGTGAACGTCCGCGCGAGGATCCTGCTCGACGGCGGTGCGTACGCCTCGAGCTCCGCCGCCGTCTGCTCGAACGCGGCCTCGTTCGCCTGCGGGCCGTACCGGGTCGACAACGCGCTGATCGAGGCGACGTGCGTCTA
>DATIER010000046.1:0-3100 GCA_035455605.1 Gaiellaceae bacterium
CGAGATCCGGTCGAAGACGGAGGCGCTCCAGGAGGCGTCGCAGAAGCTGGCCGAGGCCGTCTACGCGCAGGCGTCGGCACAGCAGGCGCAGGCGTCCGGCAACGGTGAGGCCGCCGACTCCGACGACGAGGTGATCGAGGACGCCGAGGTCGTGGACGAGGAGGCTCGCACCTCGTGAGCGAGGAGCGGGCAGAGGCTCGGGCCGAGCTCGTGCTCGAGGAGCAGGTCGCCGCGCTCGAGGCCGAGCGCGACGAGCACCTGAACGACCTCAAGCGGGTGGCGGCCGAGTTCGAGAACTACCGCAAGCGGGTCGCGCGCGACCAGGAGAGCCTGGTCGCGCGGGCCCACGAGCGGCTCGTGAAGGAGCTGCTCCCCGTGCTCGACGACCTCGAGCGGGCGCTCGCCGCCGCCGAGGAGCACGAGGAGGCGACGCTCGAGGAAGGTGTCCGGCTCGTCCACCGGGAGCTCGAGGCCGCGCTGCGGCGCGAGGGCCTGGCGGAGATCGAGACGAACGGGCACTTCGACCCGCACGTCCACGAGGCGCTGCTCTCGCAGCCGTCCGACCGGGACGAGGGCTCGATCCTCGAGGTCGTCCAGAAGGGCTACACGCTCGGCGACCGCGTCGTCCGTCCGGCGCGCGTCGTCGTCGCGGCCGCGCCGCGACAGGAGGACGATGGCGGCCGTTAAGGATCTCTACGAGACGCTCGGCGTCTCGAAGGGCGCGAGCCAGGACGAGATCAAGAACGCGTACCGCAAGCTCGCCCGCCAGCACCATCCGGACGCGAACCCCGGCGACGCCGCCGCGGAGGAGCGCTTCAAGGAGGTGCAGTCCGCCTACGACGTCCTCTCCGACCCGGAGAAGCGCAAGCAGTACGACCGCTTCGGCTCGCAGAACGGCCGCGGCGGGCCCGGCGCCGGTGGCTTCAACTTCGAGGGCTTCGACGTCTCGGACCTGGGCGACCTCGGCGACATCTTCGGCGGTCTCTTCGGCGGCCGCGGGCGCAGCGGGCAGCAGCAGCGCCAGCGCGGCCGGCGCGGGAGCGACCTCGAGGTCGAGATCCGGCTGTCGTTCGAGGACTCCCTGAGAGGCGTCGAGACGACGATCCCGGTCGAGCTCGAGACCGCGTGTCGCGAGTGCGGCGGCTCGGGCGCGAAGCCGGGCACGGCACCGACGCTCTGCCCCGAGTGCAAGGGCCGCGGCGTGATCTCCGAGAGCCAGGGCCTGTTCGCCCTCTCGCAGCCGTGCCCGCGCTGCCGGGGGAACGGCACCGTGATCGAAGACCCGTGCCCGCGCTGTCACGGCAGTGGCCGCGAGCGCCGGACGAAGCGCTACACGGTCAAGATCCCGGCGGGCGTGAAGGACGGCTCGCGGATCCGCCTGCGCGGCAAGGGCGAGGCCGGCTACGGCGGCGCCGAGGCGGGTGACCTGTACGTCGTCACGCGCGTCGAGCCGTCGAAGGTGTACACGCGGCGCGGCGACGACCTCGTCGTCGACGTTCCCGTCTCGTATCCCGATGCGGCGCTCGGCGCCCGGGTGAAGGTGCCGACGCCCGACGGCGAGGTGACGGTCAAGGTGAAGTCCGGCACCGAGGACGGCACCCTCCTGCGCGTGAAGGGCAAGGGCGCGCCGAAGGTGAAAGGCTCCGGCCGCGGCGACGTCCTCGCGCGCGTGAAGCTGAACGTGCCGAAGAAGCTGAGCAAGAAGCAGCGCGAGCTGATCGAAGAGCTGCAGAAGGCGGGCGGCTGAATGCGCTTCGGGATCGTCTCGCTGGTGACCGGTCTGGCGCTGTACGTCGCCGCGGCGGTCGCCCGCGTGGGCGAGTACCGCAACGAGCCGCAGCCCTCGTGGCTCACGAGCCTGTGGCTGGCGGCGACCGTGCTGGTCGTCGTCGGGCTGCTCGTGATGGTGAACGTCGCCGTCCGCTCCTACCGGGAGCGCGTGCAGTGATCGACGACCGCCCCCGCTACATGATCTCGGTCGCCGCGGAGCTCGTCGGGATGCACCCGCAGACGCTGCGCATGTACGAGCAGAAGGGGCTCGTCCAGCCGCAGCGCACGGCCGGCAACACGCGCCTCTACTCGGAGGCCGACCTCGAGCGCCTGCGCCTGATCCAGCGGCTGACGACGCAGCTCGGCCTCAACCTCGCGGGAGTCGAGGCGGTCCTCGACCTCGAGGAGCAGCTCCAGCGCATGCATGCGCGGCTCGAGCGGCTCGAGCGCGAGATGCGCGAGGCGATCGCCGACGTGCACAGGCATTACCGGCGCGACCTCGTTCTCTACGACCCATCCCACCTACCGGAGAAGAAGTGGACTTCAACAAGCTGACGATTAAGTCCCAGGAGGCGGTCGCCGCCGCGCAGGAGCTGGCACGCCGCCTGGGGAACCCGGAGCTCTACCCCGAGCATCTGCTGCTCGCGCTCCTCGATCAGGAGCTGCCGCAGGAGCTCGTGCCCGACCCGGCCGCGCTGCGCGCGCAGGCGGAGGCGACGCTGCGGACGAAGCCCTCCACGCAGGGCGCGCAGCAGCAGCCCGGCGTGAGCGCCGCGGTCTCGCGCGTGCTCGACGCCGCCTTCGACGAGGCGAAGCGAATGGAGGACGACTACGTCTCGACCGAGCACCTGCTGCTGGCGCTCGACGCCGTCCCCCGCGAGCAGCTGGAGGCGAAGATCAAGGCCGTTCGCGGCGGCCAGCGGGTCACCTCGCAGGACCCCGAGGGCACCTACCAGGCGCTGCAGAAGTTCGGCCGCGACCTGACCGAGCTCGCCGAGCAGGGGAAGCTCGACCCGGTCATCGGCCGCGACGAGGAGATCCGCAGGGTGATCCAGGTCCTCTCGCGCCGGACGAAGAACAACCCGGTCCTGATCGGCGACCCGGGCGTCGGCAAGACGGCGATCGTCGAAGGCCTGGCGCAGCGCATCGTCGACGGGGACGTGCCGGAGGGACTGAGGGGCAAGCGCGTGTGGGCGCTCGACATCGGCGCGATGCTCGCGGGCTCCAAGTACCGCGGCGAGTTCGAGGAGCGGCTGAAGGCCGTGCTCACCGAGGTTCAGAACGCCGCCGGCGAGCTGATCCTCTTCATCGACGAGCTGCACACGATCGT
>DATIER010000047.1:0-9390 GCA_035455605.1 Gaiellaceae bacterium
CCTGCCGCAGGTCGGCCGTGGTCTCGACGCCCGTGACGGTGACGAACCCGATCCGCGGGTCCTTCAGCTCGGCGAGGCCCTCGGAGACGACCTCCCTGACGGCCTCGTTCACCCTGCGCATGCGCTCGCTCATGCCGCTATTCAAGCGACTAAAGGAAGCAGCGTGCCGCGAGGGTCATAGTGATGCGATGGGCGCGGGACTCGAAGAGCTGGAGGCCGCGTATCGAACGCACCTGCCGCGGTTCCGCCGCGTCGCCGCCGCGATCGTCGGCGACGAGGAACGTGGCTGCGACGCGGTCCAGGAGGCGTTCGGCCGCGCGATCCGGCGGCGCAGGACGTTCCGCAGAGCCGGGAGCTTGGAGGCGTGGCTGTGGCGATTCGTGGTCAACGCCGCTCGCGACGAGGCGCGACCGTTCGCGCGGCCGCTCGAGGAGCTGCTGAGCGAGCACGACGTCGCTTCGAACGGCGCACGCGACGACGACGGACTGCGAACGGCGGTCTCGCTCCTCCCCGAGCGCCAGCGACTCGTGCTGTTCCTGCGCTACTACGCCGACCTCGACTACGCCTCGATCGCGGCCGCGCTCGAGATCGCTCCAGGCACGGTCGCGGCGACACTGAACGCCGCCCATGCCAGTCTTCGCCGAACTCTGCAGGAGGTCCCACGATGACCGACCGCGACCCAGCGCTCGCCGGCGCGCTCGACGCGCTCCTGCCGTCGTTCGAGGACGCGGCACCCGACTGGCAGGACGCTCTTCGGCGCGGCCGCCGGCCACGCGCGCACCTGCTCGCGGCCGCCGTCGTCGGAGCGGTCGTGGTGGCCGTCGTCGTCGCTCCCGCGTTCGGCATCGGCCGCGGCGTGCTGCCGTTCTTCGGCGCGGAGAAGGCGCCGCGGCCGATCGTGCTCGACTTCGCCTCGCTCAGCACCGGCGCGCCTCCGGGCATGGATCCCGGCGTGATCGCCTCGGAGACACGGAAGGTCGGCGTGTGGCGGTTCGGAGGGAAGCGGCACACCCTCTTCGTCGCGCCGACGCGCGCGGGCGGTTTCTGCTTCGAGTGGACGCAGGCCGGCGGAGGTTGCGATCGAGAGGGCACCGTCCCGGTGAGCCAGATCGGCGCGATGGCACCGACGCAGCCTCAGTCGTCGGCTGCCGGGGTGCTTCGGGCCCACGAGGACGGCGTCCCGATCTGGATCACCGGACACGCGAACAGGAAGTACGTCGCCGCCGTCGAGATCCGCTTCGAGGACGGCACCTTCGCGCGGCCGCGGCTGACGTGGGTCTCGCCCCCGATCGACGCCGGCTTCTTCGTCCTCGACATCCCTGCCGACCATCGCATCGTCGGCCACCGGGCGGTTTCGGTCGTCGGGCTCGACCGCGAGGGGCACAGGGTCGCCGAGGACTTCCTCGGCATCGGGACGGCGCGGCCCGACCCGCTCGCCGACGCGATCGTCTCGGAGCAGGAACAACGGCTGGAGCTGCACACCGCCCACGGACCGGCACGGCTGTTCACGGCGCCGACCAGGTACGACGGGCGCTGCGTCTACGCCACCTTCGAGGGAAAGCGCCTACCGGTCTATCCGTGCTCGCCCCACGGCTACGGCTTCGACAACCTCGGCGTGCCGATCTTTCCGGCGCCCGACGACGTGCTCCTCGCGGCGGCGCTCCCCCGTTCGGCCGCCGCCGTCGAGCTTCGGTTCGCAGACGGAGACTCGGTCGTGCTCCACCCGCACGGCTTCCTCCTGTACGAGATCCCCACCCGTCACCAGGTGACCGGCGCAGAGCTGTCGACGATCGTGCTCCGAGACGGCGGCGGCAAGCAGCTCGCGCCACCGCAGTCACTCGACGTCCCCGGCCTCACTGCCTGCACGCAGCCGCTGCCGCTGCCTCCCGGCACCCACTGTCCGGATGGCTTCTGACCTCAGTCGTCGAGCGTCACGAGCTCGCGCTCGACACTCGTGAGCACGTAGGCCTGGCCGGCCAGATAGCGCTCGGCGCCGTCGAGCAGCTCCTCGGCCTCACGGTGACCGCGCGCGACGCAGGCGACGGTCAGCCGCGCGCGCTGCCAGAGCTCGTGGTGGTCGACCTCGGCGACGGACGCACCGAAGCGCCGCTGCAGCTGCGCCTTCGCGGAGAGGAGCTCCTTGCGCTTGCCTTTCAGCGAGCGGTTCTCGGGGAAATGCAGCTCGACGGAGAGGATGCCGACCCAGCCGGCGCCCAAGGCGCTACGCGGCAGGAGTCGGCGTCGGCGCAGGCGTCTCGAGGTCGGTGCGCTCGACCTGACGCGTCTCGTAGATCTCGAGCACGTCGCCTTCCTTGAGGTCGTTGAAGCCCTCGAGCAGGATGCCGCACTCGAAGCCCTCCTCGACCTCGCGGACGTCGTCCTTGAAGCGCTTCAGCTGCGCGATCCGCGTCTCGTAGATGACGGTGCCGTCGCGCACGACGCGCGCGTTCGCGTTGCGCCGCACCTGGCCGTTCGTGACGTACGAGCCGGCGATCGTGCCGAGCCGCGAGACGCGGAAGAGCTGCCGCACCTCGACCTCGCCGAGCGTGCGCTCCTCGCTGATCGGCTTGAGCATGCCGATCAGTGCCTGCTCGATGTCCTCGGTCAGCTGGTAGATGACGCGATAGGTGCGGATCTCGACGCCCTCGCGGTCGGCCAGCTGCCGCGCCTCGGCGTTCGGGCGGACGTTGAAGCCGACGACCATCGCGTCGGAGGCCGAGGCGAGCATGATGTCGTTCTCGGTGATCCCGCCGACGCCCTGGTGGATGACGTTCACGCGGACCTCGGGGTGCTGGATCTTCGAGAGCTCCGAGATCGCCGCCTCGACGGAGCCGACGACGTCGCCCTTGAGCACGAGGTTGAGATCCTGGACGGCGCCTTCCTGCAGCGACTGGAAGAGCGTCTCGAGCGTGACGCCCGTCGGGCGCTGCGTGGCGAACTGCTCGCGGCGCAGGCGCTCGCCGCGCGTCTGTGCGAAGCCGCGCGCGGCGCGCTCGTTCTCGACCACCTTGGCGTACTCGCCGGCAGGCGGCGGATGGTCGAAGCCGAGGATCTCGATCGGGTCGCCCGGCGTCGCCTCCTTGACCTTCTCGCCGCGGAAGTTGTAGAGCGCCCGCACCTTGCCCCAGGCGTCGCCGGCGACGATCGCGTCGCCGACGCGGAGGGTGCCGCGGTGGACGAGCATCGTCGCGACCGGGCCGCGGCCGACGTCGAGACGCGACTCGACGATCGGGCCGGATGCCTCGGCCTTCGCGTTCGCGGTCAGCTCGAGCTCCGCGTCGGCGACGAGGAGCACTTTCTCGAGCAGGTCGTCGAGGCCCTGGCTCTGCTTCGCCGAGACGAGCGCGAACTGCGTCGTGCCGCCCCACTCCTCGGGCTGCAGGTCCTCGGCCGCGAGCTCGGTACGCACGCGGTCGGCGTTCGCGTCGGGCAGGTCGATCTTGTTCACCGCGACGACGATCGGCACCTCGGCCGCCCGCGCGTGGGAGATCGACTCCTTCGTCTGCGGCATGACGCCGTCGTCGGCGGCCACGACCAGCACCGCGATGTCCGTCACCTTCGCGCCGCGGGCGCGCATGGCGGTGAAGGCCTCGTGGCCGGGCGTATCGAGGAAGGTGATCTCACGGTCGCCGTGGACGACCTGGTAGGCGCCGATGTGCTGCGTGATCCCGCCGGCCTCGGTCTCGACCACCGCCGTCTTGCGGATCGCGTCGAGCAGCGTCGTCTTGCCGTGGTCGACGTGGCCCATGATCGTGACCACGGGCGGCCGTGCCGTCAGGTCGGCCTCGTCGTCCTCGTAGACCTCCGGCTCGAGCTCCTCCTCGGCGGCGTGCTTGATGTTCACCTCGCGCCCGACCTCGGTCCCGATCAGCTGGACCTCCTCGTCGGCGAGCGACTGCGTCACCGTCTTCGGCGCGCCGAGGCCCATCAGGATCGTGATCAGCTTCGGGACCGGGACGCCGAGCGCCTGGGAGAGGTCCTTGACGGTGACGCCGGACTCGACGGTCACCGGCCCGGTCAGCGGTGCGACCGGGGTCTTCTCCTTCGGCTTCTGCTCCTGCTGGTCGCGGCGCTGCCTGCCGTCCTGACGCGGGCGCGCGGCGCCGGTGTCGATCACGACGCGGCGCTTGCGACGGCCGGCCGGAGCGCCCTGGCGGGGCCGGATCGGACGGTTGGGCTTGTTCGGACGATCAGCCATCAGCGCTCAAGTGTAGAGCCGAGCCAGCTCCGGATCGACTTGGACGTTCTGCCGGAGCGTGCGCGCGAACGCCCGCCGCTCCCTCGCGCGTTCGAAGCAGGCGAGCCTGCGGCAGGTGTAGACGCCGCGGCCCGGCGCTTTCTGGGAGTGCGTCAGGCTGCCATCGAGCGCGACGAAGCGCAGCAGCTCTGCCTGCGGCGCCTTGCGGCCGCAGCCCGCGCACGTCCTGACGGACACGGTCACGCAGCGCCTTCGGCCCCCTCGTCGAGCGGCTCGACCGGGATCGACTCCTTCTCCGGAGGCGCCTGCTGCGGATGCGGCGCGTCGAACTCGATCTCGCCCTCGTCCTTGAGGACCTGCGTCTTGGTCGGGCCCTCGGTCGCGACGGCGTCCGCGGGCGCCTCGGACTCGAGCTCCTCTTCCGGCGTGACCGGAGTGACGGTGTCGGGACCGATGCTCTCCGCCTCGGGCGGCGCCGCCTCGGCCTTCGCCTCGAGCTCCGGCTCGCGCTCCTCCACGACCGGCTCCTCGTCGGCGGGGACGTCGGCCCGCAGCGCGAGCTCCTGGTGCGCCGGGACGCCGCAGTAGCGGGAGCCGGGCAGCGCCGCGTTCGGGCAGCGCTTGCCGGTCGAGAGGATCGCGGCGCAGCGGCCGGTGAACTCGGCGTCCGCGTCGCCGTCGCCCGCGAAGGCCGCCTCGGCCTCCTCGGTCGCGAACTCGGTGTCGGACTTGATGTCGACCTTCCAGCCGGTCAGCCGCGCGGCCAGGCGGGCGTTCATGCCCTCCTTGCCGATCGCCAGCGCGAGCTGGTCGTCGGGGACCACGACGGTCGCTTCCTTGCCCTCGTCGTCGAGGTAGACCTCGCGCACGCGCGCCGGCGAGAGCGCCTTCGCGACGAAGCGCGCCGGCTCCGGGTTCCACGGGATGATGTCGATCTTCTCGCCGCGCAGCTCGGAGACGACCATGCGCACGCGCGAGCCGCGGGGGCCGACGCACGCGCCGACGGGATCGACGCCCTGGGCGTGCGACTCGACGGCGATCTTCGAGCGGTAGCCGGGCTCGCGGGCGACGGCGCGGATCTCGACGAGGCTGTCGGCGATCTCCGGCACCTCGAGCTCGAACAGCGTGCGGATCAGCTCCGGGTCGCGGCGCGAGAGGATCACCTGCGGGCCCTTCGTCCCGCTGCGCACCTCCGTGATCACGGCCTTGATGCGCGAGCCCTGCTCGTAGCGCTCACCGTCGACCTGCTCGGAGCGCGGCAGCAGCGCCTCCACCTTGCCCAGGTCGACGAGGACGTTGTTGCGGTCGCCGGCCTGCTGCACGATGCCGGTCACGACCTCGGTCACGCGGTCGACGTACTCGTCGTACATGATCTGGCGCTCGGCCTCGCGGATGCGCTGGGTGATCACCTGCTTCGCAGTCTGTGCGGCGATGCGGCCGAAGTTCTCGGGCGTGACGTCCTCCCGCTTGACCTGCTCGTCCGGGACGTCGGACCAGTCGATGTCGAGGTCCTCGTCGGTGACGAGCACGTGCGAGCGCTCGCCGTTCTCGGCCTCGGCGGCCTCGAGCTCGGTCAGGACGCGCTCGCGCGCCTCCTCCAGGAGCCGCTCCTCGACGTCCGCTGGCAGCTCGATCGAGAAGACGCGGAAGTCGCCCTCGCCGTCGAGCTCGACGACGGCGTGCCGCGACGCGCCCGGGGTCTTCTTGTACGCCGCGAGGAGCGCGTCCTCGAGCGCCGCGATCAGCGTGTCGCCTTCGATGCCCTTGTCGCGCTCGAGCTCGTGGACGAGCTCGATGATCTCCCTGCTCATCGCCCTTCCTTCTCCTCGATCAGGTTGCCCCGCACGATCTCGTCGTACGGGATGTCGACCTCGCCGCCGTCGGCGGCCACGGTCACGGCGCCGGCACCGGCCCGGGTCACCTCGCCGCGCACCTTGCGGCCTGCCGTCTTCAGCTTGACGCGCTGCCCGAGCGCACGCTCGAAGTGCTCCGGCGTGCGCAGCGGGCGCTCCGGCCCCGGCGAGGAGACGTCGACGCCGTACTCGCGCAGGTAGTCCGAGAGCACGCGCGTGACCTGCTGGCAGAGCGCCAGGTCGACGCCGCCGTCACGGTCGACGTAGACCGTGAAGCGCTCGGGGCCGTTGAGCTCGACCGCGAGCACCTCGACGCCCGGCAGGGCCTGCTCGACCTTGCCGCTGATCTCGCGCTGCAGCGTTCGCTCCTTGTCGTGGACGGTGGCCATGACTCCTCTCAAAAAAAACGGGCGCAACGCGCCCATTTCGCCAAGCCGGTGAAATGTGGTGGTTCGGAGGATAGCAACTGCAAACCGGGCAATTGGCCCCGCCCAAAGCGGGGCCACAAGCCCTCTAGACGGCGGTCGTCCCCGCCGGCGTCTCCGACGAGCGCAGATGCTTGATCACGTCGGCGACGTCGGCGATCTCCTGCTCCAGGTCGCGCTGGTACTCCTCCAGGCGGCGGAGCCACTCCTCGCGGTTCGGAAAGCGCCGCTGCCCGCGGCCGAAGCCACGGCGGTGGTGTCTGTGTCCGTGCATGCTCACCTCCCTTCCTCGTATCGCTCCAGGAAGCGTGCGATCGTGGACTGCGCGCGGCCGAGCGCCTCGGCCCACGTGTCGAGCACGCGGCGCCCGTCGTCGGTCAGCTCGTACGTGCGCTTCGCCGGCCCGGGCAGCTCGTCGCTCCACTCGGAGGAGACGAGTCCCTCCTGCTCGAGCGCGCGCAGGAGCCGGTAGAGGTTGCCGATGTCGACCCGGCCCTCGACCCCCAGCTCGGGCAGGCGCTCGAGCAGCTCGTAGCCGTGCAGCGGCCGCTCGCGCAGGAGCAGCAGCAGCGACGGCTCGACGAAGCGCTCGACGCGGGCGTGGACGTGCCAGCGCCCCGGCCCGACGAGCCGGCGGCTACGGGAGCGCGGGTGCCCACGATGTCGCACGGGCACCAGTATAGGTGAAACACATATGTTGAACGCAGACGACGCTCAGGTGCGGCGTTCCACGTCCTCGTCGAGGTCGTCGTCGTGGTCGACGGGATCCTCCTCGCCGCGCCGGCGCTCGGCGTTGCGCCAGGCCTGCTCGTACGTCTCCTCGTCGACCTCGCCGCCGCCGCGGCCGAAGTCGTTCTCCTGCTCGTACTGGGTCATGCGCCGGCTCTACCCTGATCGGAGCCCGTGACGCATCCCGACCTCCCCGCCGAGCAGGCCTACGTGGATCAGGCCTACGACTCCCTCGACCGCATGCGCGAGGCGCTGCTCCGCGCTGCCGAGGCGGGCGCCACCGAGGTCGCGCAGCAGGCGATCGAGGACTGGGCCAGCGGTCGCCTGCGCACGTACGAGGACGCCGAGCGCGGGCTCTGCTTCGGCCGGCTCGACGCCGAGACGACCGCCGACCCGATCTACGTCGGCCGGCGCTGGGTGCACGACGACGCCCGCCGCGCGCTGGTCGTGAACTGGCAGGCGCCGGCCGCGCGGCCGTTCTACACGGCGACGCCCGCCGCGCCCCACGGCGTCACGCTCCGCCGCCGATTCCGGACGAAGGGCCGCACGCTGACCGGGATCAGCGACGAGGCGCTCGACGGGTCGCTCGGCGACGCCGGCGCGGTCGACGACTTCCTGCTCGAGGAACTCGAACGCGCCCGCGACGCCCGCATGCGCGACATCGTCGCGACGATCCAGGCCGACCAGTACCACCTGATCGCGCGCGACCCGGAGCCGCCGCTCGTGATCCAGGGCGGCCCCGGCACCGGCAAGACCGCGGTCGGGCTGCACCGTGCGTCGTTCCTGCTCTACGCGCACCGCGAACGCCTGCGGCGCGTGCTCGTCGTCGGGCCGAACCCCGCCTTCATGGAGTACGTCTCGCACGTGCTGCCCACGCTCGGCGAGGACAGCGTCGACCAGCGCGCGGTCGCCGAGCTCGTCCCGGGCGTGGAGGCGACACGCGCCGACCCGCTCGAGCTGCAGCGGCTGAAGGCGGACACTCACGTCGCCGAGGAGCTACGCCTGCTCGCGGAGGCCGCGACCGAAGGCGAGCCGCAGGAGCTCGTGGTGCGGCTGGAAGGGCGCTTCGTCGGCGTGGAGGCCGACGAGGTCGCGGAGCTCGTCGCCGAGACCCGGCGCGAGCACGGCTGCTCGGCGCCGGCCCGGGAGCGGTTCCGGATGAGCGTCCTGCGCCGCTTCTACGAGGACTACGGCGCGCGCCTCGGCGGACAGGCGTTCCGCAACTTCGAAGAGGTCGAGCGCGCGCTGCGTCGCGACGGGCGCCTGACGCGGTTCCTCAACGCCGCCTGGCCGCTGCCGAAACCGGAGCAGCTCGTCCGCCGCCTGTCCGTGACGAAGGGCTCGGGGCGCGGCTGGAGCGACGCCGACCTGCCGCTGCTCGACGAGGCGCGCGCGCTGCTGCTCGGCGAGCCGCAGCGCTACGGGCACGTGATCGTCGACGAGGCGCAGGACCTGTCGCCGATGCAGCTGCGCATGGTCGCGCGGCGGGCCGCGGGTGCCTTCACCCTGCTCGGCGACATCGCGCAGGCCACGGGCCCCGTCCCGTACGAACGCTGGGAGGAGCTCCTGCCGTACCTCGCTGCCGGCAGTGACGCGCAGGTCGAGGAGCTGCGCCACGCCTATCGCGTTCCGCGCGAGATCATGGAGCTCTCGCTCCCGCTGCTCGAGACGATCGCGCCCGAGGTCGAGCCGCCGCTCGCCTACCGCGTGGGCGCAGAGCGGCCGCGGATCGTCGCCGCCGACGACCCGCTTGCGGCGGCGTTCGAGGAGGCCGCGAGGCTGGCCGGCGAGGAGGGCCTGCTCGCGGTGATCGCGCCACCGTCGCTGCGCGGCGAGGGAGCCGCGTCGCTCTTCGACGACACGCGCGTGGCCGTGCTCACGCCGCGCGAGGCGAAGGGCATGGAGTTCGACCACGTGATCGTGGTGGAGCCCGCTCGGATCGTCGGCGAGGCGGTCGAGGGCCAGGGCCTGCGCGAGCTCTACGTCGCGCTCACCCGCTCGACGACGACGCTCGTCCTCGTCCACTCGCGCCCCCTGCCGCCGGAGCTCGGACTCTGATGGAGGAGCTGCGCGTCGAGCGCGACGGCTTCTCGCTCGCGGCGAGCTACTCGCCGGGGGGCGCCACCGCCCTCGTCGGGCTGCACGGCGCCGGCGAGGGAACGCGGGAGTCGCCCTCGCTGCGCCG
>DATIER010000048.1:0-16615 GCA_035455605.1 Gaiellaceae bacterium
GACGACGAGGTTGAAGTTGATCAGGCCGAGGCCGATCGTCACCGGCACCATCAGCACGAAGACGCGCCTGACTGCGGGGTCGCGCCAGTCGATCGCCATGTGCAGCCGCCCGTCGAGGCCGCGCAGCCAGGGCACCGGCAGCAGCACCTGGATGATCGTCCCGACCACGATCGAGCCGGCGTAGACGTAGAGCTTCGCGTCCATCGTTTGCGCGCGCGGGACGCCGAGGACGAGGCCGACGATGATGGCCAGGTTCCAGAAGACCGGCGTCAGCGCCGGGACCGTGAAGTGCTCGTAGCTGTTGAGGATCCCGACGATCACGCCGGAGACGCCGAGGAGCGCGACGATCGGGAAGAGGACGCGCGAGAGCCCGATCGCCAGCTGCTTGTCGCCGCCCGGGTCGCCGAAGGGCGCGATCACCCACGGGGCGAGGACGATGAGCAGGGCCACCAGGCCGCCGAGGCCGAGCAGCATCAGCCAGAAGAGGCTCGACGCGACCCGCCACGCGCGCTTGCGCTCGCCCTTCTCGAGCAGCTCGCTGAAGACGGGGACGAAGGCGGACGAGAGTGCGGCGTCCGCGACGAGCGCGCGGATCAGGTTGGGAACCTGGAACGCGACCGTGAACGCATTGATCTTCCCCTGCGCGCCGAAGTAGTAGGCGGCGACGACCTCGCGGACGAGGCCGAGGATGCGGGAGAGGCCGGTGGCGAGCGCGAAGATCGCCGTCGACCACGCGAGCCTCCGGCCGCGGGCCGCGGTTGCCTCGTCCACGGGGCGAGTATAGGAACGCGCTCCGCCGGTGCCGCTCGTCCGGCGGCGCTCGTGTGCCGGTGCCCGATGCGATTCGCGCGGTTTCCGACGGGGCCGCCGCTCGACATGCCCGTTCCGGCCATGGCCGTGGGGCTGGAACCCGTGACCTCCTCCCCGCTGTGAGCCTAATCGCCGCGGGCGCGCGGTTCTGCCACGTGGTGGTGCCGGATCTGTGACGGTGGAGCCGAGCGGCGGCTGCTACCATCGCCGGGCCCGCGACGCGGGCATTTTCACGCCATGCCGAACATCAAGCAGCAGAAGAAGCGCGTCCGCATCGCCGCCGACGAGCGGCTCGAGAACCTGCGCTACGCCTCGACCGTGAAGACCTTCGCGCGTCGGCTCCGCGCCGCCGTCGAGGACGGCGACCAGGAGCGGATCGCCGAGGAGCACCGGCAGCTCGTGCGCTGGATCGACAAGGCGGCCGCGCGCGGCGCCCTGCACAAGAACGCGGCGGCCCGCAAGAAGTCTCAGGCCGACCGGCTCGTCTCGAGCTCCGGCTCCTAGCTCGCGGCCCTCGCAGCGTCCGGACGGCGCGTGATCTCGATCAGCGTCCGTGCGAACTCGAGCTCGCCCGGCAGCCTGCTGCCGCCCTTGAGCGCGTGGTCGAGCGCCGCAAGGCGGACGACGGCGTCGCCGAGCTCGTCCGCGCTGAAGTTGCCGGCCTGCTCGTACAGCTTCTGGACGTAGAACCGGTTGCGCTTGAGCCGCTCGGCCGCGGCCGCCGGCGGCACGCCGTCGGCGTGGAGCAGCTGGCACTCGCGGACGCGGCCGATGTGGTTCGTGAGCAGTCCGGCCGTGCGCAGCAGGACGTCGCGCGCGGCGTCGCCGGAGCGCTCCACGAGCCGCTCGCTCGCCGTCAGTGCGCCGGGGACGTCGCGCCGCCCCCACGAATCGGTGAGGTCGAACGGCGGCACCTCCGCGCGTGCGGGCACGAGCTCGGCGACCTCGCGCTCGCCGATGCGCTCGCCTGCCGACCACGTGGAGAGCTTGTCGACCTCCGTCGCGAGCTCCTGCGCGTTCTCGCCGACGAGCTCGACGAGGGCGCGGGCGGCATCGTGATCGATCTCGATCCCGCGCTCGTGAAACTGCTGCTCGACCCACTTCGGCAGGTCGGCCTTGTTCCCCCGGCCGCGCGTCGGGAGGTCGTAGACGAGCACCTCGCCCGCCTTCGCAACGGCCTTCGCGAGCGGAGAGTCACGTTTCACGTCGGCGCCGACCAGGGCGAGGACGCTGGTCGGAGCCGGCCCTTTCAAATAGGCCTCGACCGCCTTGACGTCGGCCCCCTTCCAGCGCTCGACGTTCTCGACGACCACGAGGCGTCGCTCGACCGTGAAGAGCCCGAGCGCGTTGCACGCGGCGGCGGCGTCCTCGCCGCTCGCCTCGTTCGCGCTGAGGTGCTCGGTCGCCTCCTGGCCGACCCGGTCTCGCAACCGCCGTAGGGCACGCGTCACCTTCGGCCGGTCGGTGCCGGTGATCAGGTACGCGGAGAGGAGCTCAGCCACCGGCGCCAAGCATAGGTGCCGACCAGGCCTGTGACGGCGAGGACGGCTACGAGGCCGCGCGTGGAGCTGATCTGGGCGCCGGGGAGGCCGCCGACGACCCGCGCGCACGTCGCGAGGTACGCGGCGCACCAGCCGTTCAGCCACGCGATCGCCGCCGCCGCCGGCGGTGAGATCGGGTCGACCAGGGCGGCTGCGAACGCGAGGCCCAGCAACGCGGGCATGGCGGGCGCGGCCAGCGCGTTCGCCGGGACGCTCAACAGCGGGAGCGAGTGGAACTGCAGCCAGAGAATCGGCGCGGTCGCGAGCCCGCACGCGGTCGAGACGGCGACGACGCCGGCGAGCGAGGCCGGCAGCGGATATCCGGCCAGCACTCGAAGCAGCCGCGGGACGAGCACGAAGATGGCGACGACCGCGGCGAACGACAGCTGGAACCCCGCGTCGAGCAGCGTGTACGGGTTCCAGGCCAGGAGCACCAGCGCACCGAGCAGGCAGAAGTGCCAGCGGTCGACCGGTCGCGCCGCAAGCCAGGCCAGCGAGACCAGTGCGCCGGAGACGCCTGCCCGGACGACTGAAGGCTGCGCCCCAACCGCGAGGACGTAGCCGGCGATGGCGGCGATCGCGCCCACCTGGCCGAGCCAGCGCGGCATGCCGAGGAGCCATGCGAGCGCGAGCGCACCGCCAGCGACGAGCACGACGTTCTGACCAGAGACTGCGAGCAGGTGGTACAGCCCGGAGCCACGGAAGCGCTGCCTCAGCGTTTCCGACAGGGACTGATCGTCGCCGAGCACGACGCCCTCGACGATGCCGCGGCGCTCGCCACGCAGACCGGGCGCGATCGAGCTCACGAGTCCGCGGCGCAGCCGGTCGGCGATGCCGCCGATGCCGCCGCGCCGCCCGACCAGCCGCCAGCGATCGGCCCGGAGCACGACGTGGATCCCGTGGCGGCGGAGGTACGTCCGCTCGTCAAAGCCGCTCTTCGCGGGGCGCGGATGCCTGACCGTCGCGATCGTCTCGACGATCCCGCCCTGCGGCGGCGACCGGCCGAGCGGCAACTCGAGCAGGACGTCCTCGTGCAGCTCGAGCCGGCCGAACCGTCGCGCCTGCGCCGGAACCCGCAGCTCGAAGCGGGAGTGACGTGGCTCGGCGGTCACGGTGAGCACGGTGCGTTCGGAGGTGTCGACGTACGCCAGAAGCGTGCTCCGATCGAGGGCGTCGAGGCGAACGCTGCCCCACCACCAGCCGAGGATTGCGAGACCGGCGACGAGCGCCAGCGGTCTCCTGGGCGGGTCGATGATCGTCGACGCGGTGGCCGCTGCCACCGTGAGCGTCAGCGCGACCACAGCGGGGACGCGCGCGACGTTCGCCGTCGCGAGCCCGAGGCACAAGGCGGCGACGTAGCCGTGGGGCGACCCCCGCGCGATCGTCACGGGACGACGAGGTCTCGGAGCTGGTCGAGGCGCTTCGGCCCGATTCCCGGGATGGCGTCCAGCTCGTCGACCGAGTGGAACGCCCCGTGCTCCTGGCGGTAGTCGAGGATCTTCTGCGCGGTCACGGGGCCGACGCCCGGAAGCGAGTCGAGCTCCTCGAGCGTTGCGGTGCTCAGCTGGACCGGCGCGGAAGCCGATCCGGCAGCGCTGCCGGCGCCGACGGCCCCGACGGCGCCGCGCGTGGGAACGACGATTTGCTCGCCGTCCGCGAGCGGCGCGGCCAGGTTCACCTGTGCGAGATCGGCCCTACGCGTCGAGCCGCCCGCGCGGGTGACGGCGTCCGCGATGCGCGCGTGCTGCGGGAGCCGGTAGAGACCGGGACGCCGCACCGCACCCACCACGTCCACAACCACCCGCGAGGACGACGAGCCGGACCTGCCCGCGTCACCGGCCGGCGGCGGGGGGAGGGGCGCCGCAGGGGTCGACGTGCCCGCGCCGAGCGCGTAGCGCCCGAGAAGCAGCACGAGGGTGAGCGAGGCGGCAACCGTCAGAAGTAGCCGGCGCCGCTGGAGGAGGAACTCCGGCATGTCTCGAGCGTGCCGAAGGAGCTGTGACGGGTGTGTGACGCCTTCGTGTCGGAGGCGCGCCGAGATCGGCGCGTGCTCGGCACACTCTCGTGGCGATCTCGTGCGCCGTCGGCGGGTACCGTCCCAAGCCCCCACCCACCCAGGGGCGAGCGTGAACATGAACCTGAACCGGCGCGGCCCGCCGGAGCGGCGTTCCGACGCGAGCGCTAGACGACGATGTTGACGAGCTTCCCGGGGACGACGATCGTCTGCCGGATCTCCTTGCCGTCCAGATGCTGCTGCACCCGCGGCGATGCCTTCGCCCGCGCGACCAGCTCCTCCTCGGACTCGTCCACCGACGCCTCGACGCGGTCGCGCACACGGCCGTTCACCTGGAGCACGAGCTCGAACGTCTCGCGCCGCAGCTGATCCTCGTCCGCGACCGGCCACGGCTGCTCCCACAGCCGCTCGTGACCGAGCGCCGACCACAGCTCCTCGGCGATGTGCGGCGCGTACGGCTGGATCAGCGAGACCGCGGTCTCGGCCGCGAAGCGGGCACCCGGGGCGGACGGGTCGCGGCCGAGCTCGTTCACGAGCTCCATCACGGCCGCGATGGGCGTGTTGAAGACGAAGCGGCGGCCGATGTCGTCGCTGACCTTCGCGATCGTCTCGTGCGCCTTCCGCACCAGCGGGCCGGCATCGCCGTCCTCTCCCGCACCGCCGTCCGCGGCCGCCTCGTGCACGATCCGCCACAGCCGCCGCAGGAAGCGGCCGATGCCCTCGATTCCCTCCTCCGTCCAGTCCATGTCCTGGTCGGCTGGCCCGACGAACAGGATGTAGAGGCGCACCGCGTCCGCGCCGTACATGTCGGCCAGCTCGTCGGGCGCGGTGACGTTCCCGCGCGACTTCGACATCTTCGTTCCGCCCTGCCGCACCCAGCCCTGGTGGAACAGCCGCTGGAACGGCTCGGGGAAGTCGAGCAGCTCCAGCTCGCGCAGCACCTTGACGAAGAAGCGCGAGTAGAGCAGGTGCCCGGTGGCGTGGTCGATCCCGCCGATGTACTGGTCGACCGGCCCCCAGAAGTCGACCAGGCGGCGCGAGAACGGCTCGCGCTCGTCGTGGGCGTCGGGGTAGCGCAGGAAGTACCACGCCGAGTCGACGAACGTGTCCATCGTGTCGGCCTCACGCCTCCCCTCGCCGCCGCAGCTCGGGCACGGCACCCGCAGCCACTCCTCGTTCGAGGCCAGCGGCGGCTTGCCCTTCGGCCGGTAGTCGTCGACGTCGGGCAGTAGCACCGGGAGGTCGTCGTCGGGCACCGGCACGATCCCGCAGCTCGGGCAGTAGACGATCGGGATCGGGCAGCCCCAGTAGCGCTGGCGCGAGAAGCCCCAGTCGCGCAGGCGGAAGCTCACGGCGGGGCGGCCGCGGCCCCGGTTGCCGAGCCACGCGACGATCTCGCGCGTCGCCTCGTCGACGGGCATCCCGCTGAACTGGGCCGAGTTGACGAGGGTGCCGTCCTCCTCGTCCACGACCTCGACGACCGGCAGCTCGAACCGCTCGGCGAACTCGCGGTCGCGCTCGTCGTGGCCGGGCACCGCCATGATCGCGCCCGTGCCGTACTCCATCAGCACGTAGTCGGCGACCCACACCGGGATCCGAGCCTCGGTGGCCGGGTTGGTCGCGAAGAAGCCGGTGAAGACGCCGGTCTTCTCGCCAGCCGCCCGTTGCTCGCCGCGCTTGGCCAGCGCGTGCGCGACGTACGTGCGCAGCTCCTCGCCGTTCGGCGAGCGCTCGATCATCTCGTCCACGAGCGGGTGCTCGGGCGCCAGCACGAAGAAGGTCGCGCCGAAGAGCGTGTCCGCTCGCGTCGTGAAGACCGCCACGTCGAGGTCGAGCTCGTCGACCCGGAAGAGCAGCTCCGCGCCCTCGGAGCGCCCGATCCAGTTGCGCTGGATCGTCTTCGTCCGCTCGGGCCAGTCGATCAGATCGTGGTCGCGCAGCAGCGCATCGGCGTACGCCGTGATCTTGAAGAACCACTGCTCCAGCTTCCGCGCCTCGACGATGCTGCCGCAGCGCTCGCACTTGCCGTCGATCACCTGCTCGTTCGCGAGCACCGTCTGGTCGTGCGGGCACCAGTTGACGAACGCGGCCTTGCGGTAGGCCAGGTCGCGCTCGAAGAAGCGCAGGAAGAGCCACTGCGTCCAGCGGTAGTAGTCCGGGTCGTGCGCCGCGATCACGCGGTCCCAGTCGATCGCCCACCCGAGCCGGTGCATCTGGCGCTCGATGTTCTCGATGTTCCGCTCGGTGATCTCGCGCGGGTGCCCGCCCTCGCGGATGGCGGCGTTCTCGGCCGGCAGGCCGAAGGAGTCCCAGCCCATCGGCCGCAGGACGTGCAGGCCGTGGCGGCGGTGGTAGTGCGTGAGGACGTCGCCCAGCGTGTAGTTGAGGACGTGCCCCATGTGCAGGTTGCCCGAGGGGTAGGGCAGCATCTCGAGCATGTAGAACTTCCCGGCCGGCTCCTCGCCGGGCGGCGGATCGTCGACGTAGAAGGCCCGCGCGTCCTCCCAGACTCGCTGCCACTTCGCCTCGATCGCCTTCGGGTCGTACGTGTCCAAATCCGCCTCCAGAAACGAAAAAGCCTCTCATCTCGAGAGGCCGTGGGGAACTCGACGCGGCGCTCGCCGCGCTGTTCCCTGTACTACTCGAGGAGCTGCTTCATCCGTTCGGACTTTAGCATCGGACGTCGATCGAGGAGGTGCGGGATGGCCGGCTGGACGAAGGTGAACCTGAAGGACGAGGTCGACGACCAGGCGCCGAACTTCGGGCTCGGCGGCAAGATCGAGGCGCGGATGGCGCGCGTGCCGCTCGAGCTCGAGCAGTCGGGCGTGAGCTACCAGCGCCTGGCGCCGAGCTTCCGCCTGCCGTTCGCGCACCGGCACAAGCACCAGGAGGAGGTCTACGTGCTGATCAGCGGCAGCGCGCGGGCGAAGCTGGACGACGAGATCGTCGAGCTGCGGCCGTTCGACGCGCTGCGCGTGCACAAGGACACGATCCGCGCCTTCGAGGCGGGGCCGGAGGGCGCCGAGCTGATCGCGATCGGCGCGCCCAACACCGGGCCCGGCGACGCCGAGCTCGAGCACGACTGGTGGAGCGACTGACGGAGCTCGTCGACGAGCTCGGGTTCGGGTTCGGCTGGCTCTCGCCGGAGCGCCCGAAGCTCCGGCTGACCTCGCACGCCCTGCTCGCCGGTGGCGGCGTGTGGCTCCTCGACCCGGCCGAGGCGGACGGGGTCGAGGAGCGCGTGCGCGCGCTCGGCGAGCCCGCCGGGGTCGTGCAGCTGCTCGACCGCCACAACCGCGCGTGCGCCGACTTCGCGCGGCGGCTCGACGTTCCGCATCACCGCGTGCCGTTCTCGTCGGTCGGGCCGTTCGAGGCGATCCCGGTCGTCCGGCGGCGTTTCTGGCGCGAGGTGGCGCTCTGGTGGCCGGAGCGCCGGGTGCTCGTCTGCGCCGACGCGCTCGGCACCGTGCCGCACTACTTCGCCCTCGGCGGCGAGCGCCTCGGCGTCCACCCGCTGCTCCGCCTGACGCCGCCGCGGCAGCTGGGAGAGGTCGAGCCGGAGCACGTGCTCTGCGGCCACGGCGCCGGGGTGCACGAGGACGCGGCGCGGGCCGTGCGGGAGGCGCTCGAGCACTCGCGCCGCCGGGCGCCGCAGTTGCTGATCGAGGGGTGGCGCGCGGCGTGACTACGATCGCGCGCGTGCTCTCGCTCTTCCCCGACACGGCGTCCGTCCGCGACGGCGAGCTCGTGGTCGGCGGCGTGGGAGCCTCCGCGCTCGCGGAGCGGTTCGGCACGCCCCTCGTCGTCTACGACGAGCAGACGCTGCTCGCCAACGCCCGTGCGTACAGGGAGGCCGCGCCCGAGGCGCTCCTGCTCTACAGCCTCAAGGCCTTTCCGAACCTGGCGATCCTGCGCCTGCTCGCGGCCGAGGGCTACGGCGCCGACGTCTCGACCCTCGGCGAGCTCGAGTTCGCGCGCCGCGCCGGCATCCTCGGCGACGGCACGGTCGTGCACGGGAACAACAAGAGCGACGAGGAGCTGCGCGCGGCCGCCGAGGCCGGCGTGCGCTTCGTCGTGCTCGACGCGCCGGACGAGGTCGACCGCGCCGCGGCGGCCGGCATGCGGCGGGTGCTCGTCCGGATCACGCCGGGCATCGAGGCCGACACCCACGAGAAGATCCGGACGGCACACGAGGGCTCGAAGTTCGGCCTGCCGCCCGAGCAGGCGGTCGAGGCGATCGAGCGCGCGCGAGCCCTCGGGCTCGAGGTCGCCGGCGTCCACCTGCACATCGGCTCGCAGCTGCTCGACCCGCAGGCCGGCCTCGAGACCGTCGACTGGCTCAAGCGGTTTGCCGCGCGCGGCTGGGTGCCCGGGGTGGTCGACCTCGGCGGCGGCCTCGGGATCCGCTACCTCGAGGACGACCGGCCGCCGGCGATCCGCGACTTCGTCGCGACCCTGCTCGCACGCCTCGAGGACGGCTGGCCGGGCGCGCCGCCGCAGGTGGTGCTCGAGCCGGGCCGCTCGATCGTCGGGCCAGCCGGGCTGACCCTCTATCGCGTCGGCGTCGTCAAGCGGGCGAGCGCCGAGATCACCTACGTCGCGGTCGACGGCGGCATGTCCGACAACCCGCGGCCGCAGCTCTACGGCGCGCGCTACGAGGCGCTGCTCGCCAACCGCGCCGACGACGAGGCGACCGGGAGCTACGACGTGGCCGGCAAGCACTGCGAGTCCGGCGACGTCCTGATCGCGGGCGCCCCGCTGCCCGAGCCGCGCCGCGGCGACCTGCTCGCGGTCCCGTCGACCGGCGCGTACACCCTCTCGATGGGCTCGAACTACAACTCGGTGCCACGGCCCGCGGCGGTGCTCGTCCGCGACGGCGAGGCGCGCCTGATCCGCCGCCGCGAGTCGCTCGACGACCTCCTCCGGCTGGAAGAAGGGGAGCGCTAGGCTCAGCCGATGGCAGAGCGCTTCAGCCGGGCTCCCGGAGTCGTCCTCGTCAGCGTCGCTGCGGCGATGTGGGGCCTGGACGGCCTGATCCGCAAGCCACTCTCCGAGTCGACCTCTCCCTACACGATCGTCTTCGGCGAGCACGTCGTGCTGGTGGTGCTGACGCTGCCGCTGCTGGCCGCCGCGATGACCGCGCTCTGGCGCGCCGGCCCGCGCTACGTCGGAGCGGGGATCGTCGTCGGCGCAGGCGCGTCGGCGATCGCGACGATCCTGTTCACCAAGGCGCTCTTCCACGGCGACTTCATCACGGTCGTCGTACTCCAGAAGGTGCAGCCGCTGATCGCAGTGCTCGGCGCGTGGCTCGTGCTCAAGGAGCAGCCGCGCTCGGGCTTCGTCTGGTTCCTGCTCCCCGCGCTGCTCGGCGTGTGGCTGATCGCGCTCCCTCACCCGCTCGATCCGCACGCGCACGGTCTCGTGCCGATCGCCGAGACGCTCGCCGCCGCCGTGCTCTGGGGCCTCGGCACGGTCTTCGGCCGCTACCTCGGCCGGCGGCTCCCGTTCGAGCACGTCAGCACGGTCCGGTTCGGGTTCGGCCTCGTCGCGAGCGCGTGCGCGCTGCCGATCGTGGGCGCGGCCGCGTACTCGAACGTCCACGACAGCTTCTGGATCGCGGTGCTGGCGCTCGTGACCGGCTTCTTCGCGCTCGGGCTCTACTACTACGGCCTGCGGCGCACGCCCGCGCTGCTCGCCGCGCTCGGCGAGCTGGCCTTTCCGGTCACGGCTGCGATCGTCGGGATCTTCGTCTTCGACAGCTCGCTGCGCTGGACGCAGTGGGCCGGCGTCGTGCTCACCGTCGTCGTGATCGGGCTCCTGCCGGTGCGGCGCCGCGAGCTCGTGCGGGCGCGGCAGGAGCCGGCGCTCGCGTCCTCCTAGCGCACCCTGAACAGCCCGCCGAAGGCGACCCAGTGCCCGTCGTGGTAGCGCTGCATCTTCGCCTGGTCGAGCGGGAAGTGGTCGCCGGCGCCCGTCTTGACCGCGATGCCCGGCAGCAGGAACGGGTCGTTCCTGATGTTCAGCGAGTCGGCGGCCTTCATGATCCCGGCGCGCGTCGGATTCTTGCCGGCCTTCTTCAGCGCCTCGACGAACGTGTGAGCGACCGACATGCCGTAGACGGCGTAGACGTCGTTCGGGTCGCCGCCCTTGTACTTCTTCATGATCGAGCGGTAAAGCTTCATCCCGGCGTCCTTGCGCCAGGACGGGTCGGTCGGGTCCTTGAGGAAGACGATCGAGAGCGTGCCCTCGGTCTGCTTCTTGCTCGTGGCCGCGGTCGAGAGGCCCATGATGTTCGCCGCGCTCGAGACCGCGTTCATGTAGACGACCGGCCTCCACGCCAGCTTGCGCGCGTAGACGTACGCCTGGATCGCGAACTTCGGCGTCGCGAACACCATCAGCGTGTTCACCTTCGCCGCCTTCAGCCTGGCGATCTGCGACTGGACGTCCGGGTCGTCGACGTTGTAGCTCTGCTTCGACTTGACCAGGCCCGCCTTCGCGCCGAGGCCGCGCTGCAGGCCGGCGAGCAGGTCCTTGCCGTAGTCGTCGTTCTGGTAGAGCACGCCGATCCGGACCTTGGGCGTGTGCTTGACCACGTAACGGCCGTAGATCGTCCCCTCGGCGCGGTAGTTCGGCTGGTAGCCGATCGTCCACGGGTACTTCTTGTAGTCGCGGCCGAACGTCGTCGCCCCGCTGGCGGTGAAGAGCTGCGGCACCTTGAGCGCGTTCAGGTAGGCGCGCGTGGCCAGGTTCTGGTCGGTGCCGAGGCTGTTGAAGATCGCGAAGACCTTGTCCTGCTGGACGAGCTCGCGGGTCGCGTCGGCGGTCTTGGACGGGTCGTAGCCGTCGTCCTTGTAGATGTAGGTGATCTTCCGCTTGTTCACGCCGCCCTTGGCGTTCACGTAGCGGAAGTAGGCCGCCGCGCCCTTGGCGACCGACTGATACGCGGAGGCCGGGCCGCTCAGCGGCGTCGTGCCGCCGATCGTCACCGTCGTCGGCGTCACGCCGGTCTCGCTGGCGGCGCCCGAGGCGACCGTTGCCAGCGCCAGCGCGCCCAGCGCGAACAGGATCAGGTGCTTCGCCCTCGCCATAGCCCCTCTAGGGACGAAGGTATAGCCGCGTTGTTAGCGGTCTGGCAACTCGCCGCAGCAGGCCGCCGACGCCGGTCGGCAGCAGCAGCATGACGACGATGATCGCGGCGCCGAAGACGAAGTCCGGCACGCCCTGCGCTGTCGAGACGTGGGTCGAGAGCTGCGGCAGGTACTGCACGAAGAGCGCGCCGACGATCATCCCGCCGAGCGAGCCGAGGCCGCCGACGACCGCTCCGACCAGCAGCAGGATCGAGAGCAGGAACGTGAACGAGAGCGGGTTCACGATCTCGACCTGGATCGCGAGCAGGGAGCCCGCCACGCCGGCGTAGACGCCGCTCAGCGCGAAGGCGAGCGTCTTCGTCCAGGCGAGGTCGACCCCGGCCGAGGCGGCCGCGACCTCGCTGTCGCGGACGGCGCGGCAGGTACGTCCGGCGCGGCCGCGGACGACGAGCCACGCGATCAGGAAGCCGAGCAGGCCGAGCCCCCACGTCAGGTAGTAGAGGAAGTGGTTCTGGGTCAGCGAGTGGCCGAAGATCGTGACCGTGCCGCTGAGGCCGGTCACCTGCAGCGGCGCGTCCTCGAGCAGCCGCAGGCCCTGGCTCCCGCCCGTCAGGCCGGAGAACTTCTTCAGGAGCGACGGGATCGCCACCGCGAAGGCGAAGGTCGCGAGGGCGAGGTAGAGGCCGGAGAGGCGGAGCGCGGGCAGGCCGATCAGGAAGCCGACGATCCCGGCCGCGACCCCCGCGAGCGGGATCGTCCAGACGTCGCGCCAGTGCTCGTGGACGACGAGCGCCGCGGTCGTGTAGCCCCCGACCGCCATCAGCGCGCCGTGGCCGAGCGAGATCTGCCCCGTGTAGCCGGTCAGCAGGTTGAGGCCGACGATCGCGATGAAGAAGACGCCGGCGCCCGCGAGCTCGCGCGAGTGGAAGTCGCTGATGAAGTGCGGCACGACCAGGTAGGCGACCAGCACGACGGCCGCGACGAGCAGCCGCAGCGCGATCCCCGGCGCACGGCTCCGCATCAGACCCTCGACTCCAGCGGGCGGCCGAACAGGCCCGCCGGGCGGACGAGCAGCACGCCGAGGATGACCGCGAGCGCGACCGGCAGCCGCAGGTCGGTTCCGACCCAGTCGACGTACGTGCCGATCAGGTTGATCAGCACCCCCAGCAGCAGCGACCCGACGACGGCGCCGAGCGCGCTGTCGATCCCGCCGAGCACGGCGCCGGCGAAGGCGTAGAGCAGCACGGGCTGCATCAGGTTCTGGTCGAAGCTCGCGAGCGCCGGCGCGGTCAGCATCCCGGAGACGGCGCCCATCGCGGCGGCCAGGCCCCAGCCCAGCGCCAGCATCCAGCTGACGCGGACGCCGACGAGGCGGCTCGCGTCCGGGTTGACCGCGGCCGCGCGCGAGGCGAGGCCGAGCTTCGTGTAGCGGAAGAACAGCCACAACAGCGCGACCGCCGCGAGCGAGACCGCGATCGTGCCGAGGTCGGAGATCGAGAAGGCGACGCCGGCGACGTCGATCGGCCGCGTCGAGAACGCGTTCGGGAGGCTGCGCGTCTCGGGCGACCAGATCCAGCGCGCCGCGCCGTTGACGACGAAGAAGAGCCCGAGCGTGACGATCACCACCGTCAGCACCGGCGCTCGCTCGACCGGCCGGATCACCGCCCGCTCGACGGCCACGCCGCCGGCGAACGAGATCCCGATCGTGAGGAAGAAGGCGGCCCAGTACGAGAGGCCGTGGTCGACGAGCGACCAGGCGATGAAGGTCGAGAACATCGCCATCTCGCCCTGCGCGAAGTTGATCACGCCGGTCGAGCGGTAGATCAGGACGAGCGCGACCGCGAGCGTCGCCCAGACGCCGCCCGAGGCGAGCCCGATCACGACCTGCTGCGCGAGCTGCGTCCAGTCGAAGGCGAGGATCACCGTCAGTAACCGAGATACGAGCGGCGGACGGCTTCGTCTTCGCGCAGGCGCGCGCTCTCGCCCTCGACCGCGACGCGGCCGACCTCGAGGACGTAGGCGCGCGCCGAGGCGTCGAGCGCGAGCGCGGCGTTCTGCTCGACCACCAGCACCGCCAGGCCCTCGCGCTCGTTCAGCTCGCGCACGATGCGGAAGATTTCGGCGACGACGAGCGGCGCGAGGCCGAGCGACGGCTCGTCGAGGAGCAGGAGGCGCGGCCGGAGCATCAGCGCCCGCGCCAGCGCGAGCATCTGCTGCTCGCCGCCACTGAGCGTGCCGGCGCGCTGGTGGCGGCGCTCGCCGAGCCGCGGGAAGTAGGAGAGCACGCGCTGCTCGTCCTCGCGGACGCCCGCGCGCTCGCGGCGGGTGTACGCGCCGAGGCGAAGGTTCTCCCCGACGGTCAGCTCGGTCAGCGTGCCGCGTCCCTCCGGGACGTGCGCGATCCCGGCCCGGACGGTCGCCTCTGGCGAGCTGCGCGCGATGCTGCGGCCGCCGAACGCGATCCGGCCGGAGCGTCTGACGGTGCCGGAGATCGCGCGCAGCGTCGTCGTCTTGCCGGCGCCGTTCGCGCCGAGGACGGCGACCGACTCGCCCTCGTCGACGTGCAGCGAGAGCCCGTGCAGTGCAGTGACCGGGCCGTAGCGGGCGGTGACCTCCTCGAGCTCGAGCAGCGGCTCAGCCAACGGGTGTCCCGAGGTAGGCCTCGATCACCTTCGGGTCGTTCTGCACCTCCCGCGGCGCGCCGCTCGCGATCAAGCGGCCGAAGTCGAGCACGTGCACTCGGTCGGCGACGCCCATCACGAGCCCCATGTGGTGCTCGACGAGCAGCAGCGTCAGGTCGAAGTCCCGGCGCAGGTTCCGGATCAGCGTTCCGAGCTCCGCCACCTCCTCGTGGTTCAGCCCCCCGGCCGGCTCGTCCAGCAGCAGCAGGCGTGGGCCCGACGCCAGCGCGCGGGCGAGCTCGACCCGCTTGCGCGTGCCGTACGAGAGGCCGGCGGCGAGGCGGTGGGCGAGCGGCGAGAGGCCGACGTAGGCGAGCAGCTCGCGCGCGCTCCGGCCGCGGCGGGCGTGCCGGCCGACGAGCACGTGCTCGAGCACGGTCATCGAGCCGAACAGCTCGACGTTCTGGAACGTCCGCGCGATCCCGCGCCGGACGACCCGGTGCGGCGGCGTCCGCAGCAGGCTCTGGCCGTCGAAGCGGAGGTCGCCCTCGTCCGGCCGGTAGAGGCGCGTGATCAGGTTGAAGAGCGTCGTCTTGCCGGCGCCGTTGGGCCCGATCAGCCCGACGATCTCGCCCTCGCCGACGTCGAGCGTCACGTCGTCGACGGCGACGACCCCGCCGAACCGCCGCGTCACGTGCTCGACCGAGAGCAGCGCCATCGGCGGGTCACTCTACGGCGAGCGCCGGGGCGAATCCAAGTAACAGACTGTTACTTGCTCGGTTCGAACGCTGGAACCGCGGCTTCCGCACCGACCCTTCCGGCCGTGTCGATCCAAGTAACAGACTGTTACTTGAGCTCGGCCGGAACCGTCGCGGGCGCCTGGCAGGCGAAACGCTCGCACACGTACACGGCCGGCTTGCCCTCGACGTAGGCCTTGCCCGCGAGCAGCGGCACTCCGTCCGCGGGGCCGAAGGCGACGACGGCGTTCGGCTCGAACGGCTCGAGCGCCGCCCGGGCGACCTCCGACTCCGGGGGGCCGATCACCGCGAGCTCGCGCGGCGTCGCCAGGTAGAGGTCGAGTGCGTTCAGCGCCCACGCGAACTCCGTCGGTCCGCGCGAGAGCGACTCGCCGAGGAGCCGCAGCACGCCGACCGCGCGCCGCTCGAGCTCGTCGTCGCCCCAGATCCGCGCGAGCCGCAGCAGCACGAACGCGAGCATCGAGTTCCCCGACGGCAGTGGATGGTCGAAGAGCTCCTTCTGCCGCGCGACCAGCTCCTCGCCCTCCCCCGGTGCGAGGAAGAAGCCGCCACGCTCGTCGTCGGCGAACAGCTCGACCGCGAGCAGCGCGAGCCGCCGCGACTCCTCGAGCCAGCGCAGCTCGCCCGTCGCCACGTGCAGCTCGTAGAGCCCGTGTGCCGTGTTCGCGTAGTCGTCGAGGAACCCCGGGCCGCTGGCCTTGTCGCCCCGCACGCTGCGCACCAGCCGGCCCTCCCGCGACAACGGGCCGAACAGGAACTCGCCGAGCTCGCGCGCGGCCGCGAGCCAGTCGGCGCGCCGCAGCCGCCGCGCCGCCTCCGCCAGCGCGGCGAGGGCGAGCCCGTTCCACGACGCGATCGCCTTGTCGTCGAGGCCCGGCTGCGCCCGGCGCGAGCGGGTCTCCAGCAGCCGCGCCCGCGTCTCGGGGTCGAGCCGCCCGCGCAGGATGAAGCGGCCGCCCTCGAAAGGCTCGAGCAGCTCCTCGGGCGCGCCCTCGCCCGGCGCCCACGTGTACGTCAGCCCCTCGACGCCGTCCGTGTCGGCGTCCTGCGAGGACGCGAAGCCGCCGCCGGGAAGGCGCAGCTCGCGGAGCAGGTACTCGACCGTCTCCTCGACCACCTCGCGGTAGCGCTCGGCGCCGGTGACGAGCCACGCGTGCAGGTAGGCCGGGACGAGCAGCGCGTTGTCGTACAGCATCTTCTCGAAGTGCGGCACCAGCCAGCGCTCGTCGACGGAGTAGCGGTGGAAGCCGCCGCCGACCACGTCGTACATCCCGCCGAGCGCCATCCCGTCGAGCGTCGGCGTCGCGAGCTCGGCCTCCCCGCGCCGCAGCAGCAGCTCGAGCGTCGAGGCCGGCGGGAACTTCGGCGCCCGCGCGCCGAAGCCGCCCCACTCCGGGTCGTGCAGCTCACGCAGGCGGCGGACGGCCGCGAGCAGCAGCGACTCCGTCAGCGGCTCCGCCGAGGGCGCCACCGCAGCCCCCTTCCGCAGCGCGGCGACCAGCACCTCGGTCCGGCGCGTGACGTCGTCGCGGCCCTCGCGCCAAAGGTCCGAGACGGCGACGAGCACCTGCCGGAACGACGGCATGCCGTGCCGCGGCTCCGGCGGGAAGTACGTGCCGCCGATGAACGGCTCGCCCTCGGGCGTGAGGAAGACCGTCAGCGGCCAGCCGCCGTGGCCGCTCATCGCGACCACCGCCTCCATGTAGACGCCGTCGACGTCGGGCCGCTCCTCCCGGTCGACCTTGACGTTCACGAAGCGCTCGTTCATCAGCTCCGCCGTGCC
>DATIER010000049.1:0-2191 GCA_035455605.1 Gaiellaceae bacterium
CGCGGCGAGGGCTGCTACCTCGAGGACGCGAACGGCAAGCGCTACCTCGACGCGCTCGCGGGCCTGTTCGCGGTGCAGATCGGCTACTCGTACGGCGACGAGATCGGCGAGGCGGCCGCGGCGCAGATGCGCGAGCTGCCCTTCTACACGAACTGGTCGTACGCGCACCCGCGCGCGATCGAGCTCGCCGCCGAGGTGGCGAGCCTCGCGCCCGGCGACCTGAACCGCGTCTTCTTCGTCTCCGGCGGCTCCGAGGCAGTCGAGGCGGCGTGGAAGCTCGCGCGGCAGTTCTACTCGGCGCGCGGCGAGCACCGCGCGAGCCTGGCGGTCGTGCCGTCGCACCCCACCGAGGCGCCGACGCGCGTGGACGAGGAGCGGGCGGCGCGGCTGATGCCGGGCGAGCGCCGCTGGAAGGCGATCTCACGCCATGTCGCCTACCACGGCACGACGATGGGGGCGCTCTCGATCAACGGCATCCCCGCCCTGCGCGCGCCGTTCGAGCCGCTCGTGCCAGAGGTGCTGCACGTCCGCAACACCAACCGCTACCACCGCCCGCCGGAGGAGACCGAGGCCCAGTTCACGCACTTCCTGCTCGACGACCTGCGTCAGACGATCGAGGCCGCGGGGCCCGACACGGTCGCGATGGTGATCATGGAGCCGGTCCAGAACGCCGGCGGTGCGTTCACGCCCCCCGAGGGCTACTGGCGGGGCGTGCGCGAGCTCTGCGACGAGTACGAGATCCTGCTCTGCGCCGACGAGGTGATCACGGGCTTCGGCCGGGTCGGCGCGTGGTTCGGCTCGGAGCGCTACGACATCCGGCCCGACCTCGTCACGTGCGCGAAGGGCCTCTCGTCGGCCTACGCGTCGATCGGTGCCGTGATCGCGAGCGACAAGGTGATGGAGCCGTTCCTCGAGGGCCAGCGGATGTACTCGCACGGGATCACGTTCGGCGGCCACCCGGTGCAGGCGGCGATCGCGCTCAAGAACCTCGAGATCATGCGCCGCGAGAAGATCGTCGAGCACGTCCGCGACGAGCAGGACTCGGTGCGTGCGCAGCTCGCGCAGCTGCTCGAGCTGCCGATCGTCGGCGACCTCCGCGGAACGGGGTTCTTCTACGCGCTCGAGCTCGTGAGGGACAAGGAGACGCGCGAGACGTTCACCGACGAGGAATGCGAGCGGCTGCTGCGCGGCTTCCTCACGCCGCGAATGTTCGAGGCCGGCCTGATCTGCCGCGCCGACGACCGCGGCGACCCCGTGATCCAGATCTCGCCGCCGCTGATCGCGGGCAAGACCGAGTTCGACGAGCTCGTCGGGATTCTCGGCGAGGTGCTGACGGAGGCCTGGCAGCGGATCTAGGCCGCGTCTGGTGGCTCGAGGAGGCGGGCCTCGGCACGGTCGAGCCGGCGGCGCCGCTCGACGGCGACACGGCCGCCGACGTGGCGATCGTCGGCGGCGGCTTCACCGGCCTCTGGACGGCGCTCGCGCTGGCCGACCGCGACCCGTCGCTGGACGTGGTCGTGCTGGAGGAGGGGATCTGCGGGCACGGGCCCAGCGGGCGCAACGGCGGCTTCGTGCACGGCTACTGGAGCCATCTGCCGCGGTTGCGCGAGCGGTTCGGCGACGACGGGGCTCGGGCCGTGGCGAAGGCAGGCGAGGGGATCGTCCCGGGCGTGCGCGCCTTCTGCGAGCGTGAGGGCGTGGACGCGTGGCTGCGCGAGAGCGGGATGGTGCGCGTCTCGGCGGCGCCGGCGCAGGACGATGCGGTCGACGACGAGGTCGCCGCGGCGCGGGAGCTCGGCGTCGCCGAGGAGGCCGTGCCGCTTCGGGCCGAGGAGCTCGCGCAGCGGATCCGCTCACCGGTCTTCCGCAGGGGGGTCTTCCTGCGCGACGGGGCGACGGTGCAGCCGGCACGGCTGGCGCTGGGCCTGCGGCGGGCGGCGCTCGAGCGGGTCCGGCTCCACGAGCGGACCCACGTGCGGCGGATCGACGACGGCGCCGTCGCGACTACGCGCGGGCGCGTGCGCGCGAAGCACGTCGTCGTCGCGGTCAACGCCGCGGCCGCAGGCTGGAAGCCGCTGCGGCGGCGGCTGACCGTCTTCGGCTCGTACGTGGTGCTGACCGAGCCGGTGCCCGAGCTGCTGGAGCGGATCGGCTGGACCGGCGGCGAGGCCGTGCTCGACGGCCGGATGTT
>DATIER010000050.1:0-10238 GCA_035455605.1 Gaiellaceae bacterium
GACTCGACGCCGGACGGCCACCTGCTCGCCGAGCACCTGAGGCAGCGGCCGGCACAGCCGTCGGAGGTGGCGTCATGAGGGCGATCTGCTGGGAGGGCCGCAACAAGGTCGAGGTCGAGAACGTCCCGGATCCCCGGCTCCTGAACGCGCGCGACGCGATCGTCCGCATCACCTCGACGGCCATCTGCGGTTCCGACCTGCACCTGGTCGACGGCTACGTGCCGACGATGAAGAAGGGCGACGTGCTCGGGCACGAGTTCATGGGCGAGGTGGTCGAGGTCGGCCCGGCCGTCGGAAACCTCGAGGTCGGCGACCGCGTCGTGGTGCCGTTCCCGATCGCCTGCGGCGCCTGCCTCGCGTGCGAGCGGGAGCAGTACTCGCTCTGCGAGAACACGAACCCGAACGCGCGCCTCGCCGAGAAGATGTGGGGCTTCCCGACGGCCGGCTGCTTCGGCTACTCGCATCTCACCGGCGGGTACGCGGGCGGCCAGGCCGAGTACGCGCGCGTCCCGTTCGCCGACGTCGGGCCGATCAAGATCGAGAACGGCTTCACCGACGAGCAGGTGCTCTTCCTGTCGGACATCTTCCCGACCGGCTACATGGGCGCCGAGATGTGCGACCTACAGGGCGGCGAGGTGGTCGCGATCTGGGGCGCCGGCCCCGTCGGGCAGTTCGCCGCCGCGAGCGCCCGGATGCTCGGCGCCGAGCGGGTGTTCGTGATCGACCGCTTCGAGTGCCGGCTGAAGATCGCCGAGCGCCACACCGGCGCGGAGACGCTCGACTACGAGGACGTCGACCGCGTGCCCGAGGCGCTGAAGGAGCTGACCGGCGGGCGCGGCCCGGACGCCTGCATCGACGCCGTCGGCCTGGAGGCGCACCACCACGGGCCGCTCTACGCCTACGACCGCGTCAAGCAGGCGCTGCGCCAGGAGACCGAGCGCCCGTTCGCGCTGCGCGAGGCGATCATGAGCTGCCGCGGCGGCGGGGTCGTGTCGGTGGTCGGCGTCTACGGCGGGCTCGTCGACAAGTTCCCGCTGGGCGCCGTCATGAACAAGGGTCTGACGATCCGCAGCGGGCAGTGCCACGTGCACCGCTACCTGCGGCCGCTCCTGGAGCGGATCCAGCACGGCGAGATCGACCCGACCTTCATCGTCACGCACCCGCTGCCGCTCGACGAGGCGCCGCGCGGCTACGAGCTGTTCAAGAACAAGCAGGACGACTGCCTGAAGGTCGTCCTGAAGCCGTGAGGCTCGTAGGCGCCGCTCGTGGTCACGACCAGGGGAGCTCGCCCCAGTAGTCCGGACGCTTCGGCTGCGGCCGCTCCCAGCGGGCGTAGGCCTCCTGCGGGCTCGTCGTCTCCTGCTCGGCGCTCGCGCCGTGGCGCCCGGCGAGCTCCGACTTCGGATACAGGATGTGCTCGTCCTCCGGCCGCGTGCCGACCGCGAGCACGATCGTGAGGCCGTCGCCGGCGCCGACGATCACGTGCTCCGTCCCGGGCGGGCAATGGACGAAGTCCCACGCGCGCAGCGGCCGCTCCTCCCCCTCGACGAGCAGCACCGCCTCGCCGGCGAGGACGAGGAAGTCCTCCTGCGCGTTCTCCTCGTGGTAGAGGCAGAGCGGCTGGCCGGGCTTCATCACGCTGATGTTGATGCCAAGCTCCCTGAACGGGAACTCGCGGCTCTCGAACGACGTGCCCGAGCCGAAGGCCTCGTGCTCGACCCACGCCGCCTCGTCGACGTTGACCACGAACCAGCCGTCGGAGGCCGGCTTCAGGCCCGACTCCGCCTGCTCGAGCCGTGCTTCGTCGGGCATCAGCCGCGTCCGATCAGCTCGATGCGGTAGCCGTCCGGATCCTGCACGAAGCACAGGAACGAGCCGCCCTCGCGCACCTGGTACGGCGGGCGCTCCGGCTCGATGCCCTGCGCCGCGAGCTGCTCGAGCGTCGCGTCGAGGTCGTCGACGGCAACCGCGATGTGGCCGTAGCCGCTGCCGAGGTCGTAGGTGCGGCCGTCGTGGTTGTACGTCAGCTCGAGCACCGACTCGTGGTCGCCGAGCGAGAAGAAGTAGTTCGTCGCCTCGACCTCGCCGTCGCGGACGATGTCCATGTCGCGCGCGAAGGTGAAGCCGAGCGCCTCGTAGAACGCGCGGCTCCGTGCGGGGTCGGTGATGCGGTACATGGTGTGGAGGTAGCTGGTCATGCGGGCATCCTAGGTCGTCCGGGCAGCACGACGGGCGCTACTGCCTCGGGCCCTTGCCGATCGTCAGGGCGACCTTCGCGCCGCGCGCTTGTGGACGCTTCCGGGCCTCGGCTGCTCGGCGACGACCCTGCCCCGGCAATGGGCGCTCGCGAGGCGCGCCCGGGCCTTCGCCAGCGTTTCCCGTGGACGTTCGGAACCACGCAGGGCGGCGGCGGTGCGGCCGGCGGTGGCGGGGGCAGCGCCACCGGAGGCGGAGGCGGAGGCGGTGGCGGTGGAGGCGGAGGCGGCGGTGGGGGCGGCCCGGGCACGGAGACGACCACGGCCCCGGAGGCCTCGCCGATGCCCCCTGCGGCGTCCCCGCGGACGGCGTAGGCGTAGGTCGCTCCGGGCGCGACGGCCGCGTCGGTGAAGGTCAGGCCCGTCGTCCGGCCGAGGGCGACGCCGTCGCGCTCGACCTCGTAGCCGGAGACGCCGATCGCGCTCGCGCCGGCTCCCCAGCTCAGCGCGACCTTGGCCGGATCGCCGCCCGCCGAGGCGGCGAGGCCGGTCGGAGCGGTGGGCGGCGCGCACGAGACGGTCTGGGCGCTCGCGGCGCCCACGACCGACGTGAGCGGCGCGAACGATCCCTTCTGCGTCCCGTCGGCCCACAGGACACCGGACTGCCAGCCCTTGAGGTCGGCCTCATCGCGCAGCAGGAAGTTGAAGATCGCACCGACGTAGGCGGTTCCCGCGACCGGCCGGGTCGGATCAGCCGCGAGCGGGCACGTAGTCGATGCGGCGGGTGACGATCTCGATTCCCCCGCTCAGCCTCCCGCCGGCAAGCCTGGCCGCTTGCTCGAGGACCGAGGTCCACATGTGCAGCTGCACCTCCTTCGCCATGCGCAGACGCTGGTGGAGGAGGTCGCTGAGCCGGTCGCCGGCTCGCGCCCACGACTCGACGGAGAACACCAGGTGCTCGCCGTTCGCGGCCGAGAGCTCGATCTGCCCCGCCTCGAGATGCCCTGCCAGGGTTGCGAGCCGGAACGAGCGTGGCGTCACCTCCACGACCCGCACGGGCCCGTCCCACGGCCCGGGCATGCGGACGACGTACTCGTCGCCGACCCGCATCTCGCCCTCCTCACCGCCCACCTTGAGGTACCGCGCGAGCTCCGTTGGCGAGACCGTGTCCGGGTCGGCGCGGATCGCGGCCAGCAGCTGCTCGGCCGACAGCGCCGCGTCGCGGATGCGCGCGCGATACGTCCGGTGGAAGAGCGGCCCGACGCCGTCGTCCGGGCACTGCAGCTCCTCCCGGGCGGCGTCGTCCGGAAGCGGCGGCGGCGCGTCGTCGGCCGCGGATCCCGCCTCCTCGCGGCGGTGCATCGGCGTGGTTCGCCACATGTAGTTCCACGAGGTGAGCGCGAGCCCCACCGGCCAGGCAGCGGCGGTTGCGGCGCGACGCGAGAACGACGGACGCTTCGGCACTGGCGACTCGCGTACCCGTTGCCGGCACGAGCACACCCGCCGGTGCTTACGCCCGGCAGGATCGGGAAACGAGCAACCGTGCTCGGCGAAGGACTGCACCGAATCGGCCTGCGAGGCTGGCACTGCCACGCCGCCTCGCTGGCGTCCGTCGGCCTCTGCGTCGGACTCTGGATCCGAGGCAAGACGGTCGACCAGGACGAGCGTGGCAACGCGGAGCGCCGCGCGCTCTTCGTGGGTCTCTGGCCGCCGATGTTCTGGCTGATCGGCGACGCGATCGAGCGCCACGAGACCCGGCGTCCGCGCCTGCTCCGCGGCCGCTAGCCGATCAGGTCGCGCAGGCGGATCCCGCCCCGGATCAGCTGGTCGAGCGGCAGGCGCTCGACGAGGCCGCGCAGCGCCGGCGCGAGGAAGCTCGGCACGTCGCCGCGCGCGACGGCCGCGTCGACCGAGCGAAACATCCCCGCGCGGAGCGCGACCTCGATCGTGTGCTCGTCCCACTGGCGCGGCGCCTCGCTGCCGCCGCCGATCGAGAGGACGAGCTCCTCCCGGGTCGTGTGCAGCCGGCACGCCGCGCCGTCCAGGCCGTCGAGCACGATCCGCTGGATCGTCGTGTCGAGCCCGCCCGTACGGCCGGCACGCGGTTGGCAGGGGTCGGCGATCCTCGGGGACGGCTCGTTCAGCGCGCCGAGGCCGAGCTCGACCGCGACGAGCGCCACGCCTGCGAGCAGCAGCGCCACGAGCGCGCGCTTCACAGCAGCCTCCGGCGGTAGACCGCCGCCACGAGCAGGGCCAGGCCGGCGAGGCCGGCGCAGAGGAAGAAGGCGGGTCGCGAGGCGCGCGTGATCGTGCTCTCGATCGCGCCCGTGAGGTCGTCGCGCACCGCCGCCAGCGCCGGGTCGTGGCGCGCGCCGTGCTTGTCGAACGCCTCCGCGAGGTCGGGGGTCTCGCCGGCCTGCGCCTGCGCGAAGAGATGCCGGAGGTCGATCGCGACCGGCACCTTCTTGTCGAGGCCGATCGGCGCGTCGAGCAGCACCGCCGTCCCGCGCAGGAGCGCCTTGTCGCCCGCGCTCGGCACCTGCGACGCGAGCAGCGGCGCGATCAGCGCGAGCGCGAGCACGAGCCCGAGGTGGCGCGCGCCGACGGTCAGGGTCCCGCTCCGCGTGAGCCCGGGCCCGGGCAGGAGCGTCGCGTTCGAGAGCACCGGCACCGCGAGGCCGAGGCCGACGCCGCACAGCAGCAGCGCCCAGATCGCGAGCGCCGCGCTCGCCTTCGGCAGCAGCGCGAGCCCGACGAGCCCGAGCGCGAGGAGCGCGGCCCCGCCGGCGACCGCGAGGTGCGGCTCGAGCCGGCGCTCGAGCGGGCGCGCGGCCAGCGCGGCGACCGGCAGCGAGCTGACGACGAGCGCGCCGCCGATCGGCGAGTAGCCCCAGACGCTGATCACGAGCAGCACGGCGAGGAAGAGCGCGCCGACGAGCGCGCCGAAGAGGAGCCCGAGGCACGCGTTCGCCGGCAGCGTCCGCGAGAGCGACGGTCGCCAGCCCTCCTCGGCCTCCACGTGCGCGTGCGCGCGCACGACGCCGACCAGGCCGAGCGCCGCGACGGGCGCCTGCGCGACGAAGATCGCGCGCCAGTCGAACGCCTGCGTGAGCACGCCGCCGAGCGCCGGCCCCAGCGCGAGGCCGAACGTCCCCGCCGCCGTCCACCGCGCCCGCCCGAGCACGGGCAGCGCCCCGACCAGCAGGAGCGCGGCGCCGACGCCCTGCACCGCCCGTGCACCGATCAGGAAGCCGAGGCTCTGCGAGGCGGCGGCGGCGATCGAGGCCGCGAGGAAGACGACGAGCCCGCCGCCGAGCACGAGCCCCGCGTTCAGCCGGTGCACGAGCAGCACCAGTGCGAGCGCCGACACGGCGACCGCCAGGTTGTAGGCGGTCACCACCCACGACACGCCTTCGATCGAGGTGTTGAAGCGGCCGTAGAGCTCCGGCAGCGCGAGGACGACGATCGAGGAGTCGGCGAATGCGACCGCGACGGCGGCCGCGAGCGGCGCGGAGAGCCCGCGCCTCACCTCCCCCAGGTCTCGTGCGGCTCGCGCCGGCCGGGCTCGACGTGCCAGTAGTCGCGCGCCTCGAGGACGAGCCCCTGGTCGTCGAAGCGGAGCACCGAGCAGCCGGCGAGCGCCTGCTCCTCGCCGCCGGGCAGGACGAGCGTCGCCCACCACTCGACCGCGGCGCGGTCGCCCTCCTCGACCGGCTCGCCGAAGCGGACGCCCTCGGCGCGCGCCTCCGGGAAGACGCGGGTCGTGTAGGCGAGCGGCTGCTCCGGCTCGCGGAAGGGCGCCGAGCGGAAGACGCAGTCGTCGCGGTAGAGCGCGGCCGCGGCGGCCGGATCGCCGGCTTCCCAGGCGAGCTTGTACGCGTCGGCCCAGCGCTTGCCGTTCGTCACGCCGCCTAGCCTACTGGCGCCTCCCATGTCGCAACCTGGTCGCCGTCGTCGTACGCGGTGATGCGGGCGAGCTGTGCGTCCTTGTCGAACGAGGCTAGGAACGCGCCCTCCACGACGGGCGCGGTGCGCGTCGAGCCGTCCTTCGCCTCGACGACGACGTGATCGGCCCGCGTGTCGGTGAGGCCGAACAGCGTCTTGAGCGTCGGGTGAGTGAAGTCCCAGCCGTAGCTGGTGGCGATCGATCCTCTGTGAGCGCCGGTGTCGCAGGTGCCGGAGCCGGGCTGGAAGCCGTTCGGCGCCGGGTCGTTCGCCCAGTCGACGAACCAGCACGTTCCGCCCTGCTCGTTCGGGGCGGCCCAGACGTCCTGCGGCCCGTCGGGGGTCTGGATCTCCAGCACGCCGCGGATCCGGCTGACGTCGACGTGCGGGAACTTCTCGCCGAACCCCTTCTGCGTCGCCAGGTCGGCGACCTTGTTGTTGCCCTCGAAGCTGGTCGAGACGGCGGGCGGCGCAGGCGTGCCCTGGAACAGGTCGGCGAGCCGACCGCGCAGCGCGACCGCCGTGGGCACGAGCAGCAGCGCGAGCGCCGCCACCGCCAGCACGACGTAGCGGCTGCGGGTCGCGCGGGAACGCGCGAGCACGTCGTCCCAACCGTCGCCGGTGGGTGCGAACGGCGGCACGAGCTCATCGAGCAGGTCGTCGAGGCGTGACTCGGTCATGAGGTCACCTCCGGAGCGAGCGCCTGCCGCAGCACGCGGCGAGCGGTGGAGAGCGTCGCGCCGACCGTCCCGGAGCTGATCCCGAGCGCCTCGGCGATCGTCGCGTAGTCGAGGTCGGCGTAGTAGTGGAGGAAGAGCACCTCGCGCTGGCGGTCGGTCAGCAGCTCGAGCGGCAGGGAGCCGCCGCCGTTCGCGCTCGGCGGGTCGGGTCGGTCGCGCAGGCCGAGCAGCGGCCGCCTGCCGCGCCGCGCGTCGCGCGCCGCGTTGACGACGATCCGCCAGACCCAGGCCTCGAGCGAGCCGCGGCCCTTGTAGCTGCGCCGTTTGCGCACGGCCTTGGCGAAGGCATCTTGGACGGCGTCCTCGCCGAGCGCGCGGTCACCCGCGATCGCGGCGGCCGCCCGGCAGAACTGCGGCCGTCCTGTTCGGTAGAGATCTTCGAGGTCGTCGGTCATCACCCGTCCGACGCAACGTGCACGCCGGATTCTTTATGCGTTGCAACCAACCCTCTCACGCGCTAAGTTTCCCGCCGTGCCGAAGCGGCTCGTCCTGTTCGCAGCGCTCGTCGGGGTCGTCGGCGTCGTCGGAGTCTCGCTCGCCGCGGCCGGCCGCACGAGCTATGCCTGGCACGTGACGCCCACGGGGACGACCGCGCACTTCCGCGGGCTCTCGCCGGTCAGCGCGACGACCGCCTGGGTCAGCGGCTACACGGCGACCGACGGCGTCGTCATGCGGACGACCGACCGCGGGGCGACCTGGCAGGACGTCAGCCCGCCCGGCGTCGCGGGGCTGCAGTTCCGGGACATCGAGGCGTTCGACGCGAACCACGCCGTCGCGATGTCGATCGGAAACAACACGGGCGACTTCCGCATCTACGTCACCGCCGACGGCGGGCAGACGTGGAGCATCACGCAGCAGAACACGACCCCGAACGCGTTCTACGACTGCATGACCTTCTTCGACGACCAGCGCGGCCTGCTGGTGTCCGACCCGCCCGACGGCCAGCACTTCCTCGTGCTCGCGACGGACGACGGCGGCCTCCACTGGCACGTGACCGGCCAGCAGATGCCGGCGGCGCTGCCGGGCGAGGCGGCCTTCGCGGCGAGCGGCGAGTGCATCACCAGCCACGGCGGGCGCGCGTGGTTCGGCACGAGCGCCGGGCGCGTGTTCCGCTCGGACGACGGCGGCGCGAGCTGGACCGTCTCGCAGACGCCGGTCGCGGCCGGCGGGGGCACCAACGGCATCAACGCCGTCGCGTTCCGCAGCGGGCAGCAGGGGCTCGCGGTCGGCGGCGACTTCCTCGCGCCCGCGGCCTCGCCGGACAACTTCGCCGGCACGAGCGACGGCGGCCGGACCTGGTCGCTGCTCCCCGGTGCCCCGCCCGAGTACCGCTCCGGCGCGACGTGGCTGAACGGGCACACCGCGATCGCGGTCGGCCTCACCGGCAGCGACGTGAGCACCGACTTCGGGGCGACGTGGCAACGCTTCGACGCGGGCAGCTTCGACAGCGTCGCCTGCGCGAACCCGAACGCGTGCTGGGCCTCCGGCGCAGGCGGCCGGGTCGCCTACCTGACGCACTAGCAGTCCCTGCGAGACTCCGGGGTGTGAGCTTCTTCGAGGCACCTCCGCCCGTCGACCCCCCGCCGTCCGAGCCCGTCGAGCACAGGCCGTGGTGGGGCCCGCCGCCGAACGAGCTCGGGGTCGCCGTGCCGCTCCGCGCCGTGCTCGCACGCACCGAGGAGCTCGTCGTCGCCGTTCTCGACGCCGTTGCATACACGACCGGGCTCTCGTTCAGGCTCACGGTCAAGCGCCGCCGCGAGCCGCACGACTCCTTCGACGCCTGGTTCCGGGATCCGCTCGGACTGCACGAGCGGCTCGCGTCGGGAGACGCACTGCCCGACGACGTGCTCCGCTTCGGCGTCCTGTTCTCGGATGGACGGAAGGCGACGACGCTCGGGGCCGCTGCGTCGTCGGGCCGGGCCGGTGAGCCGAGTGGGCCGGTGCTCTTCCAGGGTGGCGGCTCGGGCGGCGGCGGCGAGTGGGAGTCGTCGCTCTGGCTGTGGCCGCTTCCGCCGGAGGGGCCTCTCGGGCTCGTCGTCGAGTGGCCGAGCGAAGGAATCGACGAGACCCGGTTGGAGGTCGACGCGCAGCCGCTGCTGGATGCGGGGCGCGCGTCCGAGCGGCTGTGGCCCGGAGACGACGACTCGCCCGGCGCGTCCAGCAGCTGGACGCGCTTCAGCGTCTAAGCCTCGAGATCCTCGCTGACGAGGCCGTAGATGACGCCGTCGACCCATTCGCCGTGGCGGTCGTACGCCTTTCGGCGTACGCCCTCGCGGACGAAGCCGGCCCGTTCCGCGTGCGCCTGCGCGCGCTCGTTGAAGCCGTAGATCTCGAGCTGCAGGCGGTGGAAGCCGAGCTCGAAGATCAGGTGACGCTGGAAGAGGCGGGCCGCCTCGTCGGCGAGGCGGTGTCCGCGGAAGTCCGGGTGGACGGCCAGCGAGCCGAGGTTGGCGATGCGGCTGCGCGCGTTGGCGACGTTGAAGCCCATCAGCCCCGCCGGGCGCCCGTCGGCCTCGATCACGAAGCGGCCGAAGTCCTGCGGCTCGGCCTGCGAACGCTGGATCTCGGCGAGCAGCCCTTCGCGGTCGCGCGGCCTGACGACGGCCATGAACGGGTCGACGTCCTCGTGGGTCATCAGCTCGAGCAGGAAGTCGACGTCGCCCGGCTCGGCGCGCCGGATGGAGACGTTCACGGCGAGGGCGCGGCGACGGGCTCGCGCCGCGGGAACCTGACGGCGCCGGAGCCGAGCGCGACGCCGCCGAGGATCAGCGCCATGCCAGCGAGCTCCTCCCAGGTCAGCGGCTCGCCGAGGAGCAGCACGCCGTAGATCAGCGCCGTCGCCGGCAGCAGGTACGTGACGAGGCTGACGCGGGCGGCGCCGTCGGTCCGCAGCACGCGGTAGAGGATGATCTGCGCCAGCGCAGTCCCGATCACCGCGAGCGCGATCACGGAGCCCGTCTCCTTCCAGCCCGGCACCTCCGCGGGTAGCTGCGCGAGGCCGAACGGCAGGAGCACGAGCAGGCCACCGATCATCGAGCTCGCCGCGAGCACGAGCCCGGAGGTGCGTCCGATCAGGCGCTGGCCCCAGAGGCTGCCGACGGCGTACGAGACCGACGCGACCACGACGGCCATCGTCCCGGCGAAGCCCCACCACCCGCCTTCCGGGTGCACGCCCGCGAGCACGCCCACGCCGACGAGGCCGAGCAGGAACCCGAACAGGCGCAGCCCGCGAACGGTCTCGCTCGGCTTGAACCGGATCGCGAGCAGCACGACGAAGATCGGCATCGTCGCGTTCGCGATCGCGGCGACGCCCGAGTCGATGTACTTCTCGCCCCACGCGATCAGCGTGAACGGGATC
>DATIER010000051.1:0-6959 GCA_035455605.1 Gaiellaceae bacterium
CGTGAGGAAGACCGTCAGCGGCCAGCCGCCGTGGCCGCTCATCGCGACCACCGCCTCCATGTAGACGCCGTCGACGTCGGGCCGCTCCTCCCGGTCGACCTTGACGTTCACGAAGCGCTCGTTCATCAGCTCCGCCGTGCCGGGGTCCTCGAAGGACTCATGCGCCATCACGTGGCACCAGTGACACGCCGCGTAGCCGACCGAGAGCAGGATCGGCTTGTCCTCGGCGCGCGCCTTCGCCAGCGCCTCCTCACCCCACGGGTACCAGTCGACTGGGTTGGCGGCGTGCTGGAGCAGGTACGGGCTCGTCTCCGAGGCCAGCCGATTCACGGCTTGTACGGTAGTGGCGTGACTCTTCCGGCAGGCACCGTCACCTTCCTCTTCACCGACATCGAGGGATCGACACGTCTGCTGCAGGAGCTCGGCGACGACTACGGGCAGGTCGTCGCCGACCACCGGCGGCTGCTGCGCGACGTCTTCCAGGCCGCCGGCGGCAGCGAGGTCGACACGCAGGGCGACGCGTTCTTCTACTCGTTCGCGCGGGCGCGGGACGCGGTCGGAGCGGCGGTCGCCGGCCAGCGCGCCCTGGCCGCGCACGACTGGCCTCGGGGCGCGGACGTGCGTGTCCGCATGGGCCTGCACACCGGCGAGCCCAGCGTCGGCGAGGAGGGCTACGTCGGCCTCGACGTCGTCCGGGCCGCGCGCATCTGCTCCGCCGGCCACGGCGGGCAGATCCTCGCCTCGGAGACGACGCGCGCGCTCGTCGGCAACGAGCTGCCCGACGGCGTGAGCGTCCGCGACCTCGGCCGCCAGAGCCTGAAGGACATCCAGCACGAGCACGTCTACGAGCTCTCGCTCGAGGAGTCGCCGCTGTCGTTCCCGCCGCCGAAGCAGGACGAGGCGAATCGCCGCGGCGACGACCTCGAACGCCGCTTCGAGGACAAGATCAACCGCTACGTCGAGTCGCAGCTCGAGCGGGCGTTCGGCCTGCTCGAGCCGAAGCAGGAACGGCCGCGCGGCCGCCTCCCCTGGCGCCGGCAACGCAAGACGTAGGCTCTCCTCGTGCTCGAGCTCGAGACCGACCGCCTGCTCCTGCGCGCGCCGGTCCCCGCCGACGCCGAGGCGCTGGCCCCGATGTACGCCGACCCCGAGGTGATGCGCTATGTCGGGGACGGACGGACGCTCACGCGCGCCGATACCGAGCGCAGCGTCAAGCGCATGATCGACCGCTGGGAGGCGGACGGCTTCGGCCTCTTCACGACCGTCCGCAAGGAGGACGGCGCGGTCATCGGCCGCGTCGGCCTGCTCGTCTGGAACACGGACACGTGGGAGCCGACCACGCGCGCCGAGGCCGCGGACGTGCCGAGCGAGGTCGAGGTCGGCTACACGCTCGGCAGGCCGTTCTGGGGCCACGGCTACGCGACCGAGGCGGCCGGCGCGGTGCGCGACTACGCGCTGGGCGAGCTCGGGGCGGCGCGGCTGATCGCGCTGATCATCCACGGCAACACCGCGTCCGAGAACGTCGCGCGGAAACTCGGGCTCGAGTACGAGCGCGACGTGATGCTCGGGCGGCGCGAGGCCCAGCTCTTCGCCCTGGACACGTGAGGCTGGAGACCGAGCGCCTCGTCCTGCGCCGACCCCGGCTCGAGGACGCAGCGGCGTTCTATCCGCACTGGCAGGACCCCGAGGCGGTCGAGTACGTCGGCGGCGTGAAGTCGCGGGCCGAGGTGGACGAGATGGTCGAGCGGCTGCTCCGGCACTGGGAGTGGTACGGGCTCGGCGAGTTCACGGTCGAGCGGCGGGAGGACGGCGCAGTCCTCGGACGGGTCGGGCTCCAGCTCTGGGATCCGCGCGACTGGACGAACGGGAAGCGGGCGCGGCTCGCAGGCGACGTCGAGACGGAGCTCGGCTGGAAGCTCGGCCGCGAGCACTGGAGCAGCGGGTACGCGACCGAGGCGGCGCTCGCCTGCCGCGACTGGGCGCTCGCCGACCTGGGCCTGAAGCGGCTGATCTCGCTGATCGCCTTCGAGAACGTCGCCTCGATCCGGGTGGCGGAGAAGATCGGCGAGTCGTTCGAGCGCGACGTCGACAACGTGCCGTTCCGGCACCGGTACGGCCTCTGGTCGCTCGGTGAGAGGATGGCCGCGTGAGCGACACGGGCGACCTGCTGCGCCGGACGGCCGACCTCGCGGCCGCCTATCTCGACACCCTCGACGAGCGGCCGGTCTTCCCGGAGGTGACGCCGGAGCAGTTGCGCGAGGCGCTCGGCGGGCCGCTGCCCGAGCGGCCGCTGCCCGCGGAGCAGGTCGTCGACGAGCTGGTCGCGGCGGCCGAGCCGGGCGTCGTCGCGACAGGTAGCGGGCGCTACTTCGGGTTCGTGATCGGCGGTGCGCTGCCGGCGGCGCTCGCGGCGGACTGGCTCACCTCGGCGTGGGACCAGAACGCCGGCCTCTACGTGGGCGGGCCGTCGGCGTCGGTCGTCGAGCAGATCACGCGGGACTGGCTGCTCGAGCTGCTCGGGCTGCCCGGCGAGTCGTCGATCGGCTTCGTCACCGGCACGCAGGTCGCGCACGTGACCGGGCTCGCGGCGGCGCGCTGGCACGTCCTCGAGGCGATCGGCTGGGACGTCGGCCGCGAGGGCCTGAGCGGCGCGCCGCGGATCCGCGTGCTCGCCGGCGAGCAGCGCCACGTGACCGTCGACCGCGCCCTGCGCCTGCTCGGCCTCGGCGCCCCGACGACGGTCGCGGCGGACGACGAGGGCCGGATGCTGCCGGACGCGCTGGCCGAGGCGCTCGCAGGGCCGGCAGGGCCGACGATCGTCTGCGCGCAGGCCGGCGAGGTGAACACGGGAGCCTTCGACCCGCTGCCCGAGATCGCCTCGCTCGCCCGTGACGCCGGCGCCTGGCTCCACGTCGACGGCGCGTTCGGGATCTGGGCCGCCGTCTCGCCGCGCCTGCGGCACCTCGTCAGCGGGATCGAGCTCGCGGACTCGTGGACGACCGACGCGCACAAGTGGCTGAACGTCCCCTACGACTCGGGCATCGTCCTCTGCGCGCACCCGGAGTCGCACCGAGCCGCGATGACCGTCAGCGCCTCGTACCTGATCCAGGACGAGGGGGCGCGCCGCGTGCGCGACCAGGTCGACTGGGTGCCCGAGTTCTCGCGCCGCGCGCGCGGCTTCGCCGTGTACGCCGCGCTGCGCTCGCTCGGGCGCTCGGGCGTGGTCGAGCTCGTCGAGCGGTGCTGCGACGCGGCCAAGCGCTTCGCGGAGGCGGTCGTGCAGCTGCCCGGCGCCGAGCTGCTGAACGACGTCGAGCTGAACCAGGTGCTATTCCGGTTCGAGACCGACGAGCAGACCGACGAGGCGCTCCGCCAGGTACAGGCGAGCGGCCGCGTCTGGCTGAGCGGCACGACCTGGAAGGGCCGCAAGGCGATCCGCGTCTCGGTCTCGAACTGGCAGACCGGCGACGAGGAGATCGACCTCGCCGTGTCGGAGTTCCGAGCCGCCGCAGCGATGAACCGGCAAACGGACCGACCGGTCGTTTCAGACGGACGCGCGGGCGAAGCCCGCACGCCCTGAGGCGGCACCGCAAGCGCTGCCTCGGCTCAGGCCGGCCAGGTGCCGGCGCGGTAGAGCTGGCCCTCGAGCCTGCGGCCGAAGACGCCCTCCAGCCACTCCGCCGTCGCGATCAGCGCGTCGAGGTCGATGCCGGTCTCGACGCCCTCGCGCTCGAGCAGGTAGACGAGGTCCTCGGTCGCGACGTTGCCGCTCGCGCGCGGCGCGTACGGGCAGCCGCCGAGCCCGCCGACCGAGGCGTCGAGCACGCCGGCGCCGGCCTCGACGGCGGCGAGCGCGTTCGCGTAGCCGGTGTTGCGCGTGTTGTGCCCGTGGAAGCCGGCTGCGCGTGTGCGCTCCACGAGCGAGCGCACCTCGTGCGGCACGGCGACGCCGATCGTGTCGGCGAGGACGACCTCGGCTCCCTCGAAGCGTGCGACGAGGTCGGCCACATGCCCGGGGTCGACGCGGCCCTCGAAGGGACAGCCGAACGCGACGCTGACGGTGACGGTGGCCGGCTCGGCCGCGGCCGCGAGGATCCGCTCGACCCGGGCCACCGCCTCGTCCAGCGAGGCGTTGCCGTTCCGGCGGTTGAACTCCTCGGTCGCGCCGAGCGTGGCGTTGACGCGGTCGAGCCCGCTCTCGCGGAACCGGTCGTAGCCCTGCTCGTTCAGCACGAGGCCCGAGTACTCGGCGCCCTCGCGCCGCTCGATGCCGGCGACGACCTCCTCGGCGCCCGCCATCTGCGGGACGCGGTCCGGGCGGACGAAGCTGACCGCCTCGACGCGCGGCAGGCCCGCGGCGGCGAGCCGGTTGACGAGCTCGGCCCGCGTCGCCGGCTCCAGCGTCTCGGCCTCGTTCTGGAGCCCGTCGCGCGGGCCGACGTCGCAGAGGGTCGGCGTCAATCCAGGCCGTGCGCCTCGACGCGGTCCGGACGGATGCGCGCGATCAGCCGCTGCTCCTCCGGCTTGTGCCAGGGATACGAGTCCTGGCCGAGGTACTTCTTCGCGAGCCTGTCGATACTCGCGTCGGCCCCTTCCGTCGTGATCTCGACGCGGCCGTCGACCGCGAGCCAGCGGTAGCCGTCCTGCGGGTCGAGCACGATCAGGGATACGCGGGGGTCGTGCTCGAAGTGGCGGGGCTTCGCGCGGCCCGTGGCGGTATTGAAGAACACGCCCTCGTCGTCGACGTCGACCCAGACGACGGTCGTGTGCGGCGAGCCGTCCTCCCGCAGCGTCGTCACCGCGGCGTAGTAGGGGTGCTCGAGGAACGCGCGCTGGCTCGGGGTGAGAGATTCGGTCTTGGTTGTCATGGGGTCTCCTTTCCGTCGCGTAAGGCTAGTGGCCCGGTGGGAGTCGCCGTCCTCGTCCGCTCGCCTCCGGGCGGCTGGCCCGTGGGTGGGCTAGTCGAGCGCCAGGCCGCGCGTCTCGCGGCCGAACGCCGCGGCGACGATCCCGCCGGCCGCCATCACGATCGCGACCACCGTCAGCGACCACGTCGACGAGCCGGTCGCGTCGTACAGGTTCCCGAAGATGTACGGGCCGGCGATCGCCGCGGCCTTGCCGACGCCCTCCATCAGGCCGAACGCGCTCGAGCGCAGCCGCGTCGGGAACGTCTCGGACGTGAACGGGTAGACCGCGCCCCAGGCGCCGAGGTTGAAGAAGCCGACGAAGAAGAGCGCCGTCACGTAGACGCCCTGCGTGTCGGCGACGGCGAAGGCGTACGCGGAGACGCCGCCGAGCACGAGGAAGGCCGCGAGCGTCGGCTTCCGCCCGATCCGCTCGACCAGCCAGATCGCCGCGCCGTAGCCCGGGAACTGCGACAGCGCGCTCAGCGCGAGCAGGAGGTAGACGTTGATCGAGAAGCTCTTCTCGGCCTGCAGCACGAACGGCAGCCAGAGGAAGAGGCCGTAGTACGAGATGTTGAGCGCGATCCAGACGAGCGCCGTCGTCGTCGTCCGCGCGCGCAGCCGCTGCGCGAACAGCTCGCGCACCGACGAGCGCGGCTCCTCCGCCGGTGCCGTGAGCTCGCCGGGCTCGACCGGCCGGCCGGTGATCTCGCTCAGCACCTCGGCCGCCTCCTGCGAGCGGCCGTGGCGGGCGAGGAAGTACGGGCTCTCCGGCAGCGTGCGCCGCACCGCGAACGCGAGGAACGCCGGGAACGAGGCGGCCAGGAAGAGCCAGCGCCAGCTGTTGTCGCCACCGATCGAATGCCCGATGAAGACCCACGACAGGAAGGTCGCGAGCAAGAGGCCGACCGGCCACCAGAAGTCGAGGAAGACGAGCAGCCGGCCGCGCCGCTGCGGCGGCAGGTACTCGGTCAGCATCGACGGGTCGACGACGAGCATGCCCCCGAGGCCGAGCCCCGCCAGGAAGCGGAACCCCATCACGGACCACGGGCCCCACGCGAGCGCCGTCACGGCGGTGAAGAGCGCATACCAGAGGATCGAGTACTGAAAGATCGCGCGCCGGCCGATCCGGTCGGCGAGCCGCCCGAGCACCAGCGAGCCGCAGAGCGAGCCGGCGAGCGCCGCGCTGTTCACGAGCCCCTGCATGCGCCCGTCGAGGCCCCACTTGGCGGTGAAGATCGGCGCGACGAAGCCGACGAGCAGGATCTCCATGGCGACGAACGTCCAAGCGGCGCCCGTGACGAGGATCGCCTTCTTGTGGAAGCGCGAGAGCCCGCCGTCGCGCAGGACCTGCTCGACGTCCCGGACGGGTGGAGCGGCGACCGCCGTCGTCATCGAGCGGCACCTGCCGCGGTGCTCGGGGCGCGCATCTCCGGTTCTCCTTCGCTAGTTTTAGCCTGTGAGTCGAAAACCTGGCGGCCAGTCTACCAGCCTGCGGCCCGCGCACGTCGCGCTGGCGGTCGTCCTGCAGGTCCGCGACGGGCGGCTGCAGGCGCTGCTCTGGCAGCGGGCGCGCGAGCCGTTCCTCGGCGCCTGGTCGCTCGCCGGCGGCTACCTCGAGCGGGGCGAGACGCTCGAGCGATCGATCCGCCGCCACCTCGCCGAGAAGGTCGACGTCCGCGAGCTCGCCCACCTCGAGCAGCTCGCCACCCTCAGCGACCCGGGCCGCAACCCGCACGAGTGGGAGCTCGCAACGGCGTACCTCGGCCTCGTGCCGCGAGACGTCGACCCCGAGGTGCCCGCCGACACGGCCTGGCAGCGGGTCTCGGAGCTGCCCGGGCTCGCCTTCGACCACCGCGCGATCGTGCTCGCGGGCCGCGACCGGCTGCGGGCGAAGCTCTCCTACACGAACATCGCGTTCGCGCTGGCGCCGCCGGTGTTCAGCATCTCCGAGCTACGGGAGCTCTACGTGGCCGCGCTCGGGCACGCGGTCTCGGCGACGAACCTCCAGCGCGTCCTGCTGCGCCGCGGCGTGATCGAGCCGACCGGCGAGCG
>DATIER010000052.1:0-3028 GCA_035455605.1 Gaiellaceae bacterium
AAGACGCCGCACGCCCTGCTCTCGCGGGGGCTCGCCGGCGTCCGAGGGCGGACGCTCGTCGTGAACCTGCCCGGCTCTCCCGGCGGCTGCCGCGACGGCTTCGAGGTGCTACGGCCGGCGCTGCAGCACGCGGTCGAGCTCCTCGCCGGCGAGCCGACCGCGCACGAGCAGTCATGACCGCGATCGCCTATCCGGTCCGGTTCGCGCGGCTCGTCAAGTTCGAGCACACGGTCTTCGCGCTGCCGTTCGCCTATGTCGGCGCCTTCCTCGCCGTCGACGCCGTGCCGAGCGCTCACGACCTCCTCTGGATCACGGTCGCGATGGTCGGCGCCCGTTCGCTCGCGATGGGGCTCAACCGGCTGATCGACGCGGGGCTCGACGCGCGCAACCCGCGCACCGCCGGCCGCGAGCTGCCGTCGGGCCTGCTCTCGCCGGCTGCGGTCGTCCTCTTCTGCCTCGGCTCGCTGGCCGTCTTCCTCGTCGCGGTCTTCCAGCTCGACCCGCTGGTGCACTGGCTCTGGCCGATCCCGGTCGCCGGCTTCGTGATCTACCCGTACCTGAAGCGCTGGACGTGGGCGTGCCACTTCTGGCTCGGCGCGGTCGACGGGCTCGCGCCGGTCGGCGCCTGGGCGGCGATCACGGGGACGATCCCGTGGCAGGCGTGGGCGCTCGGGGGCGCGGTCGCGCTCTGGGTGGCGGGGTTCGATCTCTTCTACGCGCTGCTCGACGTCGACGTCGACCGCGAGCAGGGGCTCCAGTCGGTCGCCGTTCGCTTCGGCGAGCGCGGCGCCCTCCTCGGAGCGCGGCTCCTTCACCTGAGCACGGTCGCGCTGCTCGTCGCGGCCGGGCTCGGCCTGCCGGTCGACGCGTGGTACTGGCTGGGCGTCGCCGTGGTCGCGGCGCTGCTCGCCTACGAGCACTCGCTCGTCCGGCCGGGCGACCTTCGCCGGCTCGACACGGCGTTCTTCACGATGAACGGCGTCATCTCGATCGCGTTCTTCGGCTTCGTGCTCCTGGACGTCCTGTGATCCGCGCCGAGCGCCTCGAGAAGGCGTACGGCGAGAAGCGCGTGCTGCGGGGGCTCGACTTCGAGCTCGAGCGCGGCGGCTTCCTCGTCGTCACCGGCCCCAACGGCTCGGGGAAGACGACGCTGCTGCGACTCTGCGCCGGCCTGGCCGTGCCGAGCCGCGGCACGCTGGAGGTCGAGCCGGAGCGCGCCGCGATCGGCTTCCTCGGCCACGAGCCGCTCGTCTACCGCGAGCTGACGGCGCTCGAGAACCTCGACCTCTACGGACGGCTCTACCGCGTGCCCGAGCGGCGTGAGCGGATCGGCATGCTACTGGAGCGCTTCGGGCTCTGGGACTCGCGCGCGGTGCGGGCGGCCAAGCTGTCGCGCGGCCAGCTCCAGCGCCTCGCGCTCTGCCGCTCGCTGCTGCACCGGCCCGAGCTGCTGATCCTGGACGAGCCGTTCAGCGGCCTCGACGCCGACGGGGCCGAGCTGCTCGACCGCGAGCTCACCGGCATGCGCGAGCGGCGGACGATCCTCGTCTCGACGCACGACCCGGAGCGGATCGCGCGGCTCGCGAGCGGGAGGCTCGCGCTCGCGTGAGGGGGTACTTCGGCGACACCGCCGTCCTCGCGCGCAAGGACCTGCGGCTCGAGCTGCGGGCACGGGACACGCTCCCCGCGATGCTGCTGTTCGTGCTCGCGATCCTCGTCGTCTTCCACTTCGCGCTCCCGAGCGGCTCGTCGCGGCTCGCCGAGCTCGGCCTGCTCTGGATCGCGATCCTCTTCACCGCGTTGCTCGGCCTCGGCCGGGCCTTCGTCGCCGAGCGGGAGCAGGGCCTGCTCGACGGGCTCGTCCTGGCGCCCGTCGACCGGAGCGCGATCTGGCTCGCGAAGGTCGTGGCGACGCTCGCCTTCCTGGCGGTGGCCGAGGTCGTGGCGCTGCCGGCGTTCGCACTCTTCTTCGAGCCCGTCGGCTGGTCGACCGTCGCCGGCGTCGCGCTGGCCGACGTCGGCATCTGCGCCGTCGGGACGCTGCTCGCGGCGATGGCCGCCGCCGGCCGGGCGCGCGAGCTGCTGCTGCCGCTGCTCTTCCTGCCGCTCGCGCTGCCGATCGTGATCGGCGGCGTCGGCGCGAGCGTGGCCGACGGCTCAGGCCGCTACCTCGGCTTCCTCGCGCTCTACGACGCGATCTTCGCGCTGCTCGCGTGGGCCTCGTTCGAGTACGTCGTCACCGAGTGACGGCGCGGGCGACGGCGGCCACGTGTCGCTCGTCGGTGCCACAGCAGCCGCCGACGACCGCGAGCCGCGGCAGCAGCTCGGCCAGCTCGCGGTAGCGCTCGCCGAGCTCGTCCGGATCGCCGGCGTCGAGCTCGTCGGAGGCGTCCAGCTCGGCGTGGCTCCGCTTCGACGCGTTCGCGCGGACTCCGGCGATCCGCTCGAGCCACGGCGGCTCCAGCACGTCGGCGAAATGTGTCGGGTGCGCGCAGTTGACCATGAAGTACGCGGGCCCGCCGCCGGCCTCGCGGTCGACCTGCTCGACCGCCTCGCCGAGCTCCTCGCCGCTCGGCAGGCGCCCGTCCGTCTCGACGGTGAACGAGATCACGGCCGGCACGCCGTGCCGCCGCGCGACGCGGACGATGCCGATCGCCTCGGAGGCGTAGGTCAGGGTGAGCGCGCTGATCGCGTCGACGCCCTCCTCGGCGAGCACCGCGATCTGCGGCTCGTGGTAGCGCTCGGCCGCCGCGGCAGTCATCGTCGCATCGGCGGCGTAGCCGTCGCCGCGCGGGCCGACACAGCCACTCACGACGATCGGCGGATCGTCGCGGTGCAGCTCGCGCAGGAGCGCCACCGCGCGCCGGTTCACGTTGGCCAGCGCGGCCGCGTCGTAGCCGAGCTTCTCGCCCCAGTCGGCGCTCGCGCGCCAGGTCACCGTGTCGAGCACGAGGCCGGCGCCGAGGTCGTCGGCGAGCCGGGCGTACGACGCGTAGTAGCGCCGCAGCGCCTCGGTTCCCGTCTCGTC
>DATIER010000053.1:0-5490 GCA_035455605.1 Gaiellaceae bacterium
CCTCTCAGCGGCCCTCGCGCTTCCGCTGCTCGCGGGCTGCTCCTCGCACTCCACGGCGGTACCGGCGACGACGGCGGCGGTGCCGCAGACGTCCACCGCCCCGCTGCCCGGGCGGCCCGACCCGCACCGGTTCCTCGCCTCTGATCCTGCGACGAAGCGCGTGCGGCTGACGATGATCGCCGGCCTCGGCTCCTCCAACAACGGCTACAACTTCGACGACTACGGACGCGGCGAGCTGCTCGTGTCGGTGCCACGTGGCTGGCGCGTGACCGTCGACTGCCGGAATCACGCTTCACGGCGCGCGTCGTGCGCGGTCGTCACCGGAGCCCGGAGCGCGACGATCCCGTTTCCGGGCGCGGCCATTGCGCAGCCGCTGCAGGGCCTCCCGTCCGGCGGTGAGGAGCGGTTCTCGTTCACGCCGTCGCGCACCGGCGTGTACCGGATCACGAGCCTCGTGCCCGGTCAGGCCGAGGCGCGGATGTACGCGGTGCTCGTCGTGACGAGCGGCGGCCGTCCCTCGATCAGCGCACGTCCGGGTCCGTAGCCGCCTCGTCGAGCTCCTCGTGCAGGTCGGTGCGGGCGAGGACGAGCCACCAGAAGAGCCCGACGATGGCGAGGAGCGCGACCGGCAGCACCAGGGTAAGGATCGCCCCGGTAGTGAAGCCGCTTGCGATGACGAAGCTCATGTTCTGCTCCTCTCAGGAGATCAGCGATGCCCGTCCCCGGGTGGGCCCGTGGCCGTTGCGGCGGGCGCGCATCGACGGGTCCTCGGCGGGGTCGAGCCAGCGGTAGAGCGCCCAGATGAACGCGATGGTGAACGGGATCGAGCCGGGCACCCACATCATGCCGCCGGCGATCTGCTGGTCGGCGAGCGCGGAGAGCCCGGCCGTGCGATGGCCGAGGTGCGTATAGGCCGGGTAGAACGGTGAAGAGGAGAGGGCCAGCACGATCGCCAGCACCCAGCTGACGAGCAGCGCGCCGGTCAGGTAGACCGCGCGCAGCCCGTACTCGAGCCGCGCGCGCACCGGCGGCGAGTCGACGACCTGCAGCCAGAACAGGATTCCGGCCACGAAGAAGAGCGCGTGCTCGAGGTCGTGGACCGCCTCGCTGGAGAGCGTCGCGTCGTACAGCGTCGGCACGTGCCAGGCGACGACGACGGCGTTGAACGCGATCCATGCCGGCAGCGGCCGCGCGAGCGTGCGGCCGAGCGCGCGCAGAGGCGCGGCCCAGCGCCCCCGCGCGACGCTCTTCGCCACCGCCCGCCGGGCGCCGAGCGGGAGCGGCTGCCAGAGACGCAGCCACGGCGCCGCGAGGACGATCAGGCCCGGTGCGACCATCAGCAACAGGATGTGCTGCGCCATGTGCGCCGTGAAGAGCGTGTCGGAGAGCGGGTCGAGCGGCGTGTCCGTCGCGACGACGACGGTCAGGAGGCCGCCGTAGAAGGCCGCGGAGCGCCACCGCCGCTCTGCGTTCCGGCGATGCCCCGGGACGCTCCTCTTGCCGCCGAGCTGGTAGAGGACGGCCGCGGCGAGGACGAGGAAGAATGGCGCCTGCACCGGCCAGGCGGCGGCGCTCGTGATGCTCGGCACGGTCCCTCTACCTCAGACGAGGTAGAGGACGATCCAGGCGATCACGACGAGGGCGGCGAAGTACGCCCAGTAGAAGCCGACCGCCTCGAGCATCGCCGGCACGAGCGAGAGCGGGTCGGCGATGTCGTGCTCGGCTCGGTAGGGGTCGCCGGAGCCGTGCCCGGCAGGCGGCGCAGCGCTCGCCGTGTTGCGGTACCGGAACGACGTGGCGAGCGTCGTCTCGAGCCAGAAGAGCGCCCCGACGCCGAACAGGACGATGAAGGCGGTCCAGCCGAAGTACACGCTGGCGTAGCCGCCGTCCGCCGGCCCGAACCCGGCGACGAGCCATTCGACGATCTGCAGCACTACCCCGGCGAGTCCCAACGCCAGCGCGACAGCGCCCTTGACGCGCCACTGCCTGAGTCGGTCGGCGCGCCGATCGCGGACGGCGAGCCAGAGCACGATCGCTCCGGCGACCCAGGCCGCAGTCGACAGCGTGCCGAGCGTCAGCGACGGGTCGACGTGCTTCGGGTGCCAGAGCCCGTTGCTGTTCAGCGTGCGCAGGTAGAAGTAGGCGAAGAAGAACGCGAGGAAGAACATCGCCGTCGCGCTGGCGAACAGGTGCGCCGCGGAGAGCAGGTTGCGGCCGAGGATCCGCGGGTGCTCCTGCTCGACGAGCTCGTAGCGGTGCCCTTCGCTGACCCATTCGATCTCGCTCACGTCACGCTCCCCTCGCAGGCACGCCGACCGGACGCGCGACGGTGCGTGCGCCGTCGCCGTCTCCGTAGCCGTACGGGTCGTTCTCGAAGACCGGCGTGCGGTCGAAGTTCTGCACCGGCACCGGCGAGGGCAGCTGCCACTCGATCGAGAGCGAGCCCCACGGGTTGCGCGCGGCGCGGACGCGGGCGAAGAGCAGCGAATAGACGAGGTTGTACAGGAACACGAGCATCGACAGACCGAGCACGAAGGCCGACACGGACACCCAGTCGTTGAGCCACTGCAGGTTGGAGGCGTAGGTGACGACGCGCCGCGGCTGACCCAGGAAGCCGACGGCGAAGAGCGGCAGGAACGTCGAGTTGAAGGCGAGGAACATGATCCAGAAGTGGATCTTGCCCAGGCGCTCGTTCAGCTGGAAGCCGGTCATCTTCGGGAGCCAGTAGTAGATGGCGGCGAAGAAGGTGAAGACGAGGCCGCCCATGATCGTGTAGTGGAAGTGGGCCATCACGAAGAAGCTGCCGTGCTCGGTCGTGTCGCTCGGCGTGTCCGAGTTGAAGATCCCGGAGATGCCGCCGATCAGGAAGTTGAAGAACCAGGCGAGCGCGAAGAGCATGGGGACGGTGAAGCGGATGTTCCCGCGCCAGAGCGTCATCAGCCCGCAGAGGAACGTGAAGCCCGTCGGGATCGAGATCAGCTCCGTCGAGAGCATGTAGAACGGGCGCAGGTTGCTGTTGATGCCGCTGACGAACAGGTGGTGCTGCCAGACCAGGAAGCTGAGCAGTGTCACGCCCATCATCCCGGCGACCGCGAGGCGGTAGCCCCAGAGCGGCTTGCGCGAGAAGACGGGCAGCAGCTCGAGCAGGATCCCGAAGCCGGGCAGCGCCAGGATGTAGACCTCGGGATGGCCGAAGAACCAGAACAGGTTCTCGTACAGGTACTGGCTCCCGCCGCCGCTCTGGATGTAGAAGGTCGTCTGCGACGTCCGGTCGAGCAGCTCCATCGCCAGCGCAGCGACGAGAACCGGCGGCGCGAGCAGGTTCAGGATCGAGGTCGAGATGATTCCCCAGACGAAGATCGGCAGGCGTGACCACGTCATCCCCGGCGCGCGCATCGTGATCACCGTCGCCAGCATGTTCATGCCGAGCAGGCACATCGAGATCCCGACCAGCGCGAAGAACATGATGTAGGCGTCCATGCCGTAGTTCGCCTGGTCGCCGAGCGGCGTGTAGCCGGTCCAGCCGGTCGGGAAGCCGCCGAAGAAGACGGTCGTCATCAGGATTCCGCCGGCCGCCATCAGCATCCAGAACGTCAGCGACTCGATGCGCGGGAAGGCCATCCGCCGCGCGCCGATCATGATCGGGACGAAGTAGTTCGCGAACGGGCCGAGGACCGCGCTCGTCATCATCCCCATCATCATCGTCCCGTGCAGGCCGACCAGGGTGATGTAGTTGCCGGAGTTGAAGACGGGGGTCGGCCGCAGGAGCTCGAAGCGGATCAGCATCGCGTTCAGGCCCGCGATGAAGAAGAAGAGGCCGATCCCGAACAGGTACTGGAGGCCGACGACCTTGTGGTCGGTGCAGAGGCCGAAGTAGCGGCCGACGCCCTCGGTCTCCTTCTCGCGCAGCGACGGCGGGTAGCCGCGCAGGCGCGCGAGCGGGTACTGCAGGAAGCCGAGCCCGATCAGGAAGCCGACGACGCCGAAGAAGTAGCCCATGAAGACGGCGATGTCGTTCTGGTCGGTGTCGCCGAAGTAGTCGAGGCTCGGCGCCGTGATCTGGTGCGCGAGCCACCAGCCGAGGTACCAGCCGCCGATCCCGAGCAGAACGGCGGTCAGCAGGTTGAACCCGATCAGCCGGCGCCAGAGCGGGCGGCCGCGGACGGGCTGCGCGGGTGGGGCGGTCGTTGTGGGAGTCTCGCTCATCCGGCCCTCAGCGCCGGCTCAGGTGCGTAGGTCGTGGCATACGGCGGCAGCTCCTTCGTGATCGGTCCGTAGATCTTCTGCTGCTGCTGGATCCAGATCGAGAACGCGGCAGGCGAGACGACGCGGCCCTGCTCGTCGAACATGTAGCCGTGCCAGAGCCCGCAGAGCTCGGCGCAGCGGATGTTGAGCTTCACCGGGTGGCGGGTCTCGACGTAGACGACGTTGTCCGTCCCCGGGTTCGCGTCGGCCTTGACGCCGAGGTTGATCGCCCAGAACGAGTGGATCACGTCCAGCGAGGTGACGTGCAGCCGGATGAGCGTGTTCGCCGGGAGGTAGAGGTGCGGCGTCTCGACCCCGCCGTAGGTCGGATAGCGATAGGTGAACTCCCACTGCTGGCCGATCACCTGGACGTCCATCGCCTTGTCGTGCTGCGAGGGGAGGAAGGCCGCGCTCGGCCCCTGCCCGCCGCCCGCGCCGTCCTTGACCAGCTCGTACGTGCCGAAGGCGGCTAGGCCGAGGACGATCGCGGTCGTGATCACCAGCCAGACGACCTGCAGGCTGGAGTCCCCGCGCGCGGGAATGCCCTCGGCCGTCGCCTCCCGCGCGCGAAACACGATCAGCGTGTACGCGAGCACGACGAGGACGAAGACCATGATCGGGGTCGAGGCCCCGATCAGCACCTGGTTGTCGAAGGTCTGGCCCATGCCCTGGACGCTGCCGTTGCCGGGAGGGATCAGCGGGCCGATCACGAGCGCGGCGATCGGCGTCAGGACGATGCTCAGCACGAGCCAGATCGCAAGCATCCGCCTGCCGTGCGGCACGTTGCTCCGGCTTGTCGCGGCGACGGCCATCGCGCTAGACGACGTTCAGGAACCCGTCCATGTAGCCGATCGTCTGCATCGGGCCGCCGAACCCGAACTGGAAGCCGGCCGCGCAGGGGACGAAGCACTGCCAGCGGTACTTGCCCTTCTTGCCGGTGCGGAAGGTGAACGTGATCGTGCGGTGCGCCATCGACTTCGGATCGCACGGGGCGTAGCCGCACTGGTTCTTCGCGTCGTCGGGGACACCCTCGAGCGGGACGAGCACGCCGAGCTGGGGGATCGCGAACGTGTGCGAGGCGTTGTCGGGCTTGATCTGCTGGAACGGCTTGCCGTCGAGCGTCGCCGTCCCGACGAGCCCCTGGGTGCGTGCGAGGAACGGGTTGCGCAGCCCGCTGTCGCCGTCGAACTGGTAGACGGTGACGTGGACGAGCGCATTGGCGGGCACCGTCCAGATCGTGCTTCG
>DATIER010000054.1:0-17544 GCA_035455605.1 Gaiellaceae bacterium
GAGCACCGCCGAGCCCGCGAGCTTCTTGTGCGGCAGGTTCTGCTGCTTCAGCGCCTGTTCGAGCGCGTCGCGTCCCTTCTGCTCGGTGTCGGCGCGCGTCTCGCGCGAGAACCAGGCACGGATCTTGTTACGGGCGCGCGACGACGCGGCGATCTTCATCCAGTCGCGCGACGGGCCGCGGCCGGACTTCGAAGTCAGGATCTCGACGAAGTCGCCGCTCTTGAGCCGGTAGTGCAGCGGGACGATGCGGCCGTTGATCTTCGCGCCGACCGTGCGGTGGCCGACGTCGGTGTGCACCGCGTAGGCGAAGTCGATCGGCGTCGAGCCTGCCGGCAGCGCCTTCACCTCGCCCTTCGGCGTGAAGACGTACACCTCGTCCTCGAAGAGGTCGGTGCGGAAGGTCTTGATGAACTCGCGCGGGTCGGCCTCGTCCTCCTGCCAGTCCATCAGCTGGCGGACCCACGCGAGCCACTCGTCGTCGCGGGCCTCGCCGGCGCGGCCGTGCTTGTAGAGCCAGTGCGCGGCGACACCGAACTCGGCGGTCTCGTGCATCTCGCGCGTGCGCACCTGGATCTCGAGCGGCCGGCCCTCCGGACCGATCACGGTCGTGTGCAGGGCCTGGTAGCCGTTCAGCTTCGGCATCGCCACGTAGTCCTTGAAGCGGCCGGGCATCGGCTTCCAGAGCGAGTGGATCAGGCCGAGCGCGCCGTAGCAATCGCGCGCCCCCTCCTCGCCGCTGCGCTCGACGATCACGCGCATCGCGGTCAGGTCGTAGATCTCGTTGAACTCGCGGCCCTTCTTGGCCATCTTGTCGTAGATCGAGTAGAAGTGCTTCGCGCGGCCGGAGATGTCGGCCGGGATGTCGACCTTCTCGAGCTCGGCCTGCAGCGTCATCGCCGCCTCGCGCACGTGCTCCTCGCGGTCGGCGCGGCGCTCGCTGACCATCGCCTTGATCTCCTCGTACTTGCGCGGGTGGAGCGTCGAGAAGGCGAGATCCTCGAGCTCCCACTTGATCTTGTTGATGCCGAGCCGGTGGGCGAGCGGCGCGTAGACCTCGAGCGTCTCCTTGGCCTTCTGCACCTGCTTCTGCTTGCCGAGGTACTCGATCGTGCGCATGTTGTGGAGGCGGTCGGCGAGCTTGATCAGGATCACGCGCACGTCCTGCGCCATCGCCACGATCATCTTGCGGTAGTTCTCCGCCTCGGCCTGCTCGCGGCTCTGGAACTGGATGCGCGTCAGCTTGGTGACGCCCTCGACGAGCTGGGCGATCTCCTCGCCGAACTCGTCCCGCACCTCCTTGATGTCGGTGCCGGTGTCCTCGACGACGTCGTGCAGGAGCGCGGCCGCGATCGTCTGCTCGTCGAGCCGAAGCTCGGCACAGATCTTCGCGGCGCCCCACGGATGGTGGATGAAATCCTCGCCGGAGCGGCGCTGCTGGCCCTCGTGCGCCCGCGCCGCGAACGTGAACGCCCGCGTCAGCAGGTCACGGTCGACGTCCTTGTTGTAGGCCGCGACGGTCTCGATCAGCTCGTCGATGAGCTCCTGATGCCGTTCGCGGGATTCGAGGACCGTCATGGAAAAAGTGTACTCCCGTGCATTTCCCTAACCGGAGCGCGTGATTCCCGTCGCAGGAGGGAGCGACTTCAGGCCGAACGGACACTCCCGATGCGAAGACGACGAAACGAGCGCAAGGCTGCCCGCCTCGCGCGGATGCTGATCGTGCTCGACACGACCGCCTGCGAGCGGCGCGGCTGGCGCCGGCGCCGCGTGCACCGCGCCGCCGTCGGCCGGGCCTAGGCCGCGCGCGCGAGCTCCGGCTGCTCCAGCAACGCGCGGAACTGCCCGGACTCCAGCAGGTGCCGCCGTGACCCTCCCTCCGTCAGGCCGAGCTCGGCGAAGATCGCCGCGGCCGCAGGGTCGCGCGCCTCCTTGCGCCACTCGCCCTTGAGCCAGTTGCGCAGCTCCACGTAGCGCTCGTCGCGCTCGAAGACCTGCTGCACGTTCAGCTGCGGCGCGACCGTGCCGTTCCACTGGTTCGCCTCGAGCCGGAAGACGACGTCGTACACGCCGGGCCGGCGCAGGCTGTCGAGCTGGCGGCCGAGCCGGAACGCGATCGCGCTGCCCGAGTCCCGCCCGTCCTCGCGCACGCGGAACTTGAGATGCTTGCCCTCCCCGACCGCCGCCAGGTCGGTCAGCTCGCAGCCGGCCAGCAGGAGCGTCACGCCGGGGTTGCCGAGACCGAACGGCGCGAGCCGCGCCAGCTCCTCGCACAGCTCGAGCGTGAGGTCGCTGCCGTGCACGAGCGCGTCGACGAGCGCCGGCGGGCGCAGGTCGTCGTCGGCGAGCGCGCCGTCGCCGATCGCCGCGAACTGCTCCGCGAAGGCCGCCACGTTCTCGGGCCTGATCGAGAGCCCGGCGGCGGCGGCGTGGCCGCCCCAGCGCTCGAGGTGGCCCGCGCACCGGCGCAGCCCGTCGTGCAGGTCGAAGCCCGCGATCGAGCGGCCCGAGCCCTTCCAGTCGCCGTCGGTGCCGGCGATCAGGACGACCGGCCGCGCGTAGCGCTCGACGAGGCGCGAGGCGACGATGCCGATCACGCCCTCGTGCCAGTCCGCGCCGGCGACGACGTACGCGCGCTGTCGCCGCCTCGCCTCCGGCCACGACTCGATCTCGTCGACCGCCGCGCGCAGGATCCGCTGCTCGACCGCCTGCCGGTCGCCGTTCAGCTCCTCGAGCTGTTGCGCCAGCCGCGCGGCCGGCTCACGCTCCTCGCACAGCAGGAGCTCGAGCGCCGCCTCCGCCCGGCCGAGGCGCCCTGCCGCGTTCAGCCGCGGCGCCAGGCGGAAGCCGATCGCGCCGGCGTCGACCGTCGCCGGGTCGACCCGCGCCACGCGCATCAGCTTCTGCAGGCCGGGCTTCTGCGTCCGAGCGAGCGCCCGCAGGCCGGCGACCGCGAGCCCGCGGTTCTCGTCGACGAGCGGCACGACGTCGGCGACGGTCGCGAGGGCGACGAGGTCGAGGTGCCGGACGAGGGCCTCCGAGCGCGGGCCCAGCAGCGCCTGCCCGAGCTTCCAGACGACGCCGGTCCCGCACAGCTCGCGGAACGGGTAGTCACCGCGATAGGGGCCGACGACCGGGCAGTCCGGCAGCTCCTCCCCGGCGCGGTGGTGGTCGGTCACGACGAGCGCGAGCCCGCGCGCCCGCGCCGCCACGACCTCATCGACGGCCGTCACGCCGCAGTCGACCGTCAGCACCAGGCCGACGCCCTCGTCGGCCAGCCGCTCGAGCGTCTGTGCGGCCACGCCGTAGCCCTCATCGAAGCGGCTCGGCAGGTGGTACGAGGCGTCCGCGCCGAGCTCGCGGAGGACGAGCAGCGCGAGCGCGGTGGCGCAGATGCCGTCGGCGTCGTAGTCGCCGTGGACGCAGATCCTCGTCCCGGCGGCGACCGCCGCGCGGATCGCGTCGCAGGCCTCGCGCATGTCGCCCAGCGCGAAGGGGTCGTGCTCCGGCAGCTCGGCCGCGAGGAACGCGCGCGCGTCCTCGACCGCTCCGTAGCCACGCCGCACCAGCACGGATCCGAGCACGTCGCTCACCTCGAGGTCGCGCGCGAGACGCTCGACCTCGGCCCGCTCACACTCGTTCCGCAGCCGCCACGACATGGGCAGTCCACGGTACGGAGGCCCCCGGACGGAGCCTCGCCGCGGATCAGCCTTCGCGCGGCAGCTGGATGCCCAGCAGCGAGAGCGCGGCGATCAGCGCGACGACGCCCATCGCGATGCCGGCGACGAGCCAGGGACGCCGCCGCCGCTGGAGCGCCTCCCAGCCGACCTTGGTCCACAGCACGACGAGGCCCGCGGCCGCGCCGAAGGCGACGACGATCACCGGCGCGAGGACGGCGGCCCGGTCGAGCGACACGTCGAACAGCCACACCACGAGCAACACGAGCGCGGCGGTGACGCCGCCGGAGAGGACTGCCGCCTTGGTGCTCACGCGGCCCAGTGTAGGCCGCGGACGGGGCTATCCTCCGACCGTGGATGCGGACAACTACTCGTCGGGCGACGACATCGTCGTGGAGTTCCTCCGCCTCCGCTTCAGCTTCAACCACGCCGACTTCGCGCAGCGGGTCTGCGCCGCTGCGTACCGGCTCGGGCTCGTCGACGACAACGAGCTCGACGAGGAGGAGACGAGCGACCTGGTCGAGCTGACGGCGGACGGGTTGATCGAGGAGCCGCGCAGCGAGCTGGGCCGCTATCTCGTCCGCCACTGGGAGCGCCTCTCGCTGGTCGAGGGCGAGTCGCTCGTCTACTGGCTGCGCAAGCTCGTCTTCCGCGGCGCGTGGCTCGACCACCGGGTCAAGGACGGCCGGCTCGACGTCGCCTGGGACGAGGCATCCTCCGAGTTCGCCTACCTCGAGCCGGGCGGCGACCGCGCGCTCCTCGAGCTCGCGCCGACCCCGTCCTGGCACGAGCTGCAGTTCAGGCGCTAGCCGCCCGCACCGCTTCGGCGAGCGTCCGGATGCCGGCGCGGATGGCCGGCTCGCTCGAGACCGCGTAGCCGAGCAGGAGCGCGGGCTCGCGCGCGACGCGCGCGCAGTGCTCGCCCATGCCGTAGACGCCGACGCCGCGGCGGCGGGCCTCCTCGAGCACGCGGCGCTCGTCCGTTCCTGGAGGCAGCACCGCCGCGACGTACAGGCCCGCCGCGACGCCGCGCACCTCGACCTCCGGGAGCTCGCGGGCGAGGCTGCGGACGAGCTCGTCGCGACGCCGGCGGTAGCGGAGCCGCATGCGCCGCAGGTGGCGGTCGAGCTCGCCTCGGCCGAGGAAGTCGGCGAAGGCGAGCTGCTCGAGCCGCGGCGGGGCGATCGCCGTGTAGAGCACCTGGTCGACGAGCTCTCGCACCAGGCGCGGCGGCGCGACCACCCAGCCGAGGCGCAGCGTCGGAGCGAGCGTCTTGCTCGCCGACCCGCAGTACACGACCCGCCCCGGCGCCAGCCCCTGCAGCGCCCCGACCGGCGGGCGGTCGTACCGGAACTCCGCGTCGTAGTCGTCCTCGATCACGATCGCGTCCGCGCGCTCGGCCCAGGCGAGCACGCGCGACCGGCGCTCGGGCGAGAGGACGACGCCGGTCGGATACTGGTGCGCAGGCGTCACCAGCACCGCGTCCGGGGCCGCGCGCTCGAGCGCGTCGACGGAGATGCCGTCGTCGTCGACCGGCAGCGGCACCGGATCGACGCCGCTGCGCGCGACGAGCTCGCGTATGACCGCGTGACAGGGATCCTCGACGGCGACGCGGCGCCGGCCCGCCCGCGCGAGCACGCCGCCGACGAGGCCGATCGCCTGCGCGAAGCCGCCGCACACGAAGATGTGCTCGGCGTCCCCGACGACGCCGCGCGCGCGGCCGAGGTAGGACGCGAGCGCCTCCCGCAGCGTCGCCGTGCCGCGCACGTCGCCGTACGCGAGCTCCTGGTCGGGCGCCGCCTTGAGCGCCGCCCGGTAGGAGGTCAGCCACTCCTCGCGCGGGAACGCCGCGTAGTCGGGCAGGTCCGGCCGCAGGTTGTGGCGCCAGTACGGGTCGGCCGCGAGCGTTCGCGGGCGCTCGGGCGCCCCGATCGCGTCGGCGACGAGCGGCGGCGCGTTTCGGCGCAGGCGGAGGTAACCCTCGGCTCCCAGCTGCGCGTAGGCGGCCACGACGAGGCCGCGCGAGATCCCGAGCTCCGCCGCCAGCGCCCGCGTCGAGGGGAGGCGCGTGCCCGCCTTCAGCCGACCGGAGCGAACGGCCTCGCGCAACTCGCGCTCCAGCTGCGCCGAGAGGCGGCCGCTGCCGCGGTCGAGCCCCAGCAGGAGCTCGGGCGCCTTGCTCCTCGCGGTCAACTGGTCCACGAAATCCGTCCCGAAGTGGACCTTAACAGTGGCCAGTCGGGCGTCTACGGTGGCCGCCAAGATGCGGCGAGTCGCGATCATCGGCACGCTCGGCATCGCCCTCGCCGGCGTCGTGGTCATCGCCGCCCTCGCCGCCGCCGACCCGGCGCGCGTCGTCGCCCAGGTCGAGACCGGCCAGGGGCCGTGCTCGGAGACGGAGGGCTTCGGCGCGCTCTGGGTCGGCGTCAACGGCGCCGGGCAGCTCGCGCGCATCGACCCGGCGACGAACACGGTCACGCGCTCGATCGCCGTCGGCCGCGGGCCCTGCGGCGTCGCGATCGGAGCCGGCAGCGTCTGGGTCGACGGGTACGGCACGAGCTCGGTGATCCGCGTCGACCCGACGAGCATGAGGATCGTCAAGCGGATCCACCTCGCCGACCAGATCTGGGACGTCGCCTTCGGAGGCGGCGCGGTCTGGGCGACCGAGCCGAGCCTCGGCTACGTGCTCCGCATCAACCCGAGGACGAACAAGGTCGGCCGGCGGATCCGGATCGGCGGCGCCGCGTCTCCGGCGAACCTCCGCTTCGGCGGCGGCGCGGTCTGGGTCGGTTCGCTCAACGGCCGCAAGGTCTTCCGGATCGACGCGCGCACGAACCGGGTCTCGTCCGTCCGCGTCGGGAGCGGCCCGCGCTCGGTCGCCGTCACGCCCTCGGCGGTGTGGGTCTCGAACCGCCTGTCGAACACCGTCTCGCGGATCGACCCCGTCAAGCGCCGGGTCGTCGCGACGATCCGCGTCGGAAGCCAGCCCGAGAACGCCGCGGTCGCGGGCGACGGCACCGTTTTCGTCCCCAACCTCGCCTCGAACTCCGTCTCGCGGATCGACCCGGCGAGCAACACCGTGATCCAGACGATCCCGGTCGGCAGCACGCCGTTTCCCGCCGCCTTCGCGTTCGGCGACATCTGGGTGCCGAGCGCGGGCGGGAGCGAGGTCTACCGCCTGCACATCGGCTGACGCGGGTGCAGGCGCGACTCGTCGCGCTGGCGCTGCTCCCGGTCGCGTCCGGGCCGCCGGCGGCCGCGGCCGGCCCGGACGGGGCGCGTGCGCAGGCGGCCAACGCCGCAGCTCGCCGTCTCCGGGCCTTCTCCGGGGTCGTGCTCGTCGCCCACGACGGCCGCGTCGCGCTGCTGCGCGGCTACGGCGGCGCGAAGGCGGGCTCGCTCTTCGACATCGGCTCGGTCGCGAAGACGTTCACGGCCGCAGCCGTGCTGCGGCTGGAGCAGGAGGGCCGGCTGCGCCTCGACGACCCGATCTCGCGCTTCCTGCCGCACGTGCCGGCGCGGCAAAGGCGCGTGACCGTCCGCCGGCTGCTGACCCACACGGCCGGCTTGCCGCAGTCGTTCGGCCGCGACCTCGAGCGCGTCGGTCGCGCCGCGGCGGTCAGGCGATTCCTGCGTGCGCCCGGGCCGCCTGCCGGCCGCTTCGCGTACTCGAACGCCGGCTACACGCTGCTGGCGGCGATCGTGGAGCGCGCATCGGGGATGCCGTTTCGGCGGTTCGTCCGCACGCGGCTCCTGCTTCCCGCCGGATGAGGTCGACGGGCTGGCTCGACTCGCCGCCGCCGGGGCTCGAGCGTGCGCGTGCGTATGCCCGTGGGCGCAGTCGCGGCCCTGCCGGCACGCACGCTCTCGGACACGGATCGCGCGCCGGCCGCAGCCGTCGCCCCACAGATCGAGCGCGCCTACTTCGGCTCTTGACGCCAGGGCAGGCGTAAGCATAGACTTACGTAAGTTATGACTTACGTACATGCGATGGACGCGCTGGGCGACCGCACCAGGCGGGCGATCTTCGAGCAGCTGCGCGAAGGCCCGAAGGCGGTCGGCGAGATCGCGGACGAGCTGCCCGTCAGCCGCCCCGCCGTCTCGCAGCACCTGCGCGTGTTGAAGCAGGCCGGGCTCGTCACCGAGCGGCGCAACGGCACGCGGCGGATCTACCGGCTCGAGCCCGAGGCGCTGGGCGAGCTCCGCGACTACTTCGACGACTTCTGGAGCGAGGCCCTCGCCGCCTTCAAGGCGTCGGCCGAGGACGAGAGGAGGACGGAATGAGCACGCAGGCAGCCGAGACGGCGGCGATCAGGCGCTCCGTCACGGTCGACTGCTCGGTGGAGCACGCGTTCGCGACCTTCACCGAGCGCATCCACGAGTGGTGGCCGCTGGGCACGCACTCGATCGACCGCTACGAGACGGGCACCGCCGCGGAGACGGTCGTCTTCCAGGGCGGCGCGGGCGGGCAGGTCTACGAGCGCACGACGGGCGGCGAGGAGCTGAAGTGGGCCGACGTGGTCGCCTACGAGCCGCCGCACCGCTTCGTGCTCGCCTGGAACCCGAGCCGCGACCAGGACGAGCCCAAGACCGAGATCGAGGTCACGTTCACCGACGCAGGCGGCAAGACCCGCGTCGACCTCGAGCACCGCGGTTGGGAGCGCCTCGGCGACGAGGCCGCCGAGAGGCGGCAGAGCTACAGCCAGGGCTGGGAGCCGGTGCTCGCCGACTACGCCGAGAAGGCCGGCGAGTAGCGCGGACTAGAAGAGCGCGTCGGCGTCGGGCGCAGCCGCGGCGCCGACGTGTTCCCGCCCGAGCTTCGTCACGATCCGCCCGCGCGGGGTGCGCTGCAGGAAGCCGAGCTGGAGCAGATACGGCTCGTAGACGTCCTCGATCGTGTCCGACTCCTCGCCGAGCGCGACCGCGAGCGTCGACAGGCCGACCGGCCCGCCCTCGAACTTCTCGACCACCGCGCGCAGCAGCGCGCGGTCGGTGCGCTCGAGCCCCTGCTCGTCCACCTCGAGCAGCTCGAGCGCCTCGCGGGCGATGTCGGTCGTGATCGCTCCCTGATGCCGCACCTCGGCGACGTCGCGCACCCGGCGCAGGATCCGGTTCGCGATCCGGGGCGTGCCGCGCGAGCGCCGCGCGATCTCGATCGCCGCCTCGTCCTCGATCGCGACGTCGAGGATGCGCGCGGAGCGGCGCACGATCCGCGCGAGCTCGTCGGGCTCGTAGTGCTCGAGCCGGAACGTCATCCCGAAGCGGTCGCGCAGCGGCGTCGTCAGCAGGCCGGTGCGCGTGGTCGCGCCGATCATCGTGAACGGCGGCAGGTCGAGCGTGAGCGTGCGGGCGGCCGGGCCCTGGCCGACGATGATGTCCAGGCGGAAGTCCTCGAGCGCCGGGTAGAGGATCTCCTCGACGGCGCGATTGAGGCGGTGGATCTCGTCGATGAAGAGCACGTCACGCTCCCCGAGCCCGGTCAGGATGGCGGCGACGTCGCCCTTCCGCTCCAGCGCGGGCCCCGCCGCCGAGCGCAGGCCGACGCCGAGCTCCTCGCGGACGATGTACGCGAGGCTCGTCTTGCCGAGCCCCGGCGGGCCGATCAGCAGCAGATGGTCGAGCGCCTCGCCGCGCGAGCGGGTCGCCTCGAGCGCGATCGCGAGCTGCTCCTTGACCCGCTCCTGGCCGACGAACTCGTCCAGCGAGCTCGGCCGCAGCGAGCGCTCGAGCTCGTCCTCGTCCTGCTTGATCGCCGGCGCCAGGAACTGCGCGTCCGTGCTCATGCGGCGTCCCGGAGCGCTTGCCGGACCTGCTCCTCGACCGGCAGCTGCGGGTCGACCCGCGCCAGCGCCCGCTCGGCCTCGACGACGGAATAGCCGAGCTCCACGAGCGCCTCACGAGCGCCGAGGCGTCCGGCGGCCGGCGCCTCCGTGACGGTGCCGAGCTTCTCCTTCAGCTCGAGCACGACGCGCTGCGCGGTCTTCTTGCCGATGCCGGGGATCGCCTCGAAGCGCGCCGTGTCCTCCAGCGCGATCGCACGGCGCAGGTCGGCCGGCGGCGAGCCGGAGACGATCGCGAGCGCGACCTTCGGCCCCACTCCCGAGACGGCGAGCAGGTGCTCGAACAGCTCGCGCTCGGCCGGCTCGCCGAAGCCGTAGAGCTGGAGCGCGTCCTCGCGGACGTGCAGGTACGTCTCGAGCGCGACCTCTCCCCCGCCCTCGGCCAGCCGCGCCGCGGTCGGCGTCACGGCGAGCGAGTAGCCCACGCCGCCGACGTCGAGCACGATCCGGTCGCCGGTGCGCGCGACCGCTGTCCCGCGCAGGCGCGAGATCATCCGGCCACCCTGAGCACGGGCGGCGCGAGCGCGTGGCAGATCGCGACCGCGAGCGCGTCGGCCGCGTGGTGCGGCTGCGGCGGCTGCTTCAGGCCGAGGATCGCGGCGACCATCCGCTGTACCTGTGCCTTCTCGGCGCGGCCGTAGCCGCAGACCGCTTGCTTGACCCGCGCCGGGGCGTACTCAGCGCACTCGAGCCCGAACGACGCGGCCGCGACGAGCACGGCGCCTCGTGCCTGCCCGACGGAGAGCGCGGTGCGGGCGTCGACGCCGACGAACGACTCCTCGAGCACGACGGCACGAGGCCGGCGCTCCTCGATCAGCTCGGTGACCCCGTCGAAGATCGTCTTCAGCCGCAGCTCGGCGCGCTCCGAGGCCGACGTCTTCCACCACCCGTAGTCGAGCGCCTCGAGGCGGTCGCCGTTTTCGCGGACGATGCCGAACCCGCACGCTGCCGTCCCTGGGTCGATGCCGAGAACCGTCACGGCGACACCTTAGGCAGCGCCCCGGATGTTCCTTCGTGGCGCTCAGACGGTGCGGAAGCCGAGGTTCAGCAGGCGACGGGCGTCTCCGGGCGCGTTCGCGTCGTGCAGGACGACCGCGACGATCGTGCGATTGCCGCGCGTGGCCGACGCGACCAGGCAGTGGCCGGCCCGAGTCGTCCAACCGGTCTTGACGCCGTTCGCCCCGCGGTAGGTCCCGAGCAGCGGGTTCTTGTTCACGTACACCTTCTCGAAGGTCGGCGCCGACCACGGCACGTGGGCGATGCGCTTGCGGACGACCTGCCGGAACCGCGGGTTCCGCAGCGCGACCCGCGTCAGGGCGGCGAGATCCCACGCGCTCGAGTAGTTCCCGTCGTCGATCACGCCGCTCACGCTCGCGAAGTGGCTGTCGGCCAGCCCGAGCTCGCGCGCCTTCGCGTTCATCTGGGCGACGAAGGCGCGCCGGCTCCCCGCGACCGCCGCTGCGAGCGTCATCGCGTCGTCGTTGCCGGAGAAGATCAGCAGGCCGTCCAGCAGCTTCCACGCCCGCACGCGCTCCTTCGGGCGCAACCCCTCGCGCACCAGCGGCACCCGCGTCGCCGCCGGCGGGACGCGGACGAGCGTGTCGGGCTGCAGGTGCTCGAGCGCGAGCGTCGCGGTCATGATCTTCGTCGTCGAGGCGATCGGCAGCCGCCGGTGCGGGTGGCGCTGCCACAGCACCGCTCCGGTCGCGGCGTCGACGACGATCGCCGCGCGGGCGGCGACGGCCGGCCGCAGCACCTCGGCCGAGCGCGGCGGGCCGGTCAGCAGCGGTGCCGGCTTCGTCGTCGCAGCGGGCCGCTGCACCGGCGCACGGCGTGGCACGACGTGCCGCGGAGCGGGCGGAGGTGTCGATGCCGCCGCCGCGTGGTGGGACGGCAGCTCGTGGACGGCGGCGAACGCGCCGCCGGCGACTACGACCGCCACGATGAGCAGCCGCGGCGCCAACCTCCGCCTGCGGCGGCGAACGACGGGCCTGAGCACACCCGTCGGAACACGCGCCCGGTCGTCCCCCACGGGCCCGAAGGTAGCACCAGGTCCGGCGTCCCGTAGCCCTCCCGAGGTGCAGCCAGCGGTCGGTCGCTCAGGCTGGCGCTCGGTGAACCTGCTGCGGAGTACGATGAAATCGCTCCTCCGAGGGATGAGTGATCGCAGCCCCGAGCACCGATTACCTCTGCGCAAGTGAAGAGGGCGGTGCGGCCCCGCCTCCGCGAAGAACGAAGGAGGTGAAACTCATGCTGAAGCTCTTCTCGTTCACGCAGGTGCTCGCTGCCGATGCCGCTCGCGTCCTCCGCAGCGACGACGGACAGACGATGGCCGAGTACGGCGTCGTCCTCGCCGTCATCACGCTGGCGGTGATTGCCGCGATCACGCTCCTCGCCGGCAACGTCACGAACGCGATCAACAGCGTGGCCGGCATCCTGCCGTAGCCCGGCACGCATGCGGAGGGCGAGATGTTCGTCACGCCTCCGGAGACGATGAGAGAGCCGGGCCGGCAGTGCGCAAGGCCGGGCAGGCCCCGGCTCCCATCGCGGGCTGGCGTGCCGCAGCCTCTGCCGCGTCGTCGCTCTACACCAAACGCGTGCGTTAGTGGCAGCGGTATGAACCGCCCCCGTGAACGTCCCCGTCGCTGCTCTTGCCGAAGTCGACGCAGACCGAGCCATCGGACGATCCCCGGGGAGGGCCGTACACCGCGGTCCAGCCTCGCTCGGTCGTCTGGAGCTGATTGAGCTGCAAACCGACCCCGTGACCGTATGTCTCGGCATCCTGAACGGCCTGGTTACGGCCAGAGACGTCGGGCGTTCGGGCGGGATCGAGACGCGGATCTGTGCCTGAAGGCTGAAGGCTCGTCCACGCAAACAGGAGCGTGACCAGCGCTAACCCCACGACGAACAACGGAGCCGAAGTCGAGCTCGACCTGCTCTCGGCGGAGCCTGCGTCAGACGATCCAAGCCCCGGCGTTGCCGATGGCTCGTCTTCCCCACGCTGCGTCATGGCGCGCCTGCCTCCCTCGGCCGCAGATCTGGCGTTGCGCTCTCGCCTCGTGCAGCGCGAGCGTAGGCTGGGCGTCCGATTCGTGGCTACTCCCCAGGCGGCTAGTCACGAGAACATGCCGCGCGACAACCGCTGTTTCCATCGCGGCCTGAACTGCAAGACCTGCCGGGGTGGTGCGGGTGCTGGCATGCAGAGGCGACGTCACCGCGTTGAGGACGAGTCCGGACGGCCACGGCTCCTGAGGCTCCGAGCGGCAGCCATCCGCCTCGGCGTTAGGCCGCCGCGACCTCGCGGGCGGTCAGGAGCGAATTGCCGCGCGGAAGGGAAACCCTTCAGCCAGCCAGACGCCAGGACGCGACCAGGATCAGCGCCAGGCCGATCCCGATCAGCCCCACCACGACCACGATTCCGCCGCCGATGGCATGCAGCAGGGCCACTCCGAAGACGGTCCCGAACACGATCACGAAGTAGGCGATGACCAGCCTGCCGACCGCGTGCACGATCCCGTCCGAAATGTCGCGACTGCGCTGATTCACCTCAGCTCAGCTCCTTCTCGCGCCTCACGAATGATCTTCACCCGTGCGCTTCGTTCTCTCCGCCGGATGGTAACTCGCCGTCGAGCCCGCGCCCACGGCTGATTGTCGCGCGTTCCGTCGTGCATGACGGCCAGACGCATTCGCGAGCCGACGTGAAGGAGCCTCGAACCCGTTCCGGCCGAACGCTCCTACAGCGACCGGGCGTATCGTCGCCGCCGCGAGGATGGTTACCAGGAGGGTTACCGCTGGCGAATCTGGGCCCACCCAGGATCGGCGAGATGACGGAGGAAAGCCACGTTGAGCTGCGTTCGTGGCGATACCCGCCGCCGTACGACTTCTTCAGCGCACGGGCCCGGGCAGCCTCAGCTCACCCCAGGAAACCCTCGTAGCTCCACCAGTAGAAGCAGTCTGCTCAGGTCGGCAGAGGCGGCCTCAGACACCTCCATGGTTACCGCCGGGTTACACGCGCTCGGGAGTAGTACCTGGCCGTGGCCGACATCGTCGTGCAGAAGAAACGGCGGTCTTCGTCACCGGCTTGTTCTTCCTGATCCCGTAGGTGATCTGGGGCGGTGAAAAGAGCACCGCTGGGTGGTGTCCGGCCCGCGTGCAGAGGAGATCATCGGGCCGGCACGAGCAGAGCTGCTGCGAGCGTACGAGCACGGAAGGTTGGATGTGCGGGAGCTGCCTCCTGGGCTGTTCGAACTCGAATCGGTCGTCGCCAGCATCTAACTGCAAGAAGGCCCGCTGCAGGCGGGCCTTCTGGCTGGGCCTCCTGGAGCAGGCCTTAGCGATAGCCTCAGCTGGCCATCGAACGTGGCATCCCAGACGCCCGTTTCGATTGCACCGCTCAGCGATACGAAGCTCGATTCAACGACCGCAGTGAAGGTCGCGCTCGCGCTCGCGAAGCGGCCCGTACCTGCGCTCGAGACGTAGTTGATGACGAACGAGCCATGAGAGCCGATGACCGCGGTACCGCTGCCCGTTCCGGTGAAGAACAGCTGGTCGCCGTTCGCCGCTGTGGTCGTCCCGCCGGTAACGAGGTTGAACGTGTTCGGAACGCCGGTGGGGATGAGCTGCTCGTCCTGCACGCTCGTCCACAGGCCGAGGTGGGTGAGCTGCCCACTCGTGCCGACGACATGGCTCTGGCCCGTCAACAGGTTCAACGTGAAGTACCCGGACGCGGCGCCCTTGAGCGGGAGATCGCTCCCGCCGATCGCCGGCCGCGCACTTCCGGGCAGAAACGCGCCCAGCGCCAGAGCTAAGCCCGCGAGGAGAGTCATCTTCCGCATGGCCGTCTCCTTTCTTGGTGGGTGAACGGCTTCAGGAAGTCGTGCACCGCCTTGGCAGTTGGCCTACGGGCTTTGATCGCCCGCGAAGTCCCAGTACTGCCAGCCATAGGGGCAGCCCGTGATGTCGACGTGCAACATTGCCGGGACGGCTGCCGCCGGATCGAGGGTGAACGTCAACTGGAAGAAGACCGCACTGAGCGACCCGGCCGTGCCGTGGGCGGTGAGCACACCGCCTGACCAGCTTGCGTCCGTCCAGTTGACGTAGCTCAACGGAAGGTTGAACTGACAGGGCGGCGGGCTGTCCTTGCAGGCCGCGTGGGTCACGAACAGTGACCCCGTGATCTGCGTGCCGTTGCTCCCGATGTTGACGTTCCAGTTACCGTTGTAATCGAGCGGCTGGAAGCTGTACTGCGTGCTGTAGCCGGAAGCGCTGACGAACTTGCCGTGATACGTCGTCGACGCCAGCGCGCCGCTCGCGAGAACAAGGATCGCGAGCGCGGCTGCGAGCGCTACGGCTGCACGAAGAATCATCCTGCGCATTCCTGCCTCCCTTCGTTAGTGCGTGAACGGCTCGAGAAAGGTGTGAACCGACTGCGTGTCGAGCCGCTGCGAGCTGTTGTAGTGGTTGGCGACACCCGTCGACGTGGTCGCGACCTCGAGGTTCGGGTAGTCGCCGCCGTAGAAGTGCGGGCCGCCGGAATCACCGGCCGTGTTGCCGCCCATCTGGTCGAGCGAGTAGGACGAGAGCGCCACGAAGGGCGTGATCGAGACTCTGCGGCTCGGCCCCAGCGTGAAGAAATCGCTGTACACCCCGTAGCCGACGTTCGTAAACTCGTGGCCCTTGAGCCCGTTGTGTGCTGCCTGCTCGTCGAGGAAGCCGACCTCGGGCAGCTCGACCGGGGTGGCATCAACATCCACCGCCGGGTCGAGATGGATCACCCCGACGTCGTTCGCTCCTGGCTGCGTGGCCGTCGGCGGGGTGTGGAAGCCGGGATGAGTGACCCAGCCGGTGACCGCGATCGAGGTGCTGGCCTGCACGACGAGGTCGGACGAGAACGAGAGCTGCTCGTCGAAGGTGACCCGGTAGTGCGACATCCGTGCCTCGCTGAGCACCTGCGTGCAGTGCGCAGCCGTCAGGAACTCGTGCGCGGAGATCAGCGTTCCGGAGCAGAAGACAGCGGGGGTGGTGATCGGGCGGTCATTCACAAACAGCACCCCGACCATCGGATGAGCGTTGTTGTCTGCCGAGCCGGCGTCCCAGATTGCCCTTGCCTGCGGTACTGCGAGGGCGAGGCCGACCGCCACGACCAGACTGAGGAGACCTGTCAGTCGGAAGAGATTCCTCATGAGATCCCTCCTTGTTTGCTTCCAGACGAAGCGGGAGGGAGACGCCGACCGGGCGAGGTCTCATCGAAGCTCGGCGGGCCCATCAGACGACTCGGCTCCCGCCCCTGCGGCTGCCTAAGGTACGCCTGTGTCGGGACGAAGCGATCCGTAGTTCCGCGCAACCCGATCACTAAGAACCCACAGACCGTCTGAACACGACCTCAGCAACGAGCCGAGCCGCGTAGGAGCCGGTGGTCGCGTCGCTTTGGCGCGTCTCCTTGCCTGTACGTGTGCTGGCCAGATTGCGCGCTCCGGTCGAGCCCTAGTACCGAGATGTACAGACCTCGAGGGATGGAGACGCGCAAGACGGCAGGCGGTCTATATAGAGCATTCCGCTACTCCTGCAAGCAGTAGATCAGGTTGATGAGCTACAAACAGCGAGACTGTCGTGAGGCAGTGGCGCGGCGCCTAGCCCAGGGGCGAGAGAGAGCCAGCCCCGGCCAGTCGACCTCGACGCCTCCTGCCGCGGCCTGTCGAAGAACTGCAGGGTGTTGACCCTGGCAGTCTCCTTCTCGAGCCGCCCGCCGACTACGCGTCCGGAAGGCGTACGGCGACGGGTGCGCCTCTTCGCTGGATTCTGATCACGCTCGGGGTCACGAGTCTCACGACCCGGTGTCGCGCTTAGGCGCCAGACGGACATTGGAATTGAGCGCTCCTACCTACCCGGCGGTACGGTCGTCGCCCGAGGATGGTTACCGGGAGGGTTACCGACGGCCCGCCTAGGCACGCTCAGAATCGAGAAAATGACGGAGGAAAGCCACGTTGAGATGCGTTCGTGGCGCTACCCGCCGCCGTACGACTTCTACGACGGTGACGTCGACGAGCCGCTCAACCCGGAGCGGTACTTCGCCGCGCTCGACGCCGGTGGCGAGCTCGTCGGCTTCTACTACTTCGAGGAGAAGCCGCCGGACCTCGACTACGGGCTCGGGCTGCGGCCCGACCTGGTCGGCCGCGGGCTGGGGCTCGACTTCTTCCTGCGCGGGCTCGAGTTCGGGCGCGAGCGCTACCGGCCGAGGCGCATCTACCTGCACGTCGCCGAGTTCAACGAGCGGGCGCGAGTCGTCTACGAGCGCGCCGGCTTCGAGGTCGTGTTGCGGCACGTGCGCTCGTTCGAGCGCTTCGGCGAGGTGCCGTTTCTGACGATGGCCGAGAATCCGGAGCCGTGAACGTCGGCGTCCAGCTGCCGGAGGTCGAGCGCGAGGTGCGCTGGCCGGAGCTGCTGGCGATCGCGCGCGCGGCCGAGGCGTCCGGGTTCGAGTCGATCTGGGTCGGCGACCACATGCTCTACCGCGACGACGGCCGGCGCGAGCGCGGCCCGTGGGACGCGTGGACGACGCTCGCGGCCCTCGCGGCGTCGACCGAGCGCGTCCGGCTCGGCCCGCTCGTGGCCGCGACCGCCTTTCACCCGCCGGGCCTGATCGCGCGCATGGCCGCGGCGATCGACGAGATCTCGGGCGGCCGCTTCGTGCTCGGCCTCGGCACCGGGTGGAACGAGGTCGAGTTTCGCGCGTTCGGGATCCCTTTCGACTACAAGGTCGCCCGGTTCGAGGAAGCGTTCGAGATCGTGCGCGGGTTGCTCGCGGGCGAGCGGGTGACGGTGCGCGGCCGCTTCCACGACGCCGAGGACGCGGTGCTGCTGCCCCCGCCGGCGCGCCGCGTGCCGCTGCGGGTCGGAACGACCGGGCCGCGCGTGATGGCCGCCGCCGGGCCGCACCTCGACTGGTGGAACTGCTGGTACTCGTGGTACGGCAACCGGCCCGACGGCTTCGCCGAGCTCAGTGCGCGCTTTCCCGGCGGCTTCTCCCGCAG
>DATIER010000055.1:0-8911 GCA_035455605.1 Gaiellaceae bacterium
TCCAGCGCGACGAGCGCGAGCCAGGTGCCGGCTCCCGAGGCGAGCGTGGCGAGGAACAGGCGCCGGAAATCGGGCTCGCGCCCCAGGAGCGCGAACTGCGAGCCGGCTACGCGGGGGCGGCCCATCGGCAGGCACACGGTAACACCGCTCCCCGGCCTCGAACGAGGGGTTTTTCGGGCTTGTCCAAGCCGGACTAGGCCGTTGCGAGCACCTTGCCGAGCGCCTCGTCGAGCACCTCGTGCTCGTCCGGAAGGCCCACCGTGACGCGCACCGCGCCGCGGGCGCCGAAGCCGTGCGTCGGGCGCACGATCACCCCTTCCCGGAGCAGCTGCTCGAACAGCGGCCGCGAGTCCTCGCCGACCTCGGCGAAGAGGAAGTTGCCGACGGCCGGCCCGACGGGGTCGAGCCCGCGCGCTCGCAGGATCCGCTCGAGCTGCGCGCGGTTGACGGCGTTCTCGCGGCGGCGGCGCGCCAGCTCGTCGGGCGAGTCGAGGCTCGCGAGCGCCGCCTCCTGCGCGGGCGTCGTGATGTCGAAGGCGCGCCTGACCTTGCCGATCGCGGTCACGAGCTCGGCCGGCGCGAGGCCGTAGCCGACGCGCAGCCCGGCGAGCCCGTAGATCTTGGAGAACGTCCGCAGCACGATCGCCCGGCGGCCATGCTTCAGGTAGTCCTCGACGCCGTCCGGGTAGTCCGGGTCGTCGATGTACTCGGCGTAGGCCTGGTCGAGCACGGTGACGACGTGCTCGGGCACGCGCTCGAACCACGCGTCGAGCTCGGCGCGGGAGTTCGTCGTGCCGGTGGGGTTGTTCGGCAGGCACACGTACGCGAGCTTCGTGCGCGGGCCGATCGCCTCGAGCATCCCGTCCAGGTCGTAGCGCCCGTCGCGCAGCTCGACCGTGCGCGGCACCGCGCCGAGCTTGCGCGCGTCGATCACGTAGCTCGGAAACGACGGCCAGCCGCACACGACCTCGTCGCCGGGCTCGAGCGCGGCGAGGCTGAGGCAGTCGACGATCCCGTCCGAGCCCGCGCCGACCGCGACCTCCTCGAAGCGCACGTCGAAGCGCTCCGCCAGCGCGGCGCGCAGCCGGTAGGCGCCGCCGTCCGGGTAGCGGTTGAGCTCGGCGACGCTGCGTTCGATCGCCTCGCGCGCCTGCGGGAACGGCCCGTACGGCCCCTCGTTCGAGGCGAGCTTGACGACGCGCTCGAGCCCGAGCTCACGCTGGACCTCCTCGACCGGCTTGCCCGGCTCGTACGGCACCAGGTCGTTGACGGCCGGCTTGAAGAAGCTGTGGGCGATCTCCGCGAGCCGTCCCGTCACGGCGCGGATGCTACTCGGGCAGCCAGCCTTCCCGGTACCGGCAACGGCGGAACGGCGGGAAGCGGCGGTACGCCTCGCCCGGCTCGGTCGTCTCGCGCTCGACGCCGGCGCCGTGTGCCCGGGCGAGCGGGTGCACCGGGTAGACGAGCCCCTTGCGACCGCCGCGACCGCCGAGCGCGAGCACGACGCACGGGCCGTCGCCCGCGCCGACGATGATGTGGTCGGTGCCGCCCGGGCAGTGGAAGAAGTCCCAGCGGCGCAGTGGCCGCTCCTGCCCTTCGACCAGCAGCAGGCACTCACCGGCCAGGACGAGGAACCCCTCGTCGTGGCGCTCGCGGTGGTATATGCCCATCGGCTGGCCCGGCTCCAGCACGTTCAGGTTCACGCCGAGCTGCCGGAACGGCCGCTTGCCCTCGAAGTTGCAGAAGCGACCGAGCTCGCCCGCGTCGCGCCAGCGGCTCTCCGTCGCGCTGAGCACGAACCAGCCGTCGCCGTCGGCGACGAGGCCGTGCTTCGTCTCCCGCAGAGGGACCTCCGGAACAGGCACCGCCTGAGGATATGCCCGTCTGCGCGACGCACTAGGATGCCCGCGGCATGAGGATCGGGGTGCCGAAGGAGACGGCGGCCGGCGAGCGGCGCGTGGCCCTGGTGCCCGAGACCGTCGGCAAGCTCACCGCCGGCGGCTTCGAGGTGCTGGTCGAACGCGGCGCCGGCGAGGCCGCCTCGTTCCCGGACGCCGCCTTCGAGGAGGCCGGCGCACAGCTCGGCGACTGGGCCGACGCAGACGGCGTCGCGAAGGTGCAGAAGCCGTCCGCCGGCGAGGTGGCGCGGCTGCGCGACGGCCAGGTGCTGATCGGGTTCCTGGAGCCGCTGACCGACCGCGAGGGCATCGAGCGGCTCGCGGCGCAGGGCGTGGTCGCGTTCGCGATGGAGTCGATCCCGCGCATCACGCGCGCGCAGCCGATGGACGCCCTCTCGTCGCAGGCGACGGTCTCCGGCTACAAGGCGACCCTGCTTGCCGCCGAGCGGCTGCCGAAATTCTTCCCGATGCTGATGACCGCCGCGGGGACGGTCGCGCCGGCGAAGGTGCTCGTGCTCGGCGCCGGCGTGGCCGGCCTGCAGGCGATCGCGACCGCGCGGCGCCTCGGCGCGGTCGTCACGGGCTTCGACGTGCGCCCGGTCGTGCGCGAGCAGATCGAGAGCCTCGGCGCGAGCTGGCTCGACCTCGGCATCGTCGGCGAGGAGACGGCAGGCGGCTACGCGCAGGCGCTGACCGAGGAGCAGCAGCGGCAGCAGCAGGAGGAGCTCGAGGCGCGACTGCCGGAGTTCGACGTCGTGATCACGACGGCCTTGATCCCGGGGCGCCCGGCGCCCAGGCTGATCCCGGCGAGCGCCGTGGCGGCGATGCGGCCGGGGTCGGTCGTCGTCGACCTCGCGGCGGAGGCCGGGGGCAACTGCGAGCTGACCGCGCCCGGCGAGGAGGTCGTCCGCGACGGCGTCACGATCGTCGGCTTCACCAACCTGCCGAGCTCGATGCCGTTCCACGCGAGCCAGCTCTACTCGCGCAACGTCAGCGCGCTGCTGCACCACCTCGCGCCGGAGGGCGAGCTCGCGCTGGACTGGGACGACGAGATCACGGCCGGCGCCTGCGTGACGAGGAAGGAGGAGGTGCCCGCGTGAGCGAGCGAACGGTGTGGAGCGATCGGCACAGATCCGGCACGCCCCCGTCACAGCCCTGCGTGCCGAATGCCGGTAGCGTCACCGCCGAGGGCGGCGGGACAGCACACCCCACCCTGATGGGTGGGGGGACCCGGTTCTCGCGGGTGCCTCGGCGCGAGCCGGACGGCGGCCTCGGAACGGAAGCCCGATGAGCCACAACACGCTGCTCGTCTTCGAGCTCACGATCCTGGTGCTCGCGATCTTCCTCGGCTTCGAGGTGATCTCGAAGGTGCCGACCCTGCTGCACACGCCGCTGATGTCCGGCACCAACGCGATCCACGGGATCGTCATCGTCGGCGCGATGATCGTGCTCGCGCAGCCCGACAAGGACGCGTTCGAGTGGGTCGTCGGCTTCCTCGGCGTCGTGCTCGGCTCGGCGAACGTCGTCGGCGGCTTCGTCGTCACCGACCGCATGCTCGAGATGTTCAAGAAGCGCGAGCCGGCGAAGGCACCCGCCGACCGAAACGGCAGCGACGGCGGCCCGGGCGCCGGATGAGCACCAACCTCGCGAACCTGCTCTACCTGATCCCGATCGTGGCGTTCATCCTGGCGCTGCGCTTCCTCTCCAACCCGGCGCACGCGCGCCGCGGCAACCAGATCGGCGCCGTCGGGATGCTGGTGGCGATCGTCGTCACCTGGATCAAGGCCGGCAGCGCGAGCTGGTGGGCGATCGTGATCGGGATGGTGATCGGCGGCGGCTTCGGCGCCGTCGCGGCGCGCCGCGTGAAGATGACCGCGATGCCGCAGATGGTGGCGCTGTTCAACGGCGTCGGCGGCGGTGCGGCCGCGTTGATCGCGCTCGCGGAGCTGCACCGGATCCTCCCCGACCCGGGCCGCCCCAAGATCGACATCGCCCTCGCGATCGCGCTCTCGGGGCTGATCGGCGCGATTTCGTTCGCGGGCTCGATGGTCGCGTTCGCGAAGCTGCAGGAGCTGATCCGCGGCCGCCCGATCACGTATCCGGGCCAGAAGTTCGCCAACCTCGGGCTGCTCGCGGTCTGCGTCGTGCTCAGCGTCGTACTCGTCTCCGGCGTCCAGGAGGAGTGGCTGCTCTGGATCGTGGTCGGCGGCGGCGCGCTCTTCGGGGTGCTGTTCGTGCTCCCGATCGGCGGGGCCGACATGCCCGTCGTGATCTCGCTGCTGAACGCGTTCACCGGCCTCGCCGTCGCGGTCGGCGGGTTCGAGCTCGAGAACAACGTGATGATCGTGGCCGGGATGCTCGTCGGCGCGTCGGGCACGCTGCTCACGATGCTGATGGGCCGAGCGATGAACCGGTCGATCGCGAACGTCCTCTTCGGCGCCTTCGGACAGGTCACCGCGGAGGCGGCGGCAGCGGCCGAGGGCGACGGCGGCACGGTCCGCTCGGCGAGCGCCGAGGACGTCGCGGTGATGCTCGCCTACGCGCACAAGGTCGTCTTCGTGCCCGGCTACGGGCTCGCCGTCGCGCAGGCCCAGCACGACGTCCGCCAGCTCGCCGACCTGCTCGAGGGCAAGGGCGTCGAGGTCTCGTACGCGATCCACCCGGTCGCGGGCCGGATGCCGGGGCACATGAACGTGCTGCTCGCGGAAGCGAACGTGCCGTACCCGCAGCTGAAGGAGATGGACGACGCCAACCCGGAGTTCAGCCGCACCGACGTCGCGGTGGTCGTCGGCGCGAACGACGTCGTCAACCCGGACGCGCGCAACAACCAGGGCAGCCCGATCTACGGGATGCCGATCCTGAACGTCGACGACGCGCAGACCGTGGTCGTGCTGAAGCGCAGCATGAACCCCGGCTTCGCCGGGATCGAGAACCCGCTCTTCTACAACCCGAAGACCGTGATGCTGTTCGGCGACGCGAAGGACTCGATCGACAAGCTGATCGCCGACGTCAAGGGCCTCTAGTCGGTCCGCCGGCGCAGCGTCAGCGCGCCGAGCACGAGCGCGAGCAGCGTCGCGCCGAGCACCACGCAGACGTCGACCGCGAAGCGCCCGTCGAACTGGTCCGCGATCGCCCGGGCGAGCGCGTCGTAGGCATAGGTCAGGGGCAGCAGCGCCGACACGATCCGCAGCCAGTCGGCCATCTCCGAGCGCGCGACGAACAGCCCGCAGAGCAGCATCTGCGGCAGCACGATCGCCGGCATGAACTGCACCGCCTGGAACTCGGTCGACGCGAAGGCGCTCGCGAACAGGCCGAGGGCCATCCCGAGGACGGCGTTGCCGATCGCGAGCAGGACGACGACGGCGATCGGCCCCGCCGTGTGCAGCCCGAGCAGCGTGAAGGCGATCGCCGAGACGACCGACGCCTGCACCGCCGCGAGCGCCGCGAAGGCGAGCCCGTAGCCGGAGAGCAGGTCGAGCTTCGCGAGCGGCAGCGTCATCAGCCGCTCGAGCGTGCCGGTCGTCCGCTCCCGCAGCATCGTCACGGACGTGACCACGAACATCGAGACGAACGGAAACAGCCCCAGCAGCGGGCCGCCGACGTGCTGGAAGACCTGCTCGCGGCCGGAGAAGAGCTCGTGCAGCAGGACGATCAGCAGCGAGGGGACGCCGATCAGCAGGCCGACGGTGCGGGGATCACGGCGCAGCTGGGTCAGGACGCGCAGCGCGACGGCGCCAGCGACTCGAGGGCTCACGCCCGCTCCTCGTCGATCAGGCGCAGGAAGGCGGCGTCGAGATCGGGCGCGCCGGTCCGGCGGAGGAGCTCGTCCGGCGCGGCCGCCGCGAGCAGGCGGCCGTTGCGCAGCAGGAGCAGGCGGTCGCAGCGCTCGGCCTCGTCCATCACGTGGCTCGAGACGAGCACCGTGCGGCCCTCGGCGGCGAGCGCGTGGAACGTGCTCCACAGGTCGCGCCGCAGCAGCGGGTCGAGGCCGACCGTCGGCTCGTCCAGCACGAGCAGCTCCGGGTCGGCGAGCAGCGCGCTCGCGAGCGAGACCCGCGCGCGCTGGCCGCCGGAGAGGCGGTTGACGACCCGGTCGGCGAGCTCGGCCAGCTCGACGGTCTCCAGCACGTGCGGGATCCGGCCGGCCGTGACGCCGAGCACGCGGCCGAAGAAGCGCAGGTTCTCGCGGATCGTGAGGTCGCCGTAGACGGACGGCGCCTGGGTCACGTACGCGACGCGCCGGCGCAGAGCCGGCGACCCTGCCGGCAGGCCGAGGACGGTGATCGCGCCGCCGCGGACGCGCTGGACGCCGACGAGCGCCCGCATCAGCGTCGACTTGCCGCTGCCGTTCGGCCCGAGCAGCCCCGTCACCACGCCGCTGTCGACGGACAGCGAGAGGTCGCGCAGGACGTCATTGCCGCCGCGGACCACGTGCAGGCGGTCGACGACGATCCCGGCGCGGCCCTCCATCGGCGCCGAGTATCCCGCGAATAGGCTTCGCGCTTCGATGGTGCCGCTGTTCACAGCCAGCGACGTCGAAAAGGCGGTTCCGCCGCAACGGGCGGTCGAGGCCGTGCGCGACGCCTTCGTGGCGTACGCGCTGGGCGAGTGGTCGATGCCGCCGAAGGTCTACGTGCCGGCGTACCCGGCCGGGGACTTCCGCGCGATGCCGGCGCTCGGCGCGGGCCACGCGGCGCTGAAGTGGGTGACCTCGTTCCCCGGCAACCCCGCCCGCGGGCTGCCGACGGTGACCGGGCTCGTGCTGCTCTCCGATGCCGCCGACGGCTCGCTCGTCGCCGTCTTCGACGCCGGTGCCGTGACCGCGGTGCGGACGGGCGCCGCGGCCGTGCTGGCGGCGGAGACGCTGCGCCCGGGCTACGCGGCGGCCGCGGTGGTCGGAGCCGGCGTGAACGGGCGGGCGGCCGCGCGGACGTTCGCGGCGCTGGGGCGCGAGGTGCGGCTCTGGGACGTCGACGACGAGCGGGCGCGGTCGGCGGCGGAGGAGCTCGGCGCGGAGGTCGCCGTGTCTCGGGAGGAAGCGCTCGCCGCCGACGTCGTCGTGACGGTGACGCCCGGGCACGAGCTCGTGTTCGACCGTGGCTCGCTGCGACCGGGCCAGCACGTGAGCCTGATGGGCGCCGACGGCCCGGGCAAGGCGGAGATCGCCCTCGACGAGCTCGTCCGCACCCGCGTCTTCTGCGACGACTGGGAGCAGGCGAGCCACAACGGCGAGCTGGCGCACGCGGTCGAGGCCGGCGAGCTCCGGCGCGGCGAGGTGACGCAGCTCGGCGACGTCCTGGCCGGCGCCGCCGGGGGCCGCCGACGAGCGGACGAGATCACGACGTTCGACTCGACCGGGCTCGCGATCCAGGACCTCGCGGTCGCGCTCGCGGCGCTCGAACGCGTCGACGAGCTCGAGCTCGAGACGCTCCGGCTCTAGGCGCACCTACCGATTTCCTACTAAAGGCCAGGCTCGCGACGGCCGATCGGGCTTTGGTGCAACGCCCCTGCGAACCGACCAAGGAGATCCCAGCATGAGCTCGCTTCCCCTGCGGCGCGCGTGGTCAAGGACCACGGGCTCGACGAGCAAGAAGCTTCTGGCGACGGTCGCCGTGCTCGGCGCGGCCGCCAGCATCGCCGGCCTCGGCACCTACGCGACGTGGACCAGCACCACCTCCCAGAGCCACACCATCTCGACCGGCACGGTCACGATCTCGCTCGGCGCAACCGGCGCGGCGACCAACCGCCTCAACATCGGCGCCTCGGGCCTCGTGCCCGGCGACACGATCCAGCGCTCGGTCGACCTCACCAACTCCGGCTCGATCGACCTCGCGTCGGTGACGCTCACGACGTCGGCCTCGCCGAGCTCGCTGCTCGACACCGACGCCACGAACGGTCTGCAGATGGTGATCGACAAGTGCTCGCAGGCGTGGACCGAGGCCGGGCCGCCCTACACGTACACGTGTGGCGGGACGACCTCGTCGGTGCTCACCTCCCGCTCCGTGGTCGGCAGCAACGTGGCGCTGTCGAACCTCGGCGCCACGACCGCCGGCGCGACCGACCACCTGCGCGTGACGCTGACGCTGCCGAGCGCGGCCGGCAACACGTTCCAGAACCAGTCGTCGACGATCACGTACGCGTTCACGGGCACGCAGCGCGCGGCCGGCAACCAGTAACGAGCAGCCATGCGCGCTGGGATCTCCAGCGACCGGAGCGCCGTCCCGCCGGCGCTCCGGTCCGGCTTGCGCCGACTGCCCGCACGCGCCGCGCAGGCGGCCTTCGTGCTCGCGGTCGCGGCGCTGGTGGGCCTCGGGCTCCTGCCCCGCACCGGGTGGTACCGGCCGGTGACCGTTCTGTCCGGGAGCATGCGGCCGGCCTTCTCGCCCGGCGACGTGGTGATCGTGACGCCGGAGCCCGTTCGCGACGTCCGCGTCGGCCAGGTCATCAGCTACCGGATCCCGGTCGGCGACCACCACGTCCAGTCGCACCGGGTGATCGCGGTCAGCCGTCGCGGCGGGCAGGTGTCCGTGCGGACGAAGGGCGACGCCAACGACGCGCCCGACCCGTGGACGGCGACCCTTCAGGGCACGACGGTGTGGCACGTGTCCGGCGTCCTGCCGAAGCTCGGGTGGGCGATCTTCTGGCTCCGCACGCCGCTCCTGCACAGGCTGACGGTGCTGCTCGCCCCGCTCGTGCTCGCGCTGCTGTTCGTGCTGCAGATCTGGTCGAAGCCCGAGGAGCGCTCGGATGCCGTCACTCCGGCCTGAGGCGAATCGACGCGCGGGCCCGCGCTGGGCGGCCGCCCTGGGCGTCGCGCTGGCGGCGTTCGCGACGACGTCGGCGGCGCTCGCCACCTTCACCTCCTCGCCGAGCGTCGGCGGAAGCTACGTGACGAAGCGAATCTTCCCGGGCGTTCGCTCGGCCTGGCCGTGGGATGTCCGCGACGCCTCGGGCGGCGGCGCGGAGACGAACAGCGCCGACCTGCTCTCCTACGTCGACGGCAGGGCCGTCAC
>DATIER010000056.1:0-3254 GCA_035455605.1 Gaiellaceae bacterium
TCCTCGATCGCCGCGATGCAGTCGTCGGGCGTGCCCGCGATCGGCCTGCACTTGTCGAGCAGCGCGTCGGTCACCTCGGCCTTGGCGGCGAGCCGTCCGCCCCGCTCCATCGCCTCGGCGACGGGCCGGATCTCCTCCTGCTCGATCCCTGCCAGGTCGAGCAGCGTGTCGGCTGCGCCCTGGATGTTCTGCACCTTGTTGGCGAGGTACATGCCGGCGATCTCGCGGGCGCCGTCGCGGCCGGCGTCGCGGTCGCGCTCGTGGATCGAGGCGACGATCGTGCAGCCGATGTCGATCTCGCTCGCGACGTTCTCGCGCGTGTAGCGGACGAAGGCGGGCGTCGTGATCGACGGCGTCAGGCAGCCGTCGCCGATCTCGCCCGCGAGCGCCTGCATCTTCGGCGCGGTCGCCGCGACGTAGACGGGCGGAACCTCGCGCGGCGCGTCCGCGCTTTCCTCGAGCGCGGGCACCGAGGCGCTCCACGTTGAGCCCGAGTAGTCGAACGGCCCGCCGGCGAGCACGCCGCGGACGATCTCGACCGCGTCGCGCATCGGGCCGAGCGTCCTGTTCGTCTGCATCCGCGCGTTGTTGAGGAAGATCTTCGACGTCCCGAAGCCGAGGATGAAGCGGCCTGGGCCCGCCGCCTCCTGCACGACCCGCGCGTCCATCGCCGCCTGCACCGGGTGGCGCGTGAACGGCGAGATGATCCCCCAGCCGATCGTCAGGCGCTCCGTCGCGCCCGCGATCACCGCCGAGGCGACCGTCGAGGAGCGCGCCTCCATGCCGTGCTTCCGCCACCACGGATACGCCTCGGCGAGCCAGATCGTGTCCATCCCCGCCTCGTCCATGGCGCGCGCCGAGGCGACCATCTCCTCGAGGGGCTCCATGGTGAGCTGCATCACCCCGATCCGGAACGGGGGCACGTGCGAGTCCTAGCCCTCGGTGGAGGTGGTCGGGCCTTCGGGCTCCGCCTCGTAGGCCTCCGGCGCCAGCGGGCTGATGCCCTCGTCCGCGCCGCTCGTGCCCGCCTCCGGCTCCGTCCCGGCCCGCGCCTGCCGCACCTGCTCGTCCAGCGCCGAGAGCACCTGCTGCACCTGCTGGTTCACGATCGGCTGCAGGACCCGCTGGCCCATCGAGCCGACAGGACCGGCGATGCGCACGTCGGCCTCCCAGTCCATCTTCGTGCCACCGCCGTCGTCGCTGAGGTTGAACGCGGTCGTCATGCTCAGGATCGCGCCGACGCCGTTGCCCTTGATCGCCAGGCTGGCGAACTCCGGCTCGCGCTCCTCGGTCTTCTCCATGTTCATCGTCATCCCGAGCGTGCCGAGGCCGAGCGGGATCTTCACGTTCGCCCGCCAGTGCCTCTCGTCCTGGACGTCGAAGCTCTCGACGCCGGGCATCGTCGCCGCCATCGCGGCCGGGTCGTTGAGCACCCGCCAGACCGCCTCCCGCGGCGCCTCGAAGCCGCGCTCGCCTGCGACCTTCACCGCGACTCCATGCTGACGCGCCGGCGCGAGGACTCGGGATCCGACAGCAGCTCCCAGACGCGGTGGTAGGGGTTGGAGCTGTCGTACACGATCGGGTTGCCGCGCGGGCGCAGGGCGTCCTGCAGCGCCGCGCAGACGGCGTGGATGCCGGCGCCGCCGCCCTCGCCCATGCCCTTGGTGCCCATCGAGGTGAACGGCGACGGGCTCTCGATGTTGCCCGTCTTGAGCGGCGGCATGTCGAGCGCGTGCGGCACGTGGTAGTCGTAGAAGTTGGGCGTCAGCAGGTTGCCGTCCTCGTCGTAGGTGAAGGTCTCGTGCGTCGCAGCGCCGAGCGCCTGCGCCGTCGCGCCCATCACCTGGCCCTCGACCACCTGCGGGTTGATCCGCACACCGCAGTCGTCGACCGCCGCGTAGTCGACGAGTTCGTAGACGCCGGTCTCCGGATCGACCTCGACGACCGCGACGTGCACCTGCGCCGCGTAGGTGAGCGTCAGGTTGCCGAACTTGCGCTCGACGTCCGGCGGCTGGAACGGCGGCCGGTAGACGTAGCGGCAGTTCAGCGTGACGTCGAGATCCTCGGGCAGTCCGGCGTTGTTGGCGTTGATGATCGCGCCGAGCGCCATGAACGGCAGCGCCGCCTCGTGGTTCTCGCGCATCCGCGCGAAGCCCTCGGCGAGCTCGATGTCGTCGGGCGTGCAGCCGAGCACGACCGAGGCGAGCTGCTTCATCTCCGCCGCGAGCATGTCGGTCGCGCCCTTGACCGCGCCGAGGCCGGTGACGGCGAACTGGCTCGCGTAGGTGCCCGAGAAGCCGGCGTGCGAGTTCCAGTAGGAGTCGTGTCCGGCGCGCACGTTCACGTCGTCGACCGAGCAGCCGAGGATGTCCGCCACCACCTGCGCGGCCGTCGTCTCGTGGCTCTGGCCCTGCGGCGTCGTCCCGAGCGTGACCACGATCTCGCCGAAGATGTCGAGCTTCACCGTCGCGACCTCGTTGTTGCCGGAGAACTGCAGCTCCGGGTTGATCAGCCGCGACTGCCCGAAGTTGTTCGTGCCCGAGTCGAGCGTCGAGCCGATCCCGACGCCGAGGAGCTTCCCGCGCGAGTCGGCGTCGGCGCGTCTCTCCTCGAGCCGGTCGTAGCCGACGAGGCCGAGCGCGGTGTCGAGCATCCTCGCGTAGTCGCCAGAGTCGTAGACGCAGCCGTTCGGCGTCTCGTACGGCATCTCCTCGGCGCGGATGTAGTTCCGCTTGCGCACCTCGACCGGATCGAGCCCGAGCTCGTGCGCGACGATGTCGATCACGCGCTCCGTGAACCAGAGGTGCTGCATCCGGGAGTAGCCGCGGTTCGGGGAGACCGGCGCCTTGTTCGTCACCACCTGCTTGAAGTCGAGCCGGATGTGGCGCCAGCGGTACATCCCCGGCGTCACCTGCGCCCAGATGACGCCGCCGAGCGGCTCGTAGCGCAGCCACGCGCCCGCGTCGTCGAGGGCGGTGGTGCGGAAGCCGAGCAGCGTCCCGTCCTCCTTAACCGCGACCTCGGTGTCCTGGAACCAGCGCTCGTTCCCGTGCGACATCGAGAGGTGGAAGTCGGTCCGCCACTCCGTCCACTGCACCGGCCGGTTGAGCTTTCGCGCGAGCAGACAGCAGGCGACGAGCTGCGGGTGCGAGGTGATCTTGTTGCCGAAGCCGCCGCCGATGTCCTGCGTGACGAAGCGGAGCTTGTCGAGCCCCACCCGCATCGCGGGGCCCATCATGATCGCGGCGAAGCCC
>DATIER010000057.1:0-12847 GCA_035455605.1 Gaiellaceae bacterium
GGCTCGGCGATCGAGTGGTCGCCGCCGAGCACGACCGGCAGCAGGCCCGCGTCGACGACCTGGCCGACGAGCTCCTCGATCGCGGCGTGGGTGCGCTCCGCGTCCGCGGGCAGGACGGCGGCGTCGCCGAAGTCGACGATCCTCAGCGCCTCGAACGCGTCGACCTTCGACTCGAGGTGCGGCCCCGGCGGGCAGCTCCCCGCGCGGATCGCGCGCGGGCCGAAGCGCGCTCCCGGCCGGTCGGAGACGAGGTCGTCGGTCGGCGCGCCCACGATCGCGACGTCGAAGCCGGCCAGCTCGGCCGGGTCCTGGGTGTACGGCGCGCCGCCGTAGGTCAGCAGTCCGGCGTAGTCGGGCTTCTCGCCGTACTGCCGCCAGCGCTCGAGCGGGTCGATCACGGCGCGATTGTCGCTCGAAGGGTCGATCGGTTGCTCAACTATCCGCCCGGTGCGCCGACTATGGTTCGGGCCGTGCGCCTGAACAGCCGGCCGGTGATCGTCATCGCGACGGTCGTCGGAATCCTCCTCATCGCCTTGGCGATCTACTACTGGGTCGAGCCCGCGAAGTCGCTCGCGTCCTTCATGCCGGGCCACGAGGCCGGGTCGAACCACCACCACTTCAAGCACGGGCTCGCGTCGTTCCTGGTCGGGGTGGCCCTCCTCATCTTCGCGTGGTTCCAGAGCGCGCCGCGCCGCGACGCCGCAGCAGACTGAGGCCACATGCCCGTCGCGTCGCTGATCACGTACGGCCAGGCGATCGTGCTCGGGTTGCTGCAGGGCGTCTCGGAGCTGTTTCCGGTCTCGAGCCTCGGCCACAGCGTCATCCTCCCGAGCCTGCTCGGCTGGGACATCCACCAGAACGACGCGTACTTTCTCGCCTTCCTCGTCGCCACGCACCTGGCGACGGCGCTCGTGCTGCTGGGGTTCTTCTGGCGCGACTGGGTGCGGATCGTGAAGGGGCTCGGCCGCAGCCTGCGCGACCGCGGAATCGCGCCCGACGACACCGACGCGAAGCTCGCCTGGCTGCTGATCGTGGGGACGATCCCGGCCGGGATCCTCGGGCTGACGCTCGAGCACAAGCTGCGCACGGTCTTCGCCTCGCCCCAGTCGGCCGCGATCTTCCTCACGCTCAACGGCGTCCTGCTGTTCGGCGCCGAGCTGCTGCGGCGGCGCGCGCCGCAGACGGACGAGGACGACGACGCGCGCATCGCGAAACAGCTGCGCTTCGAGGGGGCGTTCGGGATCGGGGCGGCGCAGGCGCTCGCGCTGATCCCGGGCTTCTCGCGCTCCGGCGCGACGATGGGCGGCGGCCTCCTCGCCGGGCTCTCGAACAAGGACGCTGCGCGGTTCGCGTTCCTGCTCGCGACGCCGATCATCGGCGCGGCGGCGGTGTTGAAGCTGCCCGAGCTGTTCGGCTCGGCGGGGGACGGCGTCCGCGGCCAGGCGCTCGTCGCCGCCCTCTGCTCGGCGCTGACGGCGTACCTCGCCGTGCGGTTCCTGATGCGCTTCTTCGAGACGAACACGCTGATCCCGTTCGCGATCTACTGCTTCGCGGCGGGCCTCGCGTGCTCGATCTACTTCGCCGTGACCTGATGGAGGTCGTGCTCGTCCGGCACGGCGAGACGGAATGGAGCCGGGACGGGCGGCACACGGGGCGCACGGACGTGCCGCTCACCGCGCGGGGCGAGGAGCAGGCGCGGGCGGTCGGCGAGAAGCTCCGCGGGCGCTCGTTCGCGCTCGTCCTCTCGAGCCCGCTGCAGCGGGCGCTGGAGACGGCGCGGCTGGCCGGGTTCTCGCCGGAGGCGCGGGAGGAGCTCGCGGAGTGGGACTACGGCGAGTACGAGGGCCGCACGACGCCGCAGATCCGGCAGGAGGTTCCGGGCTGGACGATCTGGCGCTACGGCGCGCCGGGCGGGGAGAGCCCGGAGCACGTGGGTACTCGGGCCGACCGGATCGTGGCCGAGCTGCGCGGCGTGAACGGCGACGTGCTCGTCTTCGCGCACGGGCACCTGCTGCGGGTGCTCGCCGCGCGGTGGCTCGGGCTGCCGCCGGCGGACGGGCGGCTGTTCGCGCTCGACTCCGGGACGGTCGGCACGCTCGGCCACGAGCGGGAGCAGTCCGTGATCGCCAGCTGGAACGTGCCGGTCTAGCGGCGCGGCGCGCGGTGCCGGTCCAGGGGCGACCCATCCGCCGGCCGGCCGAAACGGCCACGGCCGCGGGGCACGACGGCGCCGACATCGTCGCCGCTCCTGGGGCGGCCGGTGCCGGCTGTGGACGAAACGTCACCCCTTCGTTGCAGAGGCCATGGCCCCTCCGCCCGGGCGCGAGGGACAGTCCCTGGTGGTGGCGTAAGGTCGAGCGGTGCGCGACTCGGCCGACATCCTGACCGACCCGCCGCCGCCGGCGGCCGACGCGCGGATCGCGTACGGCCCGGAGCCGCTGCAGTTCGGCGATCTGCGCGTGCCGGCCGGCGCCGGCCCGTTCCCGCTAGCCGTCGTCCTCCACGGCGGCTACTGGCAGGCGACCTACAACCTGATCCACACCGGCGAGCTCTGTCGCGCGCTCGCGGCCGGCGGGATCGCGAGCTGGAACCTCGAGTACCGCTGCGTGGGTGTTCCCGGCGGCGAGTGGCCGGGCCCGCGCGAGGATCTGAAGCGAGCGCTGGCCCACGTCGCGCAGCTGCCGTTCGCGCACGACGGGCGCGTTGTGCTCGTAGGGCACTCGGCCGGCGGGCAGCTCGCGCTCTGGGCGGCGAAGCACGCGCAGCTGCCGGTCGTCGCCCTCGCGCCGGTCAGCGACGTCCGCGATGCGGCGGGGCGTCGCGGGCCGCACAGCGCTCCCGCCCGCTTCATGGCGCCGGAGCACTTCTCGGACGGGTCCCCGCTCGAGCTGCTCCCGCTCGGCGTCCGGCAGCTCGTGATCCACGGCACCGCGGACGACGACGTGCCGTACGAGATGAGCCTCCGCTACGTCGAAACGGCGCGGGACGAGGCCGAGCTCGTCACGCTCGAAGGCGTCGGCCACTTCGAGCTGATCGACCCGCAGGCACCGGCGTTCGAGCACACGCTCGAGGCGATTCGCCAGGCGCTCGGCCCCGGTGTCAGACGCGTGCCGTAAGCATCACGAACGTTCCACAGCCTCCGCTCGGCACGCGCGATCCCGGCACCTCGGCGGTGTCAGACACGGTGACGGCAGTGAGCCGGCGACTAGCCGAAGGCGATCACGCTGCGGATGCCGTCCTGGGCCTCCATCAGCTCGAACCCACGGTTGACCTCGTCGAGGGTGAGCCGGTGCGAGACGAACGGCTCGACGTCGATCTCGCCGCCGAGCCAGCGGTCGACGAGCTGCGGCACCTGGTCGCGGCCCTTGCAGCCGCCGAACGACGAGCCCGCGACGCGCCGGCCGGTGATCAGGAAGCGCGGCACCACCTCGAGCACCTCGCCCTTGCCGGCGACGCCGCACATCGTCGCGAGGCCCCAGCCCATGCGCGCGGTCTCGACGGCCTGCCTCATCACGGCGACGTTCCCGGTCGCCTCGAAGGTGTAGTCGGCGCCGAGCGGCCCCACGAGCTCGAGCACCCGCTCGACGCCGTCGGGCCCGCCGACCAGCGTGTCGGTCGCGCCCTGCCCCCGCGCCAGCGCGAGCCGCTCCTCCGAGAGGTCGACGCAGACGATCCGCTCCGCGCCCAGCAGCCGGCACCCGGCGACCGCGCCGAGGCCGACCATGCCGGCGCCGAAGACGACGCAGGCCGCCCCCGGCTCGACGCGTGCGGTGTTCATGGCCGCCCCGAGGCCCGTCGAGAGCCCGCACGCGAAGAGGCAGGCGCGGTCCAGCGGTGCCTCCGGCGAGACCTTCGCGAGCGCGATCTCGGGTAGGACCGCGTACTCGGCGAACGTCGAGCAGCCCATGAAGTGCCGGATCGGCTCGCCGTCGCGCGAGAGCCTCGTCGTCCCGTCGGGCAGGTGGCCCAACCCCTGCTGCTCGCGGATCGCCGTGCACAGGTTCGTGCGCGGGTCGCGGCAGTGCTCGCACTCGCGGCACTGGGGCGAGAAGAGCGTGACGACGTGGTCTCCGACGGCGACGTCGCGGACGCCCTCGCCGACCGCCTCGACCACGCCGGCGCCTTCGTGGCCGAGCACCGTCGGCGAGTAGCCCGAGGGATCGGCGCCCGACGCCGTGAACAGGTCGGTGTGGCACACGCCGCAGGCCTCGAGTCGCACGAGCGCCTCGCCGGCGCGCGGCTCGGCCAGGTCGAGCTCCTGCACCTCGAGCGGCTCGCCGAAGCGCTCGAGCACGGCGGCGCGCGTCTTCATGTGCGTGATCCTCGCAGAGTCCTGAAGGTGATCGAGTAGCGCAGCGCCTTCGCCGGCGGCACGTGGTGCTCCCACTTCCAGCGCGATTCGCCCGCGAGCACGTACCCGGACCGCGGGGCGAGCTCGAGCTCCCACATCTCCCGCTCGCCCTTCCGGCCGCGGCGGAAGCGCATGCGCGCGGGCGAGAGCAACGAGACCCCCGCCACGAGCTCGAAGGCCGGCGCGTCGCGGTGCCAGCCGATCGGCGCGCCCTCGGGGTACCGCTGCACGAGCGCCTCGACCATCGCCTCGGGCCGCACGCCCGCGAGCGCGGCGGCCTTCTCCCGCACCGGCTCGAGCCAGCCCGGAACCGGGTCGGCGGTCTCGACGGGCGTCCGCGAGGCGTAGTCGTAGTCGACGCCGTAGTGCTTCGCCGTCCGCCGGGCGACGACGCCGTGCAGGCGGATCTCCTCGAAGTCGAGCCCTTTTACCACATCGAGCAGCTCCTGCTCCTCGACCTCGGTGAGCAGCGCTTCTCGGTAGACCAGCCCGGCCGGCGGCTCCATCCCGGCACGATAGGCTCGGGTCGTGCCGCTGCGCGGGAGCTGCCAGTGCGGGGGAGTCAGGTTCGAGGTGCCGGACACGTTCGAGCCGCGCTCCTTCTGCCACTGCACGACGTGCAAGAAGCTGTCGGGCGGCGTCGGCACCGCGAACGGCCGCGTGCGCAGCGACGAGGTGGAGATCCTCGAGGGGATGGAGCTGCTGCGGACGTACCAGCCGGAGGAAGGGAGCGCGAAGACCTTCTGCTCCGTGTGCGGCTCGAACCTCTTCGGCGGCGGCTGGCCGGAGTCGGACGAGGCGAGCGTGCGGCTGCCGGCCATCGACCACCCGCTTCCGGGCGCGCCGCGGAAGCACATCCACACCCGCTCGGTCGCGAGCTGGGAGACGCTCCCGGACGACGGGCTCGAGCGCGTCCACGGCTCGGGCTGATGCGGGCGGCGCTCGCCGCGCTCGTTGTCGTGGCGCTCGCGGCCGGCTGCGGCGGCTCCGGCACGCGCAACGGCTTCAGCGCGCGCGTGACCAACGCGTGGTTCCCGCTCCGTTCCGGCTCCGTCTACCGCTACCGCGGCGTCAAGGACGGCCAGCCCTCGCGCGAGGTGATGACCGTCACGCGCCGCACCCGCACGATCGACGGCGCGCGGACCGTCGCCGTCTCCGACCTGCTCTACCTCCGCGGCCGGCTCGAGGAGCGGACGACCGACTACTACTCGCAGGACCGCGACGGCAACGTCTGGTACTTCGGCGAGGACACCGCCGAGCTCGATCGCGACGGCAAGGTCAAGGACACCTCGGGCAGCTGGCTCGCGGGCAAGGACGGCGCGAAGCCCGGCATCTTCATGTACGCGCATCCGCGGGCCGGGCAGTCGGCGCGCCAGGAGTACCTCAAGGGCGAGGCCGAGGACCACTTCCAGGTGCTGCGGCTCGGCGAGCGGGTGACGGTGCCGTTCGAGAGCTTCGGCGACGCGCTGCTGACGAAGGAGTGGACGCCGCTCGAGCCGGGCGTCCTCGATCACAAGTTCTACGCGCGCGGGATCGGCACCGTGCTCGAGCAGACCGTCAAGGGCGGCAACGAGCGCAACGAGCTCGTGTCGTTCTCGCGCTGACGCGCGGTCGCGCCGCCGCTAGAGGAAGCGCGTCAGCTGCCGGCGCTCGAGGCTGAGCGCGAGCACGTGCCTGACGTCGTCGACGGCCGCGATCGCGGTCTTCGGCACGATGAAGTGCCGGTGGAGGAGCCCGTCCGAGCGCACCGCGACGGCGTCGGCGTGGTCGGGCCCCGTGCCGTAGAGCGGCGACTCGACGTGACCGAGCGGCGCGCCGCTCACGTCTGCGACCGCGTACCCGATCGTGTGCTCGACCTCCACCGGAGAACCTTTGCGCCCCGCTCCGGCGCGACCATCCGTGAAGCCGCGGCACCGGCTCCGTAGTAGGTACGGAGCCGCGCGAGGCTCTTGACAGCATCTCCGGAAACGTTTACGCTCGCGCGCATTCGGCTCCGAAAACGTTTCCGAAGATGACGACGATCCAGCAGCTCGCAGCGAAATCAGGCGTCTCGGTGGCCACCGTCTCGCGCGCCCTGAACGGCTCGCCGGAGGTGAGCGAGTCGACGCGGAAGCGGATCCTCGCGCTCGCGCAGCAGCTCGACTACACCCCCAGCGCCGCGGCGCGCACGCTCGTCAGCCGCCGCTCGCACGTCGTCGGCGTGATCCTCGACACCGGCCCCGGGCATCCGGACCTGCTGCACCCGTTCTTCCAGGAGGTGCTGGTCGGGCTCAAGCACGGCGCGGGCGCGCGCGGCTACGACCTGCTGCTGTTCGCGAGCGACGAGCCGGGCAACGGCTTCGGCGGCACCCACTCCTACCTGCGCCGCGCCGGCCACCACGGCGTCGACGGCGCGGTCGTGCTCGGCTTCGACGGGCGCGACCCGCAGATCGCGCGGCTCGCGGCCTCGAACCTGCCGTGCATCGTCGTCGACGCCGACCTCGGCGGGCCGCGCACCGGGTTCGTCATGTCCGAGAACGAGGATGGCGCGCGCCTGGCGGTGCGGCACCTCCACGGGCTCGGGCACGAGCGGATCGCGACCATCACCGGCACGCTCGGCACCGCCCCCGGCGACGACCGGCTCGAGGGCTACCGCAGCGAGCTCGCGGCCCTCGGGCTGGCGCTCCGCGACGAGTACGTGGTCGAGGGAGACTTCTACGACGAGAGCGGCTACCGCGGCACGCGGCGGCTGCTCGAGCTGGACGAGCCGCCGACGGCGATCTTCGCCGCGAGCGACCTGATGGCGGCCGGCGCGCTGCGCGCGGCGAACGAGCTCGGCGTGGGCGTGCCGGCGGACGTGGCCGTCGTCGGGTTCGACGACATCGGCCTCGCGTCGCTGATCCAGCCGCAGCTCACGACCGTGAGGCAGGACATGCACGCGCTGGGCGAGGCCGCCGCCGTCGGGCTCGCCCGCATGATCGAGGACCCCGAGGCGGCGCCGGCGCGCGAGCTCGTGCCGACCCGGCTCGTGGTCAGGGCTTCATCCGGTGGCCAGCGAGCGCCGAGGGAACGGACGCTCACGAGCAAGGAGGTGGGGTAGCAGGATCGGCGGCGGCGCGCGAACGAGCCGCAGCCGCGGGGCAGTCGAGTCACGGAATCTCGCAAAGGGAGGCAGCAGCAGAGATGAAGACGTTCCTGAAGACCCCGCGGCGCCGCGCCTCGAGCGTTGCAGCGCTGCTCGTGGTCGTCGGGCTGGTCGCCACCGCCGTGGTGGCGAGCACGGCCTCGGGGAGCCGGCGGGACACGATCACGCTCCGGGTCGGCCTGTTCGGCGACTTCGGCTACCACGACCTCTACACGAAGTACGAGGCGACGCACCCGAACATCGACATCAAGGAAGACATCGAGAGCTACGCCGACCACCACGCGAACCTGGCGAAGCACCTCGCGGTCGGCTCCGGCGCCGACGACATCGAGTCGGTCGAGGTCGGGTTCATCGCGCAGTTCAAGTCGCAGCCGAACCTGTTCGTGAACCTCAAGAAGCTGGGAGCCGGCTCGCTGCAGAACCAGTGGCTGAGCTGGAAGTGGCAGCAGTCGATCGCGCCGAACGGCGCCCAGATCGGCCTCGGCACCGACGTCGGCAGCCTTGCGATCTGCTACCGCAAGGACCTGTTCGCGAAGGCGGGCCTGCCCACCAGCCGCGCGGCGGTCTCGAAGCTGTGGCCGACCTGGCAGCAGTACATGGCCGTGGGCAAGCGCTTCGAGCAGCGCGCACCGAAGAACGTCCACTTCTTCGACTCCGGCAGCAACGTGTTCAACGCGATCATCGGCCAGCTGAACCCGGCCTACTACGACTCGCACGGCAAGGTGATCGTCGGCTCGAACCCGAAGGTGAAGTCCGCGTGGAACGTGACCATGCAGGGCGTCCAGGCGAAGGAGAGCGCGGGCCTCGCCGCGTTCTCGAACGACTGGAACACCGGCTACAAGAAGGGGACCTTCGCGACGGTCACCTGCCCCGCGTGGATGATGGGCTACATCCAGGGACAGGCGCCGAAGACGAAGGGCAAGTGGGACATCGCGGCCGTCCCGGGCGGCGGCGGCAACTGGGGCGGCTCGTTCCTGACCGTCCCGAAGCAGGGCGCCCACACGAAGGAGGCCTACGACCTGGCGAAGTTCCTGACCTCGCCGGCGTCCGAGGCGTACATCTTCAAGCAGACGGGGAACCTGCCGAGCCAGCCGAAGCTGCTGAAGAGCAGGGCAGTGCTCGGCTTCAAGAACCCGTTCTTCAGCAACGCCCCGGTCGGCCAGATCTTTGGCAGCTCCGCGATGAAGCTGAAGAAGCAGATCCTGGGGCCGCACCAGGGCGATATCCAGACCGCGGTCTCGAACGCGATCCAGCGCGTCGAGCAGCACAAGCAGAGCCCGGGCGCGTCCTGGAAGCAGTTCCTGAAGGACGTCAAGTCGGTCGCCTAGGCGGTTTGCCCCGACGGTGAGGTCACGCCCGGCTCGAGCCCGCCCTCGGCTCGAGCCGGGCCCCCTCACCAGCAGGCGCCGAAGGAAGTGAGGCAGGCGTGAGCGAACAGACCGCTGTGGAGGCTCCGGTCCGCGGGCGCTCGCGCCGCCTGCTCCGCAGCAGGCTGCACCGGCTCGACTCCAGGGCGGCGCCGTACCTCTACGTCTCGCCGTTCTTCGTCCTCTTCGGTGCCTTCGGGCTGTTCCCCCTCGGCTACACGGCCTGGGTCGCGCTCACCGACCGGACGCTGCTCGACCCGAGCTGGAGCTTCGTCGGGCTCGCCAACTTCACGGCGCTCATCCACGACTCGTACTTCTGGAACGCCGTCGAGAACACGCTCGGGATCTTCCTCATCTCGACGATCCCGCAGCTCGCGTTCGCGCTCTTCCTCGCGTACGTGCTGAACACGAAGCTGCGCGCGCGCACGTTCTTCCGGATGTTCGTCCTGCTGCCGCAGGTGACGTCGCTCGTCGCTGTCGCGCTCATCTTCACGCAGCTCTTCTCGCACGACTACGGCCTCGTCAACTACGTGCTCGGCCTGTTCGGGATTCCCGCCGTCAACTGGGAAGCGGGGCGGCTCTCGTCGTGGATCGCGCTCTCGGTGATGGTCACCTGGCGCTGGGCCGGCTACAACGCGCTGATCTACCTCGCCGCGATGCAGGGCATCCCCGACGAGCTCTACGAGGCCGCGGCGATCGACGGCGCGAAGCCGTGGAAGCAGTTCCGCCACGTGACCGTCCCGCTGCTGCGCCCGACGATCATCTTCACCGTGATCGTGTCGACGATCGGCGGGCTGCAGCTCTTCACGGAGCCGTACCTGTTCGAGCCGCTCAAGCAGGGCGCGACCGGCGGCTCGGCGCGTCAGTACCAGACCGTCGTGATGTACCTCTACGAGAAGGCCTTCGCCGGCACGCAGTTCGACTTCGGCTACGCGGCCGCGATCGGCTGGGCACTGTTCCTGCTGATCGCGGTCATCTCGCTCGTGAACTACCTGATCGTCCGGCGGATCCGATCGGCGGAGGCCTGATGGCGACCGTCGCCGAGCACGCACGTCTCCGCGGCCGCCGCCGCCCGCTGTCGAGGAAGCTGGGGGCCGCCGGGCCGTTGACCTACGTCTTCCTGATCGTCGTCGCGGCGGCGTCGGCGTTCCCGCTCTACTGGTCGCTGGTCGTAGCGTCGCACGACAACGCGGCGGTCGCGGCCTACCCGCCGGTGCTGACGCCGGGGAACCAGCTCTGGCACAACCTGCACCGGCTGTTCGACTCGGGCGAGGTGAACGTCGACTTCTGGACCGCGCTCGGGAACTCGGCCATCGTCGCCTTCGTCGTCACGGCGTCCGTCGTCTTCTTCAGCGCGCTCGCCGGCTTCGCCTTCGCGAAGCTCCGCTTCCGGGGCCAGAAGTTCCTGTTCGTGACGGTGATCGCGACGATGCTCGTGCCCGTCCAGCTCGGCGTGATCCCGCTCTACATCGAGATGATCCACCTCGGCTGGACGAACCACCTGATGGCCGTGATCGCGCCCAACCTCGCGTCGGCGTTCGGCGTCTTCCTGATGCGGCAGTACATCGCCGGGTCGGTGCCGAACGAGCTGATCGACGCCGCGACCGTCGACGGCTGCTACACGTTCGGCGTCTTCCGGCACGTGATCTGGCCTGCCGTGCGCCCGGTCGCGGCCGTGCTCGGGCTGCTGACGTTCATGACGACCTGGAACGACTTCTTCTGGCCGCTCGTCGTCCTGAGCCCGCGGAACCCGACCGTCCAGGTCGCGGTGTCGACGCTCGCGAGCGGCTACGTCCAGGACTACGCGCTCGTCCTGACCGGGACGTTCGTCTCGATCCTGCCGCTGCTGGCCGTCTTCCTCGTCCTCGGCCGGCACATCATCGGCGGGATCATGCGCGGGGCGGTGAAGGGGTAGCGGTGTTCCCGCGCGAGTTCATCTGGGGCGCCGCGACCGCCGCCTTCCAGATCGAGGGCGCGACGCACGCGGACGGGCGCGGCGAGTCGATCTGGGACCGCTTCTGCCACACGCCCGGCAAGGTCGCGAACGGCGACACGGGCGACGTCGCGTGCGACCACTACCACCGCTGGCCGGACGACCTCGACCTGATGAGCTCGCTCGGCCTCGGCGGCTACCGCTTCTCGATCGCCTGGCCGCGCGTCCAGCCGGACGGCCGCGGCCCGGCGAACCCGAAGGGCCTCGACTTCTACCGCCGGCTCGTCGACGGGCTGCTCGAGCGCGGGATCGCGCCGCTCGCGACGCTCTACCACTGGGACCTGCCGCAGCGACTGCAGGACGAGGGCGGGTGGGTCTCGCGCGACGTCGTCGACCGCTTCACGGAGTACGCGCAGCTCGTCTTCGACGCGCTCGACGACCGCGTCGACGCGTGGGTCACCCACAACGAGCCGTGGGTGACCTCGTTCCTCGGCTACGGCATCGGCGTGAAGGCGCCGGGCATCAAGGACTGGCGCGCCGCCCTCGCGGCCGCGCACCACGTGCTCCTCTCCCACGGGCGCGCGGCGCGGGCGTACCGCGAGGGCGGCGGCGCCGGCGAGCTCGGGATCACGCTCGACCTGACGCAGGTCTCGGGCGAGCCGGACGCCGCTCGCCGCCTCGACGGGCACCGCAACCGCTGGTTCCTCGACCCCGTGCTCAGGGGCTCGTATCCGCCCGACATGGTCGAGCTGTACGCGGAGCGGGTCGGGCCGCTCGACTTCCTGCAGGACGGCGACCTCGACGAGATCGCCGCGCCGATCGACTTCCTCGGCGTCAACTTCTACCAACCGGCCGTGGCGCTCCCGGGCGAAGGGCCGCTCGGCGTCCGGGAGGCTCGCGCGGAGGGGCCGCGGACGGCGATGGGCTGGACGGTCGAGCCGAGCGCCCTGACCGCGCTGCTGCTGCGGCTGCGGCGCGACTACGGCCCCGTCCCGCTCGTGATCACGGAGAACGGCGCCTCGTTCGACGACCCGCCGGTGGACGGGCACTCGGTCGTCGAGGACCCGGAGCGCGTCGAGTACCTGCGCGGCCACATCGCCGCGGTCGAGCGCGCGGTCGACGAGGGCGTCGACGTCCGCGGCTACTACGTGTGGTCGCTGCTCGACAACTTCGAGTGGGAGCACGGCTACGACAGCCGCTTCGGGATCGTCGCGGTCGACTTCGACGACCTGCGCCGCGTCCCCAAGCGCAGCGCGCTCTGGTACCGCGACCTGATCGCACGACACGCGAACGGAGGCTGAGCGATGGGGAGCGTCACGCTCGCAGGCGTCACCAAGGTCTTTCCCGGCGGCACGGTCGCCGTCGACCGCGTCGACCTCGAGATCGCCGACGGCGAGCTGCTGGTGCTGGTCGGCCCGTCCGGCTCCGGCAAGACGACGGTGCTCCGCCTCGCGGCCGGCCTGGAGGAGCTGAGCGACGGCGAGATCCGGATCGGTGGGCGGGTCGTCAACGGCCTTCACCCGATGGACCGCGACATCGCGATGGTCTTCCAGAGCTACGCGCTCTACCCGCACATGACGGTGCGGGAGAACATCGGCTTCGGCCTACGGCTGCGGCACCGCCCGAAGGCCGAGATCCGGGAGCGCGTCGAGGCGGCCGCCGACAAGCTCGCGCTGACGGAGCTGCTCGACCGCAAGCCCGCCCAGCTCTCCGGTGGCCAGCGCCAGCGGGTCGCGATGGGCCGCGCGATCGTGCGCGACCCGGCGGCGTTCCTGATGGACGAGCCGCTCTCGAACCTGGACGCCAAGCTCCGTGTCCAGATGCGCGCCGAGATCCAGCGTCTCCAGAACGACCTCGGCACGACGACCATGTACGTCACGCACGACCAGGTCGAGGCGATGACGATGGGCGACCGGGTCGCCGTGATGCGTGACGGCCGCGTGATCCAGATCGACACGCCGCAGACGCTGTACGCGAAGCCTGCCGACGTGTTCGTGGCCGGCTTCATCGGCTCGCCCGCGATGAACTTCGTGCGCGCGCGGCTCGAGGGGTCGAACGGGTCGCTGCTCGCG
>DATIER010000058.1:0-4270 GCA_035455605.1 Gaiellaceae bacterium
CAGGTGCTCGTAGTCGTAGGTCCACGGCTCGTAGTAGTCGTCCATCAGCGGGAGGTCGGGGTTGAAGAAGATGTTCGCCAGCTTCCGGAGCTTCCCGCCGGCCTTCAGACGCAGCTTCCCGCGCCGGTCGAGCTCCCAGCCCCCGCGCCATCTCTCCTGGTCCTCCCAGCGCCTCGGGTAGCCGATGCCGGGCTTGGTCTCGACGTCGTTGAACCACATGTACTCGGCGCCGCGGCGGTTCGTCCAGACGTTCTTGCACGTGACCGAGCAGGTGTGGCAGCCGATGCACTTGTCGAGGTTCATCACCATCGAGATCTGCGCGCGGACTCGCATCAGTAGACGATCTCCCGCTCCAGCTTGCGCACGAGCACGACCTCGTCGCGCTGCGAGCCGGTGGGCCCGTAGTAGTTGAAGCCGTAGGAGAGCTGGGCGTAGCCGCCGATCAGCAGCGTCGGCTTGATCGAGATGCGCGTGACCGAGTTGTCCGTGCCGCCGCGCGTCCCGGAAAGCTCGGTCAGCGGGACGTTCACGTGCCGGTCCTGCGAGTGGTACATCAGCGAGACCCCCCTCGGGATGCGGTGCGAGACGACGGCGCGACAGGCGATCACGCCGTTGCGGTTGAAGACCTCGACCCAGTCGTTGTCGACGACCTGCGCCGTCGCGGCGTCCTCGACCGACAGCCAGAGCGTCGGCCCGCCGCGGAAGAGCGTCAGCATGGTCAGGTTGTCCTGGTACTCGGAGTGGATCGACCATTTCGAGTGCGGCGTCAGGAAGCGCAGGTGCACCTCTGGCCGCTCGGCGCCCGAGCGCTGCTCGCCGACGTGGCGCAGCACGTCCATCGGCGGCCGGAAGATGGGCAGCGCCTCGCCGAACTCCCGGATCCACTCGTGGTCGACGTAGAAGTGCTGCCGGCCCGAGAGCGTCCGCCAGGGGACGAGCCGGTCGACGTTGATCGTGAACGGCGAGTAGCGGCGCGTGCGCGACTCGGTGCCGGACCACTCCGGCGAGGCGAGCACCTTGCGCGGCTGCACCTGCGTGTCGGCGAAGGTGATCCGCTCGTCCGCGCGCTCCTCGACCAGGTCGACGAGCGGTCGGCCGACCCGCTCCTCCAGGTGCCGGAAGCCCTCGACCGCTAGCCGGCCGTTCGTCACCGACGAGAGCGCGAGGATCGCCTCGCACCAGTCGACGTCGCGGGCGAGCGACGGCCTGCCCGCCGCCGGCCCAGAGGGGACCGTCCCGTTGCGCGCGCGGAGATCCTGCACCTCCGCGAGCGGCTTCCAGCTGACGCCCTTCGCCTGCACGCCGGGGTCCTCGACGAGCGGCCCGAGGGCGGCCCACTTCTCCGCGACCGCGGGGTAGTCGCGCTCGACCACGAGCAGCTTCGGCATCGTCTTGCCCGGGATCGGGTCGCACTCCCCTGCGCGCCAGTCGAGCACCTCGCCGAGCGGCTGGGCGAGCTCGTCCTCGGTGTCGTGCAGCAGCGACGCGGCGACCAGGTCGCGCCGCACTCCGAGGTGCTTCCCGGCCAGCCGCGAGAACTCCTCGGCGATCCGCCTGAAGATCGCGTGGTCGGTTCGCGTCTCCCAGGGCGGCGGCACGGCCTCGTTGAAGGAGTGCACGAACGGGTGCAGGTCGGTCGAGGAGAGGTCGTGCTTCTCGTACCAGGTCGCCGCCGGGAGCACGACGTCGCTGTACAGGGCGGAGCCGTTCATGCGGAAGTCGATCGTCGTGAACAGGTCGAACTTGCCGACCGGCGCCTCATCGCGCCAGACGACGTCCCTCGTCCGCAGCTCGGGCGGGGCCTCCTCGTTGCGGATCGCGTCCTGCTCGACGCCCAGCACGTGGCGCAGGAAGTACTCGTGCCCCTTGCTGGAGGAGCCGAGCAGGTTCGCGCGCCAGAGGGTGAGGATGCGCGGGTGGTTCTCGGGCGCGTCGGGGTCCTCGTAGGCGAACCGGAGCCGCCGTTCCTGCAGCTCGCGCACGACGTAGTCCGCGGGGTTCGACCCGCTCGCCGCCGCGTCGTCGGCCAGGTCGAGCGGGTTGCGGTCGAAGCCCGGGTACATCGGCATCCAGCCCAGTCGCGCCGAGAGCGCGACGCAGTCGGCGAGGTGCATGTCTTTCAGCGTCCCCCGCCCGAGCACCGACGCGAACTCGCCGGCGCGGGTGCGCTGGTAGCGCCATTGGTCGCTCATCAGGAACCAGTAGGGCGTGGTCGGCTGGAAGCGCGGCGGCCGCACCCAGTCGCCGGCGAAGGCGAGCGTCGACCAGCCGGTGATCGGCCGCACCTTCTCCTGACCCACGTAGTGCGCCCAGCCGCCGCCGTTCACGCCCTGGCAGCCGCAGAGCAGCACCAGCGTCAGCATCGAGCGGTAGATCTGATCCGAGTGGTACCAGTGGTTGGTGCCGCCGCCCATCATGATCAGCGAGCGGCCGCGCGAGCGCTCCGCGTTGCGCGCGAACTCGCGCGCGACGCGCGTGACGAGCTTGCGGTCGACCCCCGTGTACGCCTCCTGCCACGCCGGCGTGTACGGCTGCGGGTCGTCGTAGCCGGCCGGCCACTCGCCCGGGAGCTCGCCGCGGCGGACGCCGAGCTGCGCCGCGAGCAGGTCGAAGACGGTCGTCACCAGCTGCCCGCCCATGCGCACCGCCGGGACGCCGCGGCGCAGCGACGAGCCGGACTCGCCCTCGCCGACGTCGAAGCGCGGCAGGTCGACCTCCACCAGCTGCTCGGCGTGGTCGAGGAGCGAGAGCGCAGGCCGCAGGTCGCCGAGCTCGAGGTTCCAGCGGCCGAGCCCCTGCTCGCCCCAGCGGAAGCCGATCGAGCCCTGCGGCACCGCCGGCCGCCCCTTCTCCTCGTCGAGCACCACCGTCTTCCAGTCCGCGTGCTCGCTCTCGTAGCCGAGGTCGGAGGCGCGCAGCATCCGGCCCGCGACGTAGGCGTCCCCCCGCTGCTCCAGCGTCACGAGGCACGGCAGGTCGGTGTAGCGCCGCACGTACTCGTCGAAGTACGGCACGCGCCGCTCGACGTGGAACTCCCGGAAGATCACGTGCGCCATCGCGAGCGCCAGCGCACCGTCCGACCCGGGCTGCGCGGCGAGCCAGTGGTCGGCGAACTTCGTGTGGCCCGCGTAGTCCGGCGAGACGACCACGACCTTCTGCCCGCGGTAGCGCGCCTCGACCATGAAGTGCGCGTCGGGCGTGCGCGTCTGCGGGATGTTCGTCCCCCAGATGATCACGTAGCTCGCGTTCCACCAGTCCGCCGACTCGGGCACGTCGGTCTGGTCGCCCCAGATCTGCGGCGAGGCCGGCGGCAGGTCGGCGTACCAGTCGTAGAAGGAGAGGCAGACGCCGCCGATCAGCGACAGGAAGCGCGTCCCCGCGGCGTACGAGACCATCGACATGGCGGGGATCGGCGTGAAGCCCGCGATGCGGTCGGGGCCGTAGCGCTTGGTCGTGTAGACGTGGGCCGCCGCGACCAGCTCCGCCGCCTCGTCCCAGGTGGCCCGGACGAAGCCGCCGCGGCCGCGCTGCGACTTGTACGCGCGCGCCTTCTCCGGATCCTCGACCACCGCCGCCCAGGCGTCGACCGGGTCGCCGGTGCGCTCACGCTCGCGCCGGTACAGATCGAGCAGGACGCCGCGCACGTACGGGTACTTCACGCGCAGCGGCGAGTAGAGGTACCAGGAGAACGAGGCCCCGCGCGGACAGCCGCGCGGCTCGTACTCGGGCATCTCCGGCCCGTTCGAGGGGTAGTCGGTCTCCTGCGTCTCCCAGGCGACGATCCCGTCCTTCACGTGCACCCTCCAGGAGCAGGAGCCGGTGCAGTTGACGCCGTGCGTCGAGCGCACGATCCGCGTGTGCTCCCAGCGCTCGCGGTAGAGCCGCTCCCACTCGCGCCCCTTCGGCGCCAGCTCGCTCCACGCCTCCGCCGAGCGTGCGGCACGGAAGAAGCGCGGCTTCTCGAGCAGCGACGCCACCTCAGGCGCGCGCCTGGCTCGCCGTGGTTCCGCGCAGCTCCTGCTGCGGCGCCGAGCGGATCAACCAGACCGCCAGCGCGAGGCACACCGCCACGAACACGAGCAGCCCGACGAAGCCGTAGGTGTAGGTGCCCTCGGCGTCCTTGACCAGCCCGACGAAGATCGGCGGGAAGAACCCGCCGAGGCCGCCGGCGGCGCCGACGAGCCCGCCCGCCGCGCCGGCGTCGTTGGGGAACTCGGAGGGCACGAGCTTGAACACGGCGCCGTTGCCGGCGCCGAGGAACGCGCCGAGC
>DATIER010000059.1:0-4703 GCA_035455605.1 Gaiellaceae bacterium
CCCGTAGGCCTCGAGCCGCCCAGGATGGGCCGCCCGGCCCATTGCGCCGCGCGTGCTCGAGGCAGAGGCGCGTCTCGGCCAGCTCGCGAGCGTCTGCGGGGTTCCCGCAGGCGAGCGGCGTGGGCGCATCGGGCGCCCGTCTTCTCGGCGGCGCGGTGGTGGCAGTGCCCTGCACGACCGCCCGCGCCTGCAGCCGCGGCGGCTGCTAGTCGAGGCGGTCGGTCAGGAACTCGACGAACGAGAAGGTCTGTAGTGCGCCAGCGGCCGGTCGTTGCGCGAGCGCAGGTCGACCTCGCCGTGCTCGCGGAACGCCAGGCAGCGGAAGCCGTCCCACTTCGGCTCGTACAGGTAGTCCCCCAGCGGCAGCTCTCGCGCGAGCCGCTCCAGCATCGGCCGGATCGTCACCGGACGACGGTAGCGGGAGCGATGACTTTCGCGGCCGCCCGCCGTCTATTAGGTTCAAGACCGTCGAGACGGAGGTGATGGGATGTCGAAGAGCGTGCTCCTCGTCGGAACGCGCAAGGGGCTGTTCGTGCTGGAGAGCGGCGACCGGCGCGACTGGAGCGTCCGCGGCCCGCTCTGCGAGAGCTGGCCGGTCTACCATGCGGTGCTCGACCGCGACTCCGGGACGATCTACGCCGCCGCGGCGAGCGAGTGGCTCGGCTCGGCGATCTGGCGCAGCGCCGACCTGGGCGAGACCTGGGAGCATTCGAGCGAGGGCCTCGGATACCCGGACGGGGACGGCGACGGCGGCCTGCGGCTGTCGAAGGTCTCGAACGTGATGCCGGTACACGGCCGGCTGCTCGTCGGCGCCGAGTCGGCCGGCCTGTTCGAGAGCACCGACGGCGGGCAGACGTTCTCGCTCGTGACGACCTTCGAGGGCCAGGAGGGCCGCGAGTCGTGGAACGACCCGGCGCAGCAGCCGCCCGGGCACCTCGGCCTCTCGGCGATCATCCCGCACCCCGACGACGCGCAGCGCTTCTGGGTGATCGTCCAGGGCTACAGCCTGTTCGAGACGACCGACGGCGGGAAGACGTGGGCGCCGCGCAACAAGGGGCTGCGCCGCGACTGGCCGGCCGACTACGAGGAGATCGGCTTCTGCGTCCACAAGGTGGCGCCGGCGGCCGACTTCGAGCGGATGTTCCAGCAGAACCACGTCGGCATGCACCGCAGCGACGACGGCGGCAAGACGTGGACCGAGATCACGGAGGGCCTGCCGACGGAGTTCGGCTTCGCGGCCGCGACGCACCCGCACGACCGCGACACCTTCTACGTGATCCCGCTCGACCCCGGCCACGGCCGCACGATGCCGGACGGCAAGACGGCGGTCTGGCGGACGCGCGACGCCGGCTCCAGCTGGCAGCGGCTCGACGACGGCCTGCCGCAGGAGAACGCGTACGTCGGCGTGCTGCGCGAGGGGATGGCGATCGACGACCACGACACGCCCGGCCTCTACTTCGGGACGAGCACGGGGCAGCTCTACGCGAGCACGGACGAGGGCGAGAGCTGGAGCCAGATCGGCGGGCTCTTCCCGGGGATCACGTCCGTGAGCGTCGCCACCGTCTGATGGCCGAGCTGCACCTCCCGCCGATCCTGCCGCCGCTCTTCCCGGGGCTACCGCGCGAGCTCGAGGTCGAGGCGGCGACGGTGGACGAGGCGATCGACCGCCTGGACGAGCGGTGGCCGGGGATGCGCGACCGGCTCGTCGAGCCCGGGCCGAAGCTGCGACCGCACATCAACGTCTACGTCGACCGCGAGCGAGGCGGGCTGGAGTCCACGCTCGAGCCCGCCTCGCGTGTCGACGTGATCGCCGCGATCAGCGGCGGGTAGACCGGCTCGCTCGAGCCGCGGCCTACCCTGCCGAGATGCAGCGCACCATCGTCGCCTTCCGGCAGGACGCAGAGGGCGAATGGGTCGCCGAGCTCGACTGCGGCCACCGCCGGCACGTGCGCCACCGCCCGCCGCTCTTCCCGGAGCCGTGGGTGCTCGTCGCCGAGGAACGCCACGCTCGGCTCGGCACGCCGCTCGAGTGCCGCCTCTGCGACGAGGACGGAGGCGGCGAGGCGGCCTGCTTCGCCAACCTCGTGTGCCCCGACTGCGGCGTCGTCCTCGACGGCAGCCCGCATCGTCCAGGCTGCCCGTCGAGCCCGGTGTCAGACACGGAAACGGAAGTGTGACGGCCTTTCCACAACGAATGTCGTTTGCAGGAGGTTCGGCCTCCCACGAACGGTGTCAGACGCCGTGGTCGCGCGGCGTGGCGACTCGCAACCTGTTCCCGTCCGGATCCGTGAGCGCGCACTCGCGCCCCGCCAGGCCCTCCTCGTCGACCGCGACGCCGAATTCCTCGGCGACCGCGTCGACGTCGTCGACGTAGAGATGGATCAGCGTGTCCGGGCGCGCGTCGCCCGTGTGCTCCGACAGGTAGATGCGCGCCGGCCCGCGCGCGACCGAGACGAACCACGGAAAGCCCGGCTCGAACTGGTGCTGCCACTCCTTGCGGAAGCCGAGACGCTCGTACCAGGCGACGGCGCGGGCAGCATCGTCGATGCGCAGCACCGGCACGACCTGCTCCTTCACCGGGGCGTCTAGACCGCGTCGAGCGCCGGCTGCTCGGGCGCGGGCTCGCGCACGAGCAGCGCCTTCCTCGCGAACGCCGGCATCCACCAGTTCCACTCGCCGAACAGCCGCATCAGCGACGGCACGAGCAGGCAGCGGATCACCGTCGCGTCGAAGATGATCCCGGCCGCGAGCCCGATCCCGAACTGCTTCACGTCCACGCCCGGGCTCGACGAGAGCACGAAGAAGGCGAACATCAGCACGAGCGCCGCGCTCGTCACCAGCTTCCCCGTCCGCGCCAGCCCGAGCGAGATCGCGGCCGGCGTGTTGCCGAGCTCGTCGTAGGCCTCACGCATGCGCGAGAGCATGAACACCTCGTAGTCCATCGAGAGCCCGTAGAGGAACGCGAAGATCATCAACGGGATCCAGGCGATGATCGCGTGCGTCGCCGGCACCCCCCAGATCGCCTCCGAGCCGTGGCCGTTCTGGAAGATGATCACGATGATCCCGAAGGCGGCCGCCAGCGAGACGAGGTTCAGCGCGACCGCCTTGATCGGCAGCACGATCGAGCGGACCGCGCGGGCCAGCAGCAGGAACGTCAGCAGCACGACGAACGCCAGCACGTACGGGAACTTCGAGTAGACGGCGGCCACGAAGTCGCGGTCCTCGGGCGCCACGCCGCCGAGCGAAGCGTCCGTCCCCTTCAGCGCCGCGCGGACGCGTTTGATCGTGCCACGCGTCGACTTGGCCGCCCCGTCGGCGTCGGGAAACGCCTCGATCAGGCTCGCGTCGCCCTTGACCCAGTCGGGCGGAGCCACCGCTCCGGCCACGCCGGGGACGGCGCGCAGCTTGGCCACGATCGGCTCGCGGTCGGCGCCGTTCTGGACGAGCACGACGAACGGCTTCAGCACACCGGCGGAGATGCCTGCGTCGGCAAGGGCGTTGCGGCCGTTGATCGCGTCGCCCTTGCCCGGGATGTCCTTCGCCTGGGCCTCGCTCGGGTTCATCTGCAGCCCGTAGAAGACGAGCACGCCGACCACCGCGAGGCCGCCGAGCGCGACCGGCCACGGCCTGCGCATGACGAAGGCGGCCCACCTGCCCCAGAGGCCGTCCTCGGGATGGCCCTTGTCGACGAACCGCTTGGGCAGCAGGCGGACGCTGTTGATCCGCGCTCCCATCACCGCGAGCAGCGCCGGCAGCAACGTGATCGCCGCGATCACGGAGACGGTCGGGATCAGCAGCCCGCCGATGCCGATCGAGCGGATGAACGGCAGCGGCAGCACGATCATCGAGAGCAGGCCGACGGCGACGGTCGAGCCGGAGACGATCACCGAGCGCCCGGCGTGCGTCATCGTCTCGACGATCGCCGTCTCGACGTCCTCGCCCTCACGCAGCTCGTCGCGGAAGCGGAAGATCATCAGCAGCGCGTAGTCGATCGCGACGCCGAGGCCGACGAGCGCGATCAGGAACTGGACGATGATCGAGACGTCGGTGACGTACGTCAGGGCCCAGACGAGCGTGAAGGTGTTCAGGATCGCGGCGGCCGCGACCACGATCGGCATCAGCACCGCAGGCAGCGTGCCGAAGACGAAGAAGAGGATCACCAGACAGCCCGCGCCGCCGATCAGCGCCTCGGTGAGCACGCTCGGGCCGCCGGTGCTGCCGCCGCTCGAGTCCTCCTGGATCGCGTCGCGTCCCGTCAGGAACGACTGCACGCCCGCCGGCGTCGCGGCCTTGAGCTTCGCGCGCGCCTGGTCGATGTGCGTCGACGAGCTGAAGGTCGGCGTGCCCGGCGGGTAGATGACGGCGAACGTCGTGCGGCCGTCCTTCGAGACGTAATCGCGGCTGTGGGTCGAGAAGTACGACGAGACGCGAGAGCCCGGGTTGACCGCGGCGGCCGCCGCGACCGCCTTCGGGATGCCGGCCTTCTTCGTCACGTCGCCCGAGGTGCGGAAGACCGCCACGAGCGGCGCCTGCTCGCCCTGCCCGAAGATCTTCAGCGTCTTCTGGTTCGTCTCGTACGCCGAGTAGCCCGGGATCGAGAAGCTCTGGAACCAGCGCTTCGAGACCTGGCCGGCGGAGTACGCGCCGAACAGCGTCAGCACGATCCAGACGCCGATCACGAGCTTGCGGCGCCGCACGATCAC
>DATIER010000060.1:0-4954 GCA_035455605.1 Gaiellaceae bacterium
GCGGTGCGGTACCTCGGCGGCCGTGTCCTCTCGCTCGAGGCGGATCCGGCCAAGGTCGAGGCGTGGCGCGCGAATGTCGAGGAGGCCGGCCTCGCGGACACGGCGGAGCTGCTCCCGGGGGACGCCTTCGACACCCTCGCACAGATCGACGACGTCTTCGACGTGGTCTTCCTCGATGCGGAGAAGGAGCAGTACGAGCAGCTGTTCGAGCTCGCGCGCGGCAAGCTCGAGCCCGGCGCCGTCGTGATCGCCGACAACGTGCTCTCGCACGAGGACGTCCTCGGCGCCTACTCGCGGGCGCGGCAGGCCGACCCGACGCTCGAGAGCGTGACCGTCCCGCTCGACCGGGGTCTCGAGATCTCCGCGGTCCTCGTCAATCGCTAGGATGCGATCACCGCGGAAAGGAGGTGGTCCGAGCGTGAATTCATCAAGTACGGGCAGTGGAGGTACCAGCGGGTAGAGGTGCCGTCCCCGGGACCTACGGGGAACCGCCTAGCCAGCGTGGGGGGCTCGCGTTCCAGGCGGGTGTCTAAGGCAAAGCCGCGACACCCTCTTACGGCATCGCAAGCGATGCCGTAGCGCCGCCGGTGTGACTACCAGCACCGGCCGGAAAGCGCCTCTACCACTACGACGCTGGTAACCGGATCAGGGGCCGCTTCGAGGAGCGGCCCCTTTTCTTTTGTCGGCTACGCCGCGCGCCGCAGCTGCTCGTCGAGCGGCACCAGCGGCAGCCGGAACGTGTGGACGGCGTCGTCGTTCGAGACGACGTTGTCGCCGTGCTCGAGCATCGTCAGCAGGTCGCGCGTGAGCGGGATGTTCCCGGGCAGCCGCTCGGTGAGCAGCGCGTTCACCCGCATCACCTTCGTGGGCACGTGGATGCTCGGCCGGCGCTGCCCGAGCGTCCCCTTCAGCCGCTCCCAGAACTCGTTCCAGCTGACGGCGTCGGGGCCGCCGAGCTCGAAGGTGCGGTTGGTCGCGTCGGCCCTGTCGACCGAGTGAGCGAAGTACCCGGCCACGTCGTCGACCCAGATCGGCTGGATGCGCTGACGGCCCGAGCCGATGATCGGCGTCACCGGCGCCAGCCGTGCGAGCTTCCGGAAGGTCGGCAGGATCCCGCCGTCGCGCCCGAACACGAAGCTCGGGCGGAAGATCACGTGCTCGAGCCCCGAGCTGCGGAGCAATTCCTCCTGCGCCCACTTCGCCCGGTAGTACGGCACCAGCTCCCTGCTCTCCTCGCTCGTGCCGAGCGCGCTCATCAGCACGAACCGGCGGACGCCCGCCTCCTGAGCCGCGGCGACCAGGTCGCGCGTCCCCTGTTCCATCACCTGCCGGAACTCTTCGTCGGCCCCCTGGCGGATGGCGACGAGGTGGACGACGGCGTCCGCGCCCTCCACCGCTCGCCGGAGGCTCTCGCGGTCGGTCATGTCGCCCGGTGCGAGCTCGGCGCCCCAGGCCGCGAGCGTGGTCGCGGAACGCCCGCGCGGGGTGCGGACGAGCGCACGCACGGGCAGGTCGCGCTCACGCAGCGCGTGCACGACGCGCGGCCCGACGAAGCCGGTCCCACCCGTGACCAGGATCACGGCTCGATTCTACGGTCGCACTGCGTTACGCTGGCCCGGAGAGGGGACTGCGGCAGATGGGCAGGTCGGTCATGGCGGTGGCCGCGGCGTGCGTGGCGCTCGTCGCTGCTTCCGCGCGGGCGCAACCGGACACGGTCCGACAGGTCGTCCTCGCTCCCTCGGTGTCCGCGACGCGCGCCGTCCCCGCGAGCGCGACCACGTCCTTCGTCGTCACCTGTCGGACGGGCTACACGTCGGTCAGCGCGGGCATCGCCTCGCCGGCGCCCGGCACGACCGTGCTGGCGATCGCGCCGGTCGGTCTCTCCGGCTACCGCTTCCGGATCGCGAACCCGGCGGCCACCGGGGATCAGCGCGTGACCGTCGTCGTCGCCTGCCGCAAGATCGGCAGCGGCGCCTCCAGGTTCGTGCTCCGGCTGAAGCCGCTGAAGCCGAAGACGGTCGTCGTGCGGCCGGGGAGGACGGCTGCCGCGACGCTCGCCTGCCCGAAGGGGACGACGCCGGCGAACGGCGGCTTCGCCTTCGGCAGCACGTCACTGTCGCTGCGGCGCGATGCAGCGACGCTCACGAGCGCCTCGTACAGCGTCGCCAACTCCGGCTCGCGGGCGCGCAGGGCCGTCTTCTTCGGCGGGTGCCTGACGCTCTTCCGGACGGCGGACTCGCCGTTCGAGCAGCTGCACGTGCGGGTGACGACGTTCCGCGTGCCGCTCCGACCGGGGGCGCAGACGCTCCAGCGCAGGTGCCGGAGCGGCTGGTTCTCCCTGGACACCGGCTACGCGCTGCGCTCGCCCGCGACCGAGCTGGACGGTGCCGTGCCCACCACGGGGGGCGCGCGCTGGAGGCTCACGAACGGCTCCGACGGTGCGGTCGTCGCCGACGTGCAGCTCGCCTGCGGGCGCCTGGGCCCCTAGCTAGCGCTCGAAGTTCTGCCAGTAGCGGCTCGGTGTCGGCCCCTGCTGGCCCTGGTACTTCGAGCCGAGCGCGTCCGCACCGTACGGCGTCTCGGCCGGCTCGGTCAGCTGCACGAACGAGAGCTGGCCGATCTTCATCCCGTGGTAGATCGTGATCGGGAGGTTGGCCACGTTCGAGAGCTCGAGCGTGACGTGGCCGTCCCAGCCGGGGTCGATGAACCCGGCGGTCGAGTGGATCAGCAGGCCCAGGCGGCCCAGTGACGACTTCCCTTCCAGCCGCGCGACGAGATCGTCGGGCAGCGTGACGCGCTCGAGCGTCGAGCCGAGCACGAACTCGCCCGGGTGGAGGATGAACGGCCGCTGCTCGTCGATCTCGACCAGTTCGGTCAGCTCCTCCTGCGGCTCCTTGACGTCGATGTACGGGTAGCGCGCGTTGTGGAAGACGCGGAAGAAGCGGTCGACGCGGACGTCGACGCTCGACGGCTGGAGCAGCGTCTCGTCGTAGGGGTCGATCCCGATCCGACCCTCCGCGAGCAACCGCCTGATCGTCCGGTCGGAGAGGACCACGGCGCGATTCTAGAGTCGGCTCCGGGGTACATCGCCTGCATGAGCGATATGCACGTATGCAGTCCCCCGGTCGCTGAGGTATCGTCAGCTCGATGGCCGTGACGCGCGCGATCGAGCTTCGGACGGAGATCCCCGGGCCGAAGTCCAAGGAGATCCTCGAGCGGAAGGAGCGCGTCGTCGCCGAGCCGCTCTCGATCTTCCTGCCGGTCGTCGCCGAGCACGCGCAGGGCGCGACGCTGACGGATGTCGACGGCAACACGTTCCTCGACTTCACCGGCGGCGTCGGCTGCCTGAACGTCGGCCACGCGCACCCGCACGTGGTGGCGGCCGCGCAGGAGCAGCTGACGCGCTTCGCGCACACCGACTTCACGATCGTCCCGTACGAGGTCTACGTCACGCTCGCCGAGCGCCTCTGCGAGCTCGCGCCGGTGCGCAGGCCGGCCAAGGCGGCGTTCTTCAACGCCGGCACCGAGGCCGTCGAGAACGCGGTCAAGTTCGCGCGCTCGTACACCGGCCGCCCGGCCGTGATCGGCTTCGAGGGCGGCTTCCACGGCCGGACGCTCCTCTCGCTGACGCTGACCTCGAAGACGCACCCCTACAAGGCGGGGCTCGGGCCCTTCGCGCCCGAGGTCTACCGCGTGCCGTTTCCCAACGAGTACCGCGGGCCGAGCGGAGCCGAGGCGCTGGCGTCGCTCGAGCGCGCGCTCGTCACCGTTGTCGCCGCCGAGACCGTCGCGGCGATCGTGCTCGAGCCCGTGCAGGGCGAGGGCGGCTTCGTCGTCGCGCCGCCGGAGTTCGTCGAGGGCGTGCGGCGGATCTGCGACGACAACGGGATCGTGCTCGTGGTCGACGAGGTCCAGACCGGATTCGGGCGCACCGGCCGCATGTGGGGCATCGAGCACTACGACGTCGAACCGGACCTGATCACGATCGCGAAGTCGATCGCCGCCGGCCTGCCGCTCTCGGGCGTGCTCGGCAAGGCGGAGATCATGGATGCTCCGGGTGACTCGGCCGTCGGCGGCACCTACGTCGGCAATCCGGTCGCCCAGGCCGCCGCGCTGGCCGTCCTCGACGTCTTCGAGGAGGAGGGCCTGAACGACCGTGCGGCCGCGATCGGCGAGGCGATCCACGCGCGCATGCTCGCCTGGCAGGCGCGCTGGGACGCGATCGGCGACGTCCGCGGGCTCGGCGCGATGCTCGCCATCGAGCTCGTGCACGACCGCGAGTCGAAGAATCCGGCGCCCGAGGTCGCGAGCGCGGTGGTCGAGGCCGCCGCCGAGCGCGGGCTCCTGCTGCTCAAGTCGGGCATCTACCAGAACTGCATCCGCGTGCTGGTCCCGCTCGTGATCTCGGAGGCGGAGCTAGACGAGGCGCTCGACGTCTGGGAACAGGCGCTCGAGGCCGCACTGGCTTAGCTCGCGCCGTCGCGGGCACAATTCGGAGGTTGTGGTCGGCGAGCTGATCGCAGGACGCTACGAGCTCGAGGAGCTCGTCGGCACCGGGGGCATGTCGAGCGTCTACCGGGCGCACGACCGGTTGCTGGAGCGGGACGTCGCGCTGAAGGTGCTGCACCAGCAGTACACGGTCGACGACGACTACGTCGAGCGCTTCCGTCGCGAGGCGCGCTCGGTCGCGCAGCTCTCCCACCCGAACATCGTCACCGTCATCGACCGGGGCGAGCAGGACGGGCGTCAGTTCATCGTCTTCGAGTACGTCGACGGCGAGAACCTGAAGACGCTCGTCGAGCGCGAGGGGCCACTGCCGGAGCGCGCGGCGCTCGAGCTGACCCTGCAGGTCGCGCAGGCGCTCGGCTTCGCCCACGAGCACGGGCTCGTCCACCGCGACGTCAAGCCGCAGAACGTGCTCCTGAACGGTGACGGCCGCGCCAAGGTGACGGAC
>DATIER010000061.1:0-7527 GCA_035455605.1 Gaiellaceae bacterium
CCGGCTCCCGCATGTCCTCGACCGGGACGACGACCTCGAGATCGAGCTCCTTCGCGACGCCGGCGTCGACGAGCTCGATCGCGCGGCCTCCCGAAACGAACCGGCCGATCTCCTCGAGCGGACGCTGCGTCGCCGAGAGCCCGATGCGCTGCACGGGCTGCGCCGCGAGCGCCTCGAGCCGCTCGACCGAGAGCGCGAGGTGGGCGCCGCGCTTTGTGCCCGCGACGGCATGGACCTCGTCGAGGATCAGCGTGTCGACGGTGCGCAGCAGCTCCCGCGCCCGCGAGGTGAGCAGGAGGAAGAGGGACTCGGGCGTGGTGATCAGGATGTCCGGCGGCTCGCGGAGCATCGCCGCGCGCTCCTTCTGAGGCGTGTCGCCGGTGCGGACGGCAACGCGCAGCTCGGACCGGAGGCCGGCAAGCGGCCCACGGAGGTTCCGCTCGACGTCGTAGTTGAGCGCCTTGAGCGGCGAGACGTACAGGACGCGCAGGCCCGCGTTCGGTTCAGGCGTCAAGCGATCGATCGCGGAGAGGAACGCCGCGAGCGTCTTCCCGGAGCCGGTCGGCGCTTGGATCAGGACGTGGCCGCCGGCTGCGATCGCGGGCCAGCCCTTCGCCTGCGCGGGCGTCGGAGCGGCGAAGTTCCGCTCGAACCAGGCGCGGGTCTCGGGCCGGAAGCCCTCCAGCGGCTCCATACGGGCAGGGTAACTTCCCACCCGTGACCTACTCGATCGTCGGCCGGGACGAGCGGAGCGGCGAGCTCGGCGTCGCGGTCCAGTCACGCGCGTTCATCGTCGGCTTCTGCGCCTGGGCGCGCCCCGGCGTCGGCGCGATCGCGACCCAGTCGTTCACCGAGCGCGGCTACGGGCCGCGCGGCCTCGACCTGCTCGCGGCGGACGAGTCGCCGGAAGACGCGCTCGCGCGGCTGGTCGAGGCAGACGAGCAGCGGGAATTCCGCCAGGTCGCCTTCCTCGCCGCCGACGGACGCACGGCAGCGCACACCGGCACCGCGTGCATCCCCGACTGCGGACACGTCGACCGCACCGGCGTCTCGGCGCAGGGAAACATGCTCGCGTCGCCCGCGGTCTGGCATGCCGCGGCCGACACGTTCGAAGCAACCGAGGGCCCGCTCGCCGAGCGGCTGCTCGCCGCGCTCGACGCCGCGGAGGAGGCGGGCGGCGACTTCCGCGGCCGCGAGAGCGCCACGCTCGTGGTCGTCTCGGGCGACCGCGAGGAGGAGCCGTGGCAACGGGTCTTCGACCTCCGTGTGGACAACCACTCGGACCCGCTCGGCGAGCTCCGCCGGCTCCACTCGATCGCGGGCGCGTACCGCCGGCGCCGCGACTTCGGCCCGCAGACGAGCCTCGACGAGGAGGTCGAGCTCGCCCGCGCAGCAGGCCTGCCCGAGGACCAGGTCGCGCTCACGGCCGCGATCGCGGCCGGCGCGCAGGGCGACCTCGACGAGGCGGCGGCACGGCTGCGTCCGGTAGCGGAGTCCGATCCCCGCTGGCGCGAGACGCTGGAGCGGTACGTCCGCCTGGGCTTCATGCCGCAGGCGGTCCTCGACCGACTCACCTGACGGGTTTACCGTACGCGCATGGTCACCTGTCCTGCCTGCGGCCAGGAGAATCCCGACAGCTCCCGCTTCTGCGGGATGTGCGGAGCCGCGCTCGCCCCCGCGGCCGGGTCGGCACGCGAGGAGCGGAAGGTGGTGACGATCCTCTTCACCGACCTCGTCGGCTCCACGGCCCGCGCCGAAGGGCTCGACCCGGAGGACGTCCGCGCCACGCTCTCCGCCTACTACGCACAGCTCCGCGCCGAGCTCGAGCGGCACGGCGGCACGGTCGAGAAGTTCATCGGCGACGCCGTGATGGCCCTGTTCGGCGCGCCGGTCGCGCACGAGGACGATCCGGAGCGTGCGGTGCGCGCGGCGCTCGCGATCCGCGACTGGGTGCGCGACGAGCAGGACCTCCAGGTCCGCATTGCGGTCAACACCGGCGAGGCGCTCGTGTCGCTCGGCGCCCGGCCGGCCGAGGGCGAGGGGATGGCGGCCGGCGACGTCGTCAACACGGCCGCGCGGCTGCAGTCGGCGGCGCCCGTGAACGGGATCCTCGTCGGCGAGCGCACGTACCGGGCGACGCGGCACGCGATCGACTACCGGGTTGCGGAGCCGGTCGAGGCGAAGGGCAAGGAGGAGCCGCTGCTCGTGTGGGAGGCGGTGGAGGCGCGGGCGCGCGTCGGCGTGGACGTCCCGCACGAGGCACGCGCCGAGCTCGTCGGGCGCGAGCGCGAGCTCGACGTCCTGCGTGGCGCGCTCGCCCGCGTGCGGGAGGAGCGGTCGGCGCAGCTCGTCACGCTCGTCGGCGTGCCCGGGATCGGCAAATCGCGGCTGCTGTTCGAGCTCTCGCGCCTCGTCGAGGCGGAGCCGGAGCTGATCTTCTGGCGCCAGGGCCGCTCGCTTCCCTACGGCGAAGGCATCAGCCTCTGGGCGCTCGCCGAGATCGTCAAGGCGCAGGCCGGAATCCTCGAGACCGACGACGCCGAGGCGACGCGCGCGAAGCTCGAGGGCATGGTCGCGGGGCTGGTGCCGGGGCCGGACGGCGACTGGGTGCGCGGGCACCTGGCCGCGCTCGTCGGGCTGGAGGGCGCAGAGAGCTCCGTCGAGGGAGGCCGCCGTAGGGAGGCCTTCGCCGCGTGGCGGCGCTTCTTCGAGGCACTAGCCGAGCAGCGGCTGCTCGTGGCGGTCTTCGAGGACCTGCACTGGGCCGACGACGGCGTGCTGGAGTTCGTCGACCACCTCGTCGACTGGGCGAGCGGCGTGCCGGTCCTCGTGCTCGCGACCGCACGACCGGAGCTGCTGGAGCGCCGGCCCGACTGGGGCGGTGGGAAGCCGAACGCGACGACGCTGTCCCTCTCGCCGCTCACCGACGAGGACGCGGCACGGTTGATCGGCTCCCTTCGCGGCCGCCAGCTGCTCGACGCCGCGGAGCAGGCGCGCATCCTCCAGCGCGTCGGCGGGAACCCGCTATATGCGGAGCAGTTCGCGCAGATGCTGGAGGAGCGGGGCGCGGGCGACGAGCTGCCGGAGTCGATTCACGGGATCGTCGGCGCGCGGCTCGACGCGCTGCTTCCGGAGGAGAAGCAGCTGCTCCAGGACGCGGCCGTGGTCGGCAAGGTCTTCTGGCCGGGAGCCGTGGCGGCGGTCGGGGACAACGGCGACCTGTTCGAGCTGGAGGAACGGCTGCACGCGCTCGAGCGCAAGCAGTTCGTCCGCCGCGACCGCCGCTCGTCGGTCGCCGGCGAGACCCAGTACGCGTTCCTGCACCTGCTGCTGCGCGACGTCGCGTACTCGCAGATCCCGCGCGCGGCCCGGGTCGACAAGCACGCGCACGCGGCCGCGTGGGTCGAGGCGCTCGGCGGAGCGGAGGAGCACGCCGAGATGCTCGCCCACCATTACCTCAGCGCCCTCGAGCTCGCGCGCGCGGCGGGGCAGCCGACGGACGAGCTCGCGCAGCCGGCGCGCGCGGCGCTCGCCGAAGCGGGCGAGCGCGCGCTCGCGCTCACCGCCTACGCAGCCGCCGAGCGCTTCTTCCGCACGGCGCTCGAGCTCTGGCCGGAAGGCGCGCGGGAGCAGCGGGCCGAGCTGCTCTTCCGGCTCGCGCTGACGCTCTTCTACGCCGACGCGGAGGGGCGCGGCGAGTCGCTCGAGCAGGCGCGCGCCGAGGCGCTGGCCTTGGGCGACCACGGCCGCGCGGCGGAGATCGACTCGCTGATGGCCCAGCTCGCCTGGATGCAGGGCGACACCGACCGCTGCTTCGAGCGCCTCGGCGAGGCCGACGAGCTCGTGCGCGACGCGCCGCCGTCGCCGGCGAAGGCGCGCGTGCTGAGCCAGGTCGCGCGCTTCCGGTCGCTCGCCGGCGAGAACGCGCTGGAGACAGCGCGCGAGGCACTGGCGCTGGCCGAGCAGCTGGAGCTCGACGAGATCCGGGCGCACGCGCTCGTCACGATCGCCGGCGAGCGGTTCCGCGCCGGCGACGAGGGCGGGCGCGAGGACGTGGAGGAAGGGCTGCGGCTGGCGCTCGCCGGCAACTACCTGCCGGTGGCGATCCGCGCCTACAGCGGCCTCGCGACCGACGCCGACCACCGGGGCGACCTCCCTGCCTGTGAGGCGTTCCTGGCGGAGGCCGAGCAGATCGCAGCGCGGATCGGCGGCGGCGCATCGCTGCGCTGGGTGCGCGGCAACAGCATCTCGATCGCGTACGAGCTCGGCGACTGGAGCCGCTGCGCCGCGGCCGCCGACGAGTTCCTCGCGGAGTCCGCAGAGTCGCCGCACTACCACGACGGGCAGGTGCGCGCGACGCGCGCGCTCATCCGGCTGGCGCGCGGGGACGTCGACGGAGCGCTGGCCGACGCGGCCGGGGCCGTGCGCGTGGCGCGCGAGATCAAGGATCCCCAGGCGCTCTTCCCCGCGCTCGCGATCTCCGCTTCCGTCCTGACCGAGGCCGGACGGATCGAGGAGGCGAATCGCGTGGTAGACGAGATCGTCGCCGCGGGCGAGCGCGCCTACCTCTACTGCCTCGAGGAGCTCGTCTGGAGCGTCGACCCGCTCGGGCGCAGCGGAGAGGTCCTCGCGGCGCTCGAGCCGGCGCACGAGACGGTGCGCAGAGGGGCGCTGCGGAAGGTCCTGTGCGGCGAGCTCGAGGAGGCGGCGCTGCAGTTCGAGGCGATGGGCGCGCTGCGCAGCGCGGCGCTCGCGCGCCTGCGGCTCGCCGAACGGCTCGCCGACGCCGGCCGGCGCGCGGAGGCCGACCTGCAGCTGCAGCAGGCGCTCGGCTTCTTCCGCTCGGTCGGGGCGAAGCGCTACGTCGAGCGTGGCGAGCGGCTGCTCGCGGCCTCAGCCTGAGCCGCAGCGCCTGAACGCCGTCAGCGGGTGGCCGCGCCGCTGCCAGTCGTCGATCCCGCCGTCCAGCACCGGCCGCGCGTCGACGCCCTCGGCGGCCAGCACGCTTGCGGCCACGCCCGCGCGGGCGCCGCTGGTGCAGATCGTGACCACCGGCCGTCCGTTCCGGAGCTCGTCGCGGTACGCGCGTACGAGCCGGTACGGGATGTGCCGGGTACCGGGGATGTAGCCCTCGTCGCGCTCGTCCTTCTCGCGCACGTCGAGCACCTCGACGGCGTCCCGCTCGAGCAGCCGCTCGAGCTCCTCGATCTCGACCGGCCGGAGGGTGTCCGGCGTCGGCAGCTCGAGCACGTACCCCGCGACGCCGAGCAGCCCGACCGCGTACAGCCGGCGGGCGGCGTCCTCCGCGTCCCCCGGCGACGACGCGTGGATCGTGATCGGCGAGTCGTGGTCGAGCACGAACGCAGTCTTCGTCCCGACCGAGGAGCCGTCGAGCGGCACGTTGACGGCGCCGTGGGCGTGGCCGACCGCGTGCTCCCCGGCGGAGCGAACGTCGAGCAGCTGCCCGCGCGGCTCGCCGAGCAGCTCGAGCGGCGGCTGCGCGGCGAGGAACGGCCCGCGGTTGAGCTCGACCACGCGCTCGACGGTCGGCGGCCGCGGCGCGGAGATCCCGGCCGAGTGCGCGACGAACTCGTGGATGTCGCCGATCCGCAGCGCCTCGTTCGAGAGGCGCTCCATGCCGATCGTCGAGCGCCGCTCGTTCGAGAGGCCGGCGCCGCAGAGCGAGCCGCCGGTGTGACCGGGGTCGACCTCCGTCTCGTCCGGCAGCTCTGCGAGCCGCCGCAGCGACTCGAACAGGCCCTCGGCGCCCTCTTGCGCCTCGACGGCGAGGTCGGGCCGCGCGGCGTCGCCGATCAGCAGCGAGTCGCCGGTCAGCAGGTGGCCCTCGACGAGGAAGCACGAGTGCTCCGGGCGGTGGCCGGGCGTGTGCAGTACCTTCACCGTCAGCGAGCCGACCGCGACCTCGTCGCCGTCCTCGAACGGGTCGCACGGGTACGCGACGTCGGCCAGCGCGTGGATCGAGACCGGCACCTCGTGCTCGAGCGCGAGCCGCCCGTGGCCGGAGACGTGGTCGGCGTGGTTGTGCGTCTCGAGGGTGCGCACGATTCGCACGCCCGCCTGCTGCGCCGCGGCGAGCAGCGGCTCGATCGCGTACGCGGGGTCGACCGCCACCGCCTCGCCGGTTGCCTCGTCGCCGATCAGGTAGGACGCGCAGCCGAGGTCGTCGTCCAGCAGCTGCTCGAAGATCACGTCCTGCGACGGTACCAACGAGCGCCGCTAGCTTTCTTGAAGTGTCGATGTCCGCCGATGCAGGCGGATTACGTCTTGGCGAGCCCCTGGTTGTCAGCCGCGCGGCATCGTGATACGTGTGCTGCGACACCACCGGGGGGAGAACAGGGGAAGGCAGGCATGAAGAGACTCCTCACGGCGGCCGTGTCGGCCTGCGGCGTTGCGCTGCTGGTCGCGGGTACGGCCTCCGCAAAGCCGCCCGATCGGTTCACGGAATCGTTCACGTATTCCGGCGCTGCGTCGTGCGGCGCATTCGACGACGTCTGGGAAGGGTCGATCGAGCTCTCCGGCATGACGACGTTCGACAACGCCGGGAACCCGGTCATGGACGTCGTTCAGAACAAGCGGGTGGAGACGAACTGGCGCTCCGACGACCCGTCCGTCTCGATGACCCTGAAGGGAAGTTGGACGACCCGCTACGACTACGCGACGGACACCGAGACAAACACGGGCCAGATCTACCAGCAGACGTACCCCGGTCTCGGATTGCTGTTCCACGACCTCGGCATGGTCAGCTTCGGGCCTGGAGGCGTCGTCGTCCACGGCCCGCACGACGTACTCGAGCAGGGCCAGGCCGCGTTCTGCGACGCGCTCGAGGCGATCGGCTGAGGGATCCGTGCGGCCTGCGGGGGCAGCAGAAGCAGCGTGCCGCCCCCGCACACCTTCCGGGCCGGCGAGCTGGCTTCTGAAGCGAAGGGGTGACGCCCTTGACGCCGCGCAGGTCCATCGGTCAACCTCGTCCCGAGTGAGCGCAGGCCGCGTCGTTCTCATCGTCCTCGGCGTCGTCGGGGTCCTGTTCGGGCTCGCCGTGATGGCGAGCGGTGGCTTCCTGCTCTGGGCCGACCGGACACAGCGCGACGACGGCTACCTGACGACGCCGACCGAGCGGTTCGAGACGCCGACCTACGCGTTGACGCGCTCGCGGCTGGAGGTCGACACCCACGGAGAGGGCTGGGTCCTGAACGAGAGCTGGTTCGGCAAGGTCCGGATCCGCGGCGAGAGCTCCGCCGGGAAGACGCTCTTCATCGGCATCGGGCCGCAGGCGGACGTCGCCAGGTACCTCGGAGACGTCGCTCACGCGAACGTCCAGGACGTCGACTTCGATCCGTTCCGCGCGACCTACCTCTCCGTGCCCGGCGGAGCGCCCCGAGCGCCGCCGACGGCGCAGTCGTTCTGGGCCGCGTCCGCCTCCGGCGTGGGAACCCAGACGCTGTCGTGGAAGGTGCGCGACGGCGACTGGTCGGTCGTGCTGATGAACGCCGACGGCTCGCGCGGCGT